>JAGRNE010000009.1 GCA_020440915.1 Leptospiraceae bacterium | reverse complement strand
TTCGCGGACTTCTTGCCAGCGGTAGCTTTGCTCTTCTTCGCCGGTTTCTTTTTGGTCGCTGACCGAATCGCGGCCTCCACGGATTTGAGAGCCCACTGCTGCGCCAGGGCAGGACTTTCCATGGCATCCTCCGGTAGGCTCCAGTAGGACATTTGAATCGGCTTTCGTCCTTCGCTTTCGTAAATAAAAGGCTCGCTTCCTTCTCTCTCGTATTCCGGAATCAATACATCGTCCACCTTCATATAGAGCCGGTCATAGGCGATGAGCGCAAACATTCTCTGTCGCTGGTAGATCCCGTATCCTCCGAACATCTTTCGAGCGCTCACCTGTCCCAGCCCGGAGAAAAGATCTTCCACGTATTCTACAAACGAGTCCTGCGATTCGCTTCTTTTCATATTTTTCGGCCCCCGCGGTTTTCTCTGTATTGTCTGCCCGGGCAGTTGCTTTTGCCCACCTGGCGAAGCCTTGCCCCGGGAATCCACTTCAGGGTCGCGTTTTGCGGCCCCTTTGCCAGCCCTTTGATTCTGCTTGATTTTGCCCGAAGCATTTTCCTTTCCCTTGTTCTCCCTCCGCCGACCGCTTTCGCGCCCAGTGCCGCCTCCGCTCTCGCTGTTCAAGCGCCCCAGAAGCCGGGCCCCGATTCCCAGATCGTCGAAGTATTCTTTGAGTTTTTCCATGTCCGGGGCTTTCAGTTCCAGGTTCTTCGAGTTCTTCTCCACCTTCAGATCGGTAACAATGGCCGTCAATTTTCTGGATCTTTCCAATACATCCAGGTTCTGCTCAATGATGCTCTTGAATCTGGGAGCTCCGCGTATCTCACTGTTTTTCTCAAGTGAGTCCAGGTTGGACAGCAAAGCATCCAGACTGCCGTAATGCTGAAGCAATTTCGCTGCCGTGGTACCGCCGATTCCGGGCAAACCGGGTATGTTATCCACTGCATCGCCGGTGATGGCCAGCAAATCCGCCATCTGCGATGCGGCCACCCCCATTCGTTCCTGCACTCCCGCCGTTTCGAAGCGATCATTCTTACCAAAATTCCAGAACTCATCGCCAGGAGTAAGAACCTGAAGCAAATCTTTGTCGGTAGAAACAATACAGATGGGCCCCGCAGTCCAATGTCTGTGTTGCTGCGCCAGACTCCCGATGAGGTCGTCGGCTTCATACCTGGGGCTGGCATAAACCGGAAAGCCCATGAACCTGCCTATATCCTTGCAGGCCTGCATCTGCCGTTTCAAATCTTCCGGCGCTTCCGGACGGTTGGCTTTGTAATGTGGATCGATTTCGTTGCGAAAACTTGTAGTGAGGCTTTCGTCAAAACACAGAGCTCCTCTAACGGCTCCGCTTTCTTTTCGAAAACGAATCAGAAAGTCTGCGAAGCCATAGATGACGTTAGCGCTCTGGCCGCGGTTGTCGCGAATACTGTCAGGTAGAGAAAAGAAAGCTCGAAAGATGTAAACGCTGGCGTCGATCAAATAGAGCATGACGTCTCATACAGGCCAGAATCTCAATCGGCCAGAATCCTCTTTACAATTTTCAGCGTCTCCGGCGAATTCATGATCTGGAAATGACTGAGTCCCTCCAGATGATGGACGCGGTCTTCGGGATTCTTCTTCTTTCGAAACACGGAATCCGAAAGCATTCGTAGACTTGTGTCTTCCACAACTCCATCGCCAAACCATGAGCCCCAGATTTCCGTTTTGTTGGATATCGAGCTGAAGATCTGAGTTCCAGGAATGTTATCCAATTCTCCGTGATAGGTGTCCAGACCGTAGCGATCCGGATGGTGCACTGCCCTGTCTTCTTCGCGAATAATGCCATGAGAAAGATCTTTCATTGCATCGCTTCTTTCATTTCCGATGGCGCCCAGAATAGATACCACAGGTAGAGGCACTCTGGAAAGACCAAGACCAATCCAGAAGCCCAGCTTTTCGATGTAGGAACCTCCGTCTGGACTGGCAATAAATATGGAATGATCCAGCCAGCGACTATAGTCCCCCACCGGCGCCCCGGGTTGCATGGAAAGATAGATGGCTGCCCTCAGGATAAGTCCGCCCTGGCTGTAGGATAGTACTCTGGGACGACTTTCATAGAAATCTTCATGCGCAAAGAACTCATTGAGCATGGTAAAGAGAGCTCTGCCATTTTCCGGTATGGGATTTCCTGGATTGAAGCGAAAGTTCACCGGATAGTAGCCCAGGTTTCGCACCATCGCAGCAAAGGATTCTGGCTGTCCAGAATCGGACCACAGGCTTTCATCGCAGAAAAGACCGGGAATGAGCAGCAAAGGTCCCCTCTTCACAGAATCCCGGTCCTGTCGGCGATAATCCTCGGAAATATCCGCCAGGCTTACATTTTCTCCATTCAGTCGGAAGGAAGGCTGAATTTTGCTAATGGTGACTCCGGCAAAAGAGGAACCGGCAACACTGGCCACAGCAACGTTATCAAATAATATCTGCTCCACCGTGCGATCGGAGTCGGCCACGCTTTTTCGAGCCACTTCAAATGCATAGCCCGTAGCCCCGGCCGCCACAGAGAGGGCATCGGAGGTGGCCGCCGCTCCCTCCTTCATGCCACGTGAAGCCTGGTAGAGAGCCCGTCCAACATCCGATTCCCGGATCATGGGTTGATCCGAAAGCTTCTCCAGTTGATCGCCAGACCAATCCATGGATTGATGCAGGAAGCTGCGAAGCCCATTCAGTGTATCCGTGCTGAGTTTGCCTGTGCCCTGCAGAACCCAATCTGCCAGTTTGAACGGTTCCATAAGAAGTAGAAGCTAGTGAATTCGATCCACGTTTGCAAGCTCATTTGAACCGCCGCAGATCTTTTTGCGTCTACAGAACATGAATCGCCCATTTCTTTCTTTAATTCCTGCAACTGCAATCTTTACCGTAATGCTCATACTTCCGGGATGCTCGGAAGACCGTTCCCAGCGCTCTTCCCCTTCGGATCAGACCGAAGGAGAAATGGAGCTTTCCGAAGATTCAACCGCACCCGGAGCGCCGACCGCGCAGATGGAAAGCAAAAAGGATGAGGCCTTCAGCCGGGAAAGAAATGCGCAGGAAGAAGATGGAACGGGAAGAAATGAAAACCAGCAACTGAGCGTCCTTCCACTCAGCGTGTCGAAGCTTGCCGAGGATCGGATGCTAGAGTATACCGTGAACCTAGGCTTTCGATCGGACTCGATTCTCAAATCAAGGGAGACTACCTTTGCAGTGGCAGAGAAGTACGGATTTCTTTCAAACTCCAGAACCTATACCTCCGGGGAGCAATCGTTTCGGGCTACAATTCGGGTTTCGGCGGATCGACTTTACGATGCGCTAAAGGAATTAGAGGCGGCTGGCCTTCTCTATGAGAGCAGCATTGATGTTACGGATCATACATCCGACATGGTCTGGCAGGGTATCAAACTGGATCGAGAAAAGCTTAGATCCATACGAAGGCAGGCGCTTCAGAATAGGACCAACGCAAACAATCAGATTCAGGCGGAGAATTTGATATCGCAATCGGAAGACGGACAGGATCAAGCTCGCTTTGAACGCTGGAAGATCGAAGACCGCGTTAAATGGGCCACTGTAAGCATTTATGTAAGCGGACCGGAAGCTGTGTCACAGCTCGAAGTTCCGACTTACCAGAACGCTTTGATCAGTCTGACAAATTCCTTCCTTTCGCTGACATACTGGCTTCTGGAAAACTTGATTCTGGTAATCATTCTGGCAATTCTGATCTGGAAGAGAAAATGGATCTGGCATGGTATCAAGCGAATGGTGGGAAAGGACTCTTAAAAACCCGGGTCCAGCATTGCCCCGGGGCCGAACCGGGAGCGGAAACAGAAAGGGCAACACCAAAGGAACGGGAACGACGAAAATACGCAGGTGAGTCCAATAAAGGGTTAGGATGGAGATGAATGGTACTGCCTATTCATCGGCGGCGGGCACTCCGCGAAAGTGAGGTCCTTCTTTTCGGATGATGCCTTTCTTGATGAGTTCATTGCCCATAACAAGGAGGGATTGCGCAGCTTGCTCGTTTTTTGCGGCGTCTTCATCGTTTTCCTTGATCATCATTGCATGGATCATGGCCCTTTGCTCTGGATCCATGATTCCTAGAAGGCTGCCACTGAGCCGCGAATCCACCGTCAGGAAGGCCCTGGCCAGAACTACCGGGGGGATTTCCCGCATCACGTAGTACAGGGCAAGGTTGTCAAAAAACAGGAGTTGATTTACTTTTTCTACCACGGACCTTTCGCATGTTTTTGCGCCACATTGGTGTCAAGGAAAAGCGAAGGTAGCCGATGGATACAACAGTAGTCTGCCCGGATCCGATGATCCTGGATATGCAAACTGCCTGAAACGAAGATTTACGGAGCATTATTATGTATAGACGATTCCAATTTAAGATAGGACCTGCCACTGCCATCCTGGCTCTGGCTGTAATGCTGGCCTCTTCCAGCCTCATGGCCCAGAAGCGCATCTATCGAGCCTCCCAGCCCGTGGGAAAGTTTATTCCTATGCTGATCGATGCAATGACCGGGGCGGGTATGAAATTCCGGGTGGAAAAGACCTACGATGAGAAAACGGACGGAAAGCTGGGTCTGCTGATCACCATGAAACCTGGAGGCCGCATGGTGGACATTAGCTTCCACGATGAAAACGGAAAGGCAACCCTGGTGGCCATCCGGTCCCAGGATCCGGCGGATAGCAGTCGATTCAATCAATTGTTTGTGCAGACCCTGAATATGAGCGAAGTCGGACTGGGCAAGATCGACGATACAGTTCCGGCCGGCTGGCCCTCTCCTTCGAAGTAAGCTTGCAGATTCGGCGGTCCCGCGCTCTACAGGGCCGCCCCGTGCGCTCCGAAGGCCAGGGCGCTGTGCTAAGCAGGCCGCCGCCTCCGCGCCGCAGGCAGGGCCCAATCCCGTGGACTTCTGGAGTTGACGGCCCAACTCGAATCAATTGCACATACAAATTTCCACTTGTCATTCAGATCGGGGCTTTCTTCCTTTGGTCCGATGAACACAGCCGTACTGGATCAGAAATTCCATTCCCTGAAGAGCTATCCTCATCTTCCTGCCGATGTTCTGGCAGCCTTGAAAGAGGAACTGCCGCGAATGGATGACTGGGCCCTTACTAGAATCAATCCCTACTCATTCGCAGCCTCCCGTGGCCTGGATCCCCAGAGCGCCGTACATACCTTCGTTCATGCTGCTAAAGTAGGTATGTTCGATTTTCTCTACAATCTGACATACCCGCTCTGCGGCGGCATTGTGCATGCTCATCACGAACTAGACCAGATCGATGGAGAGTCCTTTCATTGCTACATTTGCAATGTCAATGTGCCCACTCAATTAGACGACCACGTTGAAGTGGCCTTTCGCATTCATCAGTCTGTACGCGATCTCAAGGTGGATCCATTGCAGGACCTGGAGAGCTACTTCCGCTATCATTTTTCCCCTAACTTCAAGAAATCGCCGGAGCTACTCTCCTGGATACAAAGCACACTGCGTGGATTCGAAGTCCTGGAGCCGGAAGGCAGCTTCTCCTTCGGAATTGCGCTAAGCCATATGCGCGAAAACGGCCAGGGTCATATTCTTCAAATCGCAACAGTAGATGCCAATTCCGGTTCCTTTTTTATCGTCGACGATGAAGCGCCCCATCCAGGGGATGAGCTGCATGTGGAATTGCTGGCCAGCGGATTTACTCCGTATGAGAAGAAAGTTCCGCCCGGAAAGTACATTGTCCATGTTCACAATCGCACCGGAAGACGCGTGGGCACCACCTATTTGCAGCCCAATCCGGATCGCATAACTGAGATTGCCGAAAGAAGCCCGACGCAGATTCTGCCGTTCTTAACCGCCCGAGAATTGTTGAACAATCAGAGCTTTCGAGAGCTTTTTCGCATTCACCATCTTTCGCCCAACCTGAATCTGAACATAAAGAGCCTTACCATCCTCTTTACAGATCTTCGTGGAAGCACCGAGATGTATGATCGAGCCGGAGATCTCATTGCTTACCGTCTGGTGCAGGATCACTTCAAAGAGCTCACCGAAACCGTAAAGAAGCACCAGGGTGCCATCGTAAAGACCATGGGCGACGCGATCATGGCCACCTTCTCGCGGCCGGTGGACGGTCTCATGGCTTCGCTGGAGATGCTGGAACGCCTGGACAATTTGAACGGCAGATGGAAAGAACAGGGCTACGAACTGGGGCTCAAGGTGGGACTCAACGAAGGGCCGGCCCTGGCCGTTATGACCGACGATCGCCTGGACTACTTTGGCCAATCCGTAAATGTGGCCGCTCGCGTGCAAGGTCTGGCGGGCTCAGGCGAGATCTGGATTACGGATTCGGTGTGGAATTTTCCTGCAGTAAGCGAAATCGTAAGGGAAAAAGGACTTAGCACGGAAATACAGGAAGCTACGCTAAAAGGTGTGGGCGCGCCCACGGTTGTGGTGAAGCTCAGTCTAGTTCCCCATACCTGAACTGCATTAACGAGAATAGTTCCTGGCTGTCTTGCTCCATGTCCCGTCGACCAATCTTTTCCTGAATCTCGGGGGCTTGCGAAGGATTCAAATTCATCTGAAATACCATCGCTTCCCGGTTGCCCTGATTCTCGCCGCAAACATCCAGCAGCGCCCGGCGCAGGATGCGAAAATCCGTTTCTTCCCTGGAGGAGAATATGTAGACCTCCAGGGCTCGCGCCAGATCGCCTGTGGTTCGGGCATCGGCATCGAGCTCTACGCTGGAATACAGTGATTGCACCTTTCGCAGCACAGTAGCCAGTCTGTGAAAGCTGCGATCCTGTTCCGAGCTTTCCATATGCGAATCCGCCATAAATAGGTCCGGCGAGAGCAATTGAGCCATCACCCGCCGAAACAGATGCAGCGATTCCAGACGGCTGGCCTGGCGCTCATCCCGGAATAGAAAATCCGCCAGCTCGAATGTGCGAGATGGACCTCCATCCAGAGCCCAGGAATAGAAATACAGACGATACAGATACTCTCGAATTCCACTGCTCTCTTCCGCGCTCAAGCGGGCAGCCCCGTAGATGCCTTCCAATTTTTCGCGACAGAGTCGAAGCTCATCTGCGAGCCGGCTGTCTTCGCTGGAAAGGGAAGCATCAAGTTTGTCGGCGGTCTTTTCATATCTTCCTGCAATCCGGGACAGCACCCGTAACTGGAAGCCATCTCCCTGATTGGGCTCGAGCTTCCAGATGCGCTCCATATCCAGCGGATTGGCAAACATTAAGTGCTTGTTGGGCGGAAGTCCAGGACCAATGCGGATCCCTTCCTCCTCTTTCCGGAAACTACAGACTATGAGCGGGTAATTGCTGGCAGCAAGGTTGCTTTGAAATCCGGCACTGCCGGTCACAACTGGAGGCGCCGAACGGAGAATGCCCAGAGATCGGAACTGTCGAAGAAGCACCACCTCTTCCAGCAAGTAGAGATCGAAAAGAGAATACTTATCCGCGGAGTCTGCCTGAATACCACGTCCTCGATAAAGCTCCTTTAGCTTCTGTCTTGCCTGGACAAGATTCCCTTCGTGGAAATCTAGCAAAGTGCCGAGGCGCAGGAATTCGGCTCCTTTTCTTACTTCGCTGTTCGGAGGAATTCGGTTCAAATAATGCGCGGCCTCGGAAGGAAAGCCCCGGCGGAAGGCTTCCTCGGCGGAACGAAGATTTCGAAGGTCCGCCTGGTCCCGGGATGGCTGGGCCCCGATGCTGAAAGAAAAAAAGAGCAGCAATAACGCAACTGGTAGAAGAGATCGTATCGGCATCCGAACAGGATCCGGGCCCTGCACTTGAATACACCGGTAGACCACAGATTCTACAAATGGCTCCGCAGATCGCCGGCCGCCGTGGGCCGCCATGGGGATGCCGGGTTTTCGGCTTGACAGATGTAAGGCAGTCATTGTGCTGATGGCCTTCCTGGCAAGATGGGATGGCTCTATATTCCATCTTCGATGAATCTCCACAGAACTTGATTCATTCGTCACCATTCCAGGTCAGGAAAGGCCGCCTCGGCTACCGAACGGCCGGAGTTCCAGTGCCCGGTGGCACCGGGATTCGTTCTGAGGGCGCATGGCAGCAATGACTTTGCGCAATTATTAATATAAGGAGAAGATTACATGGAATACGTGTATCTTGCGATCGGATCGGGCATTCTGGCCCTTCTGTTTAGCTTCTGGCGTACCCTGTGGATTGGAAAGCAGGACCCGGGAACAGATAAAATGAAAAGCATCGGTAAACACATTGCCGATGGCGCTATGGCCTTTCTGAAGGCTGAGTACAAAGTACTGATTATCTTTGTTATTGCTGTAGCCATCCTTCTGGGGATCACAGCCAACCCTGAAACTTCCTCATGGATGGTAGCCGTGAGCTTCGTGGTAGGAGCTCTTTGCTCTGCCCTGGCCGGCTTCCTTGGCATGCGCGTGGCTACAAAAGCTAACGTACGCACTACCAATGGAGCCCGTACCTCTCTGGAAAAAGCCCTGGCAATTGCCTTCTCGGGCGGTTCCGTAATGGGACTTTCTGTAGTGGGCCTGGGTATTCTGGGTCTGGCAGGTCTGTTTGGATTCTACGAAGCCTATTTTGGTTTCGATCCTAAGAAACCGGAACTGACCGGCAAAGTGCTGAACATACTTTCTGGCTTCTCGCTGGGAGCCTCTTCCATTGCTCTGTTTGCTCGTGTGGGCGGCGGTATCTACACCAAAGCGGCCGATGTGGGCGCCGACCTGGTGGGTAAAGTAGAAGCAGGTATCCCGGAAGACCATCCACTGAACCCTGCAACCATCGCCGACAACGTGGGCGATAACGTTGGTGACGTGGCCGGTATGGGCGCGGACCTTTTCGAATCCTATGTAGGCTCTATTCTAGGTTCCATGGTTCTGGGCGCCACTTTTATGGGAGCCCTGGGAACAGCTCAGGCGGACTTTGGCGGCATCGGTCCTCTGGGAGCTGTACTGCTTCCTCTGGTACTGGCTGCTCTGGGAATCCTGGTATCCATCATTGGAACATTCTTTGTTCGAGTAAAAGAAGGCGGAAACCCGCAAACAGCTCTGAACATTGGCGAACTGGTAGCAGCAGCTTTGATGCTGGTAGGCGCCTGGTTTGCCATCGATTACCTCCTTCCGTCTCAGTGGACCGAAAAAGGTATCCTCACTGGAGTTGAGCGAACTTTCCATAGCTGGGGAGTCTTCGTAGCGGCCATTGGCGGTCTGATAGCAGGTCTGGCCGTAGGTTTCATTACCGAGCATTACACAGGAACGGGTACCGGCCCTGTTAAATCCATCGTAAAGCAATCCACCACCGGTTCGGCCACAAACATCATCGCCGGTCTGGGTGTGGGCATGCAATCCACAGCGCTGCCTATTCTGGTTATCGCCACCGGTATCTTCTTCGCGTACTCTTTTGCAGGCCTGTATGGTATTGCCATTGGCGCTTTGGGGATGCTGGCCAACACCGGTATTCAGCTGGCTGTAGATGCTTACGGTCCCATCTCTGACAATGCAGGCGGTATTGCCGAGATGTCCGAGCTGCCCAAAGAGGTACGCGAAAGAACCGACAAACTGGATGCCGTTGGTAACACTACGGCAGCCATCGGAAAAGGTTTTGCCATTGCCTCTGCGGCTCTAACTGCACTGGCCCTGTTCTCCGCTTTCATGAGTCAGGCTGGCATCAATGTAATCGACGTTGCCAACCCATTGGTAATGGCCGGTCTGTTCATTGGCGGTATGCTGCCATTCCTTTTCTCTGCTCTGGCCATGGGCGCAGTTGGTCGCGCAGCCATGGACATGATCGCTGAAGTGCGACGCCAGTTCCACAGCATTCCGGAACTGAAAGAAGCGCTGGCAATCATGAAGAAGTACGACAATGACTTCGAAAAGATCACTGACAAAGACCGCGCCGTCTTTGATGCAGCAGACGGAAAGGCCGAATATGCCAAGTGTGTGGAAATCTCTACTCAGGCAGCGATTCGCGAAATGATTCTTCCCGGTCTGCTAGCCGTGATTACTCCGGTAGTGATTGGCTTTCTTTTTGGAGCTCAGGCTCTGGGTGGCCTTCTGGCCGGTGTAACCGTTTCTGGCGTTCTGATGGCCATTTTCCAGTCTAACGCTGGCGGCGCCTGGGACAACGCGAAGAAGATGTTCGAAGGCGGGGTAGATATTGATGGAGTTACCTACAAAAAAGGTTCCGAGCCGCACAAAGCGGCGGTTGTAGGCGACACCGTAGGCGATCCTCTGAAGGATACCTCCGGACCGTCCATCAACATCCTGATCAAACTTATGAGTGTTGTTGCTCTGGTTATTGCTCCCATGCTGAAAGCGGCAGGAGCTCTGATCAACGTTCAATAAACCTGATTCTTTCAGGAGCCTTTACGAAGTCGGTTTCGCCGGCCTCTCTGGAAAGCCCGCCACCATGGCGGGCTTTTTTCCTGTTTCCGCCGCTGATCCTGGGCTGGGGTATTCTGCTTCTCAGTCTGCAGATGGATTGAGGCAAAGGCCTTAGCGGCACTCCAGCTACTTCAGGGCTGCGGTCCCGAGTAATTCAAAGCTATCTTCGCATCCTGGCTGGTTCCTGAGTTTGCGTTGTTTGCGCCGCTGCCCCTCTGTGCTCCGTTTGGCCATTTTTCTGGTTCCGAAACCGAAAAACCTTCCTTCGCTCGTTTTTTTCATCGCCTATATTTTGCCCCGCCGCAGAATCATGCCATGCGAGGGGAAAGAAAGAAAGCCATCGAAGGCATCAAGACCGGCGATCGCTTCACTCTTGAAAGAGTCTTTTCCCTGTCCGAAAGCCAGTCCTTTGCCGGACTCACCGGCGATGAAAACCCTGTCCATAGTAGCGATGCCTTTGCACGGGCGAAGGGATTTCGCGGCCCTATCAACCACGGACTTTTGACTGCCAGCATGCTTACCGACATCGGCGGACAGCTGGCATTTCTGGCTACAGAGATGCGCTTTGAATTTCTACAGCCGGCATACTTCGGCGAAAAGATTCGCTGCGAATGGATGTTCACGGACGTACACGGTCTTCTTGCCGAAGCGGAGGTTACCTTCACCAATGCAGCCGGCCGACGCATCCTTGTGGCTCATATTAAAGGCAGGCTTCCGGATGAGCAGCAGAGAAAGATGCTGGAAAGGCTGTAGCTGTAGCTTTAGCCTCCAGGGGCCTTTCCTGCGGATGGATATCGGGAAATCAGACGGCCCTGAGCGAAGCAGCGGCCCCAATCCTCGGAGAAAAACCGGGCTGCCCCGGTAGTTTTCCATGGCCTTAAGGTGCATGAGGGTATGTTAAGGTCGCAACTTTTTCCTCCCGGGGGGTCCAAAAGAAATTGCGAATTACCGGTCTTCTGGAAAGGGTTGCCGGTGAAAATACGCATCCGGTCTCTTGCCATTATCCTTCTGCTTGCCCTGGAGAATCCTGGATGCCTTCGCGTGCCCTGCCACTACGGCGATCCCCTTTGCAATGCATCGGCGGCCGGCACTGCCTTGCTGGTGCTGCTTCCGGGAAACCTGGGTGGTGGGGCCCTGGGAATCCTGAAGACCGGTCAGACCTACTGTTCGGATACAGCCGGAACCTCTTTCCCCTGCCCTCTTCTGAATTACCCTTACGAAGATGGTGAAATTCAGCAAGGGCTGGAGCGGCAGTTCTTGCTCACCGGCGACGGAAACGTCCTTCAAAAATCCACCGGATTAATCTGGCAGCGATGTAGTCAGGGATACTCCGGCGAAGATTGCTCCATTGTTGGAGCGCAGACCACCTTTACCGTAGCTCAGGCCAACGCTTCTTGCACTTCTCTGGGAACAGACTGGCGCCTTCCCTCTATCCAGGAATTGTCCACCCTCATGGATTCCGGGCGCTCTTCGCCGTCTTACGATGGGACTGCCTTCCCGGGAAGCAGTTTCGCCGTGCCTTACTGGTCTGCTACAGCGGATGCTGGCAGCCCGGGTTCCAACTTCCAGCTGAACTTCGGACTGGGGGTGCTGATCTCCGTTGCCGATACCAACTCAAATGCGGCCCGCTGCGTCCAGGGGCCCACCGCGCCGACCCGGTCTTTCGCCGACAGCGGCACCTATTCAGTTACCGACTCCGTCACCGGATTGGTCTGGCAGAAGTGTCCCAGGGGCTACCTGACCTTGCCTGGTTGCTCCCTGGATGGTGGAGCCACCGGATCGGCCTGGCAGGAGGCCTTGCAGTACTGTGGCGCGCTTCTACTTGACGGTCGAGTATGGCGCCTACCCAACCGCAACGAATTGATGTCTTTACTGGATTACAGCACGGCCAGCAATCCGCGCATCGACTCCGTTGCTTTTCCCGGGGGTATTACTGGCAGCTTCTGGAGCAGCACTACTGTTCACGGCAGTCCCAACCAGGTTTGGACGGTGGACTACGCCTCCGCCATAGTTGCGCTGAACGGTAAGGCCGGAACGGGCCCTCTCATTCGTTGTGTGTCGGGTCCCTGAACCGCTGCGATGGCCGGATTTCCTGGAAAAAAGAGCGCTGCCAGAAGCAGTGCTCTGCTGCACTTATTGACCACCTGCCATCTATGCTCTATATTGATCCATAGATGGCAGAAGAAACTCAGAACCCACGCATAGATGCATCGGCGGAACCGGCCACCGGAGTGGATGCGCCGGCAAATCATGGCGTTGCGGCCAAAAATGACTCCGGTCCTTCTTCAACAGAGGCAGATGGTCCATCCAATGAAAACGCTTCCTCGGGCTCCACGGCCGGAACCATCGATCAGCTCTGGACGGAAATCGGCACTGTGGCCGATCCGGAAATCGGAATTGCCATAACCGAACTGGGCCTGGTCTATGATGTCCAGGTCGATGGAAACAAAGCCACGGTGACCATGACGCTGACGTCCATGGGTTGCCCGGTGGGCCCGCAAATCCAGGCGGCGGTGCAGGGCGCCTGCAGCCGGGTAGAAGGCATCGAAGATGCAGAAGTAGAGATTGTCTTTTCACCTCCGTGGAATCCCAGAGAAATGGCCTCGGAAGAGGCGCAGATGATGCTGGGCCTTTATTAGGCCCGGGCGCTTGGCATAGGCTCCGGGTCGCAGGAGAGAATATGGCTGCGCCATCCGAGATACCTGGACAAAGAGTACCATTACAAACGACGCAAGGATCGAAAAAATCCCTGCCGCCATCGCTATCCAGAACTAGAAAGCGCTGGGGCATCCGGTTTGCAGCACTTCTGCTGATGCTGGCCACCACGGGCCTCCCCTCCTGCGCCACCCCATCCGGACTGCGCACGGATCTGGCCCACAAACAGCTCTACTACCGACCGGAAGGCACAAAGGAAATCGTTTATCAGAGAGAACCTCAGGAGCTGACCCTCCTTTCCTATCCCACGGGTGGCGATGAGCCCGTAGGCGCTGTTATCTTTATCCATGGCGGCGGCTGGTCCATTGCAGGACCGGACATGCCGCTGTTTCAGGATTGGGTAGAAGAACTGAACGCAAGGCGAATCAAAGCATTTTCCATCGAACATCGAATTTCACCTGCATATCGAGGCATGGATCCCATCGAAGACAGCATTCAGGCCTTTCGCTATATTCAAAGCCATGCCAGCGATTTCAATATCCCACCGGATAAGATTGCCATCATGGGATTCTCCTCCGGCGGCCACATCGCAGTGATGACCGGCCTGGAACTGACTCGCCAGCAAAGCGCCAGCAATCCTTCAGGAAATGAGTTGGATTCCACCGAGGACGACATTCGACGTAGCAAGCAGAATCGGGCCGATGCCTATCCGCCGGTGGCCGTGGTATCGTTTTACGCTCCCATGGAGCCAGGCGAGCTGTATCAGATAGGTAGCCCGGGCATTCGCACGATATTGGAGCGGTATCTGCCGGAGCCTCCGGACAATCTGAAAGCAGATCCGGCAAAGAGAAATGCCTACCTTGGGGAGAAATTTCAGGAGATTTCTCCGGGCGCCCAGCTTCATCGATTTGCTCCTCCCATGTTATTGATTCACGGTCAACAGGATAGACTGGTTCCGGCCACCCAGAGTATTAGCTTTTACTGGAAGGCGCGAAAGATTGGCCTGACCTCCACAAAGCTTGTTCTGGTTCCCAGAGGAGATCACAACTTCAACCAGTCCAGAAGCTCCTGGGCCCGGGACACAGAAAAACAGGCTCTGGATTATATTCAAAGCCGTCTGGCCGAGGGAGAATAAATCCGTAGACCCTCGGAGCGTCCGTCGCCGATATCATCTACCTGGTTCTGAACCGGGAGCGAGCATCAGCGAATTAGCGCAGATCGAATCGGCGCATTGGAAGCCCGATATCGACTATTCCGGGTCAAAGAAATGAAGGGCAAGATTATAATGCAGGGTTCGCTCTTCTTCCTTCTTCATATCATCCAGAAATTGCAGAGGTCGCATTCCGGTAAAACGCCGGAACTCCCGAATAAAGTGGGATTGATCATAGAAGTCATATATCCGGGTTAAATATTTGATGTCTGGATTCTGATGAAATTCGGCAAGCATCTGTTCCATTCTGCGAATTCGCAGGTAGAGGTACGGACTGAGCCCTGTGACTTCCGCGAATAGTTGCCGCAAATGACGAACGCTCAAGGGTAGCGCATCCAGTTCCTTCTGGATCTCACGAAAATCCGATTGTCTATCCAACGTATCCAGAATCCTTTTTTTGTTCTCAGGTATGGTCGCGTCTGCATTTCGAAAGTAGGCGTTGAAGTATCGGTTCAGACTTTCGCATGCTCGGATCTCGCTCTTGCTATCCGCGGCCTCTTTCCTGATCTCGGAGATGCGAGGAAGATAGTCCTGCGCATTGACTATGCTATTGGAAAAAGCAGCCGGCCCCCCATGCGCCAGAAGGAAAAATGCAGTAGGGCGAAACTCCAAAACTATGGAGCGATTGTAGCAGGGCACGGGCCGCAACCGCGAAGGATAGGATCGCGGGCCCACAAGCATCTCTGGAAAACCCGGTTGCACATCTCCATTGGCCATCACTGCGGAGTACACATCGCCCAAGTGCAGGAACAGAAAGTTTTGAGTCCAGGCAGGAAACAGGCGGTCGTGGATCGTAGTTCGGGAGAATAGATATCCTTTGATAAAGCGCTGCAGTTCTGGCGCTGGCATGTGCAGTCGCATGTAGCCCATGGATTCGCACGGATAACCGTGGCGCCGAATAGCGGAATTGCCAGAAGTTTTTTCCACTCGTTTTCAAAAGTGACTGTGTGGGCCCGGGCGACCGAGCGCCTTTTTCTCCGTATTATCCAATACACTCCCCCTGGAATCCCATAGAATCATAAGTCATCACCGGCAGAAAGCCGGAACCCGACGTGGATAGCCCGCACCGGGATTCTACCATAACGCAACGGTTTCCCTGCCGGCTGGTGGTCAACCAGCCGGCACCAAAAGCGGAGACCCGGGGAGAAGAACACTATGATAGCGAAAACAAAATACCAGCATGGCGGTCAGGCCGGCCGGCAAAGCAGGCATCGTCGAGGCACCATGAAAATCCTTCTTTTATTGTTCGCATTAGCCTTCGCGGCCAGTTGCCAGAAAAGCAGGAGCGAAAATGAAATGGCGCTGCTGGCTCTATTGGCCGCTTCCAGTTCACAGAGTTGCGGAAATCTTAATCCCACCGTGCACGGAACTTCGGATGCTCCGCAAGAGTGTGCACGGATCGCCTTTTTCGAAGGGTCAATGGACGGAAGCTCGGACTACGAGCTCTGGAGAACGGACGGAACCGATGAAGGAACGTATCTGGTGAAGAATATCAATACCTCCGGTTCCAGTTCGCCGAGCCATTTCATCGAACTGAACGGTATCGTCTACTTCCTTGCCGAAGATTCAACCGGGGAACGAGAGCTATGGAAAACAAATGGAACCGAAAGCGGCACGGAAATGGTAACAAGGAGCAATCCTTCCGGTAATTCAGGCATCGAATCTATGGTGGTTCTGAATGACCAGCTTATCTTCCGTGCCAATCATGCTACGGAGGGATCAGAAATCTGGATCAGCGACGGTACCGCTTCCGGCACGAACATGATCAAGAATATCAATCCTTCGAGTAGTTCCGCCCCATCGTCACTCACCGTAATGGGAAATCGGGTATTTTTCAAGGCCAACGACGGTACGAATGGAGCCGAGCTCTGGTCCACAGACGGAACCGAATCCAGCACTGTGCGAATTGGCGATGTAGTGTACGAAATATCTTCCGGATGAAATGACTGGTAATCGGGATCCGGGGAGCCTGGCAGCCACCCAACGCCTGCTCTCCTTCTCGCTTCCAGGGCCCTGTTAGCAACCCAACACCCGGTCTTTTTTCGCTTTCAACGGTAGCAACTTGGCCGATTCTTAGTAGCTATGGTCGGCTATTTTCTGGTCTATTTGCTTATCCTGGGCTTTTCGATACCCTTCCGGATCCTGCCCTACCGGTGGTGCCTGGGTTACGGCAAATTCCTGGCCGCAGTTCTTTATCCAATTTCAGGCAAGTACAGAAGAATTGCTGCCGACAACATTCGGCAGTCCTTCCCGGAAAAGGATGAGCAATGGGTTGCGAGCACTACAAAAAAGACCTGGTTTCACCTGGGGCATTTGATTGCGGACTCCTTCTATGGCCCGCGAATGACCAGGGCCTTCTACGATAAGTACCTGATCTACGAAGGCGATTCCAGAGAGCAGGAACAAAAAGCGCTGGATCGAGGCAACGGGATCATCTGTAATTGCGGTCACCTGGGTAGCTGGGAACTTCTGGTGCAATACACCGGCCGTATCCTCAAAGGCGGCGGCATCTACAAGAAACTGAGCAATCCCTTTGTGGATCGATGGTACAAAAAAGTGCGCGAATCCAGCGGAATCGAATTATTCGAGGTGGAAGAAAGCCAGAAAGCGATTCGATATCTTCGTAAAGGCGGTCGCGTGGGATTCGTTTCTGATCAGAATGCCGGCCAATCAGGTATATTCGTAGATTTCTTTGGTCGCCCCGCTTCTACCTTTCGCGGGCCTGCTTTGATGGCAGGACTCACAGGTTCTACAATTCTAATGTACAGCGCCACCCATGGAGACGATGGCAGAGTCCATGTAAAAATCCAGGACCTGGGAATAGTTGACTTAAAGCCTTTCCCGGATCGAGAAGCCGCCATCCGTCATTATACGGAAATCTGGGTACACGCTCTGGAGGAGCAAATCCGACAATGCCCGGAACAGTATTTCTGGGTGCACCGACGCTGGAAGACTCGGCCCCCCTCCGCTGCAGCCGCTACCGCATCCGCTGTTTCTTCCTAACCTTCGCCGGAGGCATTGCGCTCGGCGCGATAGAAATACTCCAGGTTTCTCTTCACGTGCTCATTTACCTGAGGCATCACTGATTTCGTAATCCTCAGATCGTCCACAAGAATGGAATTGATGAACTGAAAGATGTGCTCTTCTACTTTCTCATTATTGTAGATGTAGTATGTTATGTTTCCGCCGGTAGGTCGATCCACATTAAAGGAGCCCTGGCTCATGTAGGGCTCTTTGGAAATGAAAATCTTATCATGTTTCGGAAGCTCCAGGGCCTCCACTTCGTTAAACCGGACTGGAAACTGATAGATCCCGTCCCGAAGATAAGGTTCCTGAAAACGAAAGCGATACGTAGCTGGTTCATAGGCTACGAAGACCTTGTAACCGTCGGAGTAGAAGGTCACGCTCTTGTCGCTCATGTTCATGTTCTTCACATTCTTGAATGCAATAAGCTCTATGACTGCGTAGTTGCTGGCTTCTGTATCGAAGGTGGCTTTGACTATGTAGCCATTCTCGTCGAATGGTATCGCCTCTTTCATCAATCCTTCGAAAAGATCAATCCACTTTAATGCCATGGGCTCAGTGTACGGAGGCCGCTACATTTGTAAATCAAATTGCCCGCAACACGGTTTACCGGTGAGCAATGCCTGGCTTCCGAATGCTTGTGGGCCCCCTATGATTGGTATACCGAAACTACCCCGAGGCTTGCCAGCCGCCTTTGTACCAATGCCGACCATGAAAGCGGCCTGCTCCAGCACGACAAATTGCCACCGCAAATAAAGGAAATTCCCCGGTTATTGTGAATGCCTTGAAGAGAGGGAGGCGACGGCCAGGGGTTTAACGGCCTTCTGTGCGAAGCACAAAATCATAGAGCAGATACATGGACATAATCGCCGTGTATTCCCTTACCCTTTCGCGATCCAGAGGGAAAAAAAGAGGAATAACCTCTGATCCCTCCGGACCGGCCAGTCCAACAAAGACTGTACCCACAGGCTTTTCATCGCTGCCGCCCTCTGGCCCCGCAATTCCTGTGATAGAAAGAGCGTAACTGACGCCGGTTCGAATGCGGAGTTCCGAGGCCATGGCCCTCGCACATGGCTCGCTGACGGCTCCGGATTTATCCAGGATTTCCCGGGAGACGCCCAGGACTTTAACCTTTGCCTCATTGGAATAGACCACTGCGCCACCGTAGTAGAATCCTGAGCTTCCTGGCCGATCTGTAATGAGTTTTCCCACCAGACCGCCCGTGCAGGATTCCGCAGTAGCCAGCAAATACTTCTTTTCCAGGAAGTGTTCGTGGATGAGTTCCTCCACCGGCTTACGAAAGTACTTCCGACCATAGGATCCGGCAACGCTATCTTCGATTAGTGCGATTTCCCGGCGCTGCGGGGATTCCAGAAAGATGCGAATATGCCCCCGACCGGAGGTTATGCCCCAGCGGAAGTCCGGGGAAAGATCGTCCCGTATGGGCTCGATGATTTTGGCCTGAAAACTGGACTCTCCCTCCCCATAGATGTACAGCACACTTCGATGAATGCTTGTGGAAGGCAGAATCTGCATAAGGGCATTCGACGCGGCCTCAAACATGGGATGCATTTCGGACGGCACACCCGGCAGCGCCAGCACGGTCATCTGCCCGCCGGCAGGCCTGTTTTTCTTCATCAAGATGCCAGGAGCGAGTCCTCGGCGATTGTTTACTACTTCCTGGCCCTCCAGCACTCGAACCTGTCTTCGCGCAGACTCCAGCTTCACCCTGGAAGACTTCCTGGCCACCCACTGCAACCGACGCAATGCTTCGGGATCCTCTTTCGTCGGCGATCCGCTGAAGCGTGACAGAACATCCACCGTATGATCGTCCTCGGTGGGTCCGAGCCCACCGGTCATCACAACGACCAGGACTTCCTCTTTATTTGCATTCGCTTCCAGTTTCAGGAAGTACCGATAGAGCTCTTCTGGATCGTCTGGCAGTATAACCATAGAGGAAACGCTGTAGCCCGCATCCGAAAAGTAACTGCATAGGAAAGGACCATTTCCATCCCTGGAACGACCGGAAACCAGCTCGGTACCGGTAGACAGGATATGAATTGAATATTGCATAGAAAATCAAATCCTGGCGAGAGTACCGTAGCAGGTCAAACAGAATCAGCCGGTTCGCTGCTTTGAATCCCGGGGAAAGAAGATCTCCATGGCCTTAAAATCAAAATAGGATTTCTGATGCTCCAGCCGCACATTGCTGCGAAAAGACTCCCCGGCCTCCACAAGAAAGTCGTAAATCTTCTCCAGACGATCATGGGAAAATCGATTCTTTTCCTGATCCCTTTGCTGCATGATCTTCTTTTGCACAAACTCATGCCTTCCCTGAATACCCAGAAACTGAGCCATCTCTGGTGGACGCATACTCATAGAGGCGCCCAGGCGATAATGCCTTATTTCATTGGCTCTTCGAAGGATCTGCGAAAGCAAAGATAGAAAGGAGTCGGTGGAGGCGTTGTAGCTCTGAATTTCTGCTCGGTAACCGATAACGTCGCCGGCAAAAAGGCTATCTACCAGGCGAAAGAGATTCCAGCCAACTCTAGGGAAGAGCACTTCTCGCACATCTTCCAGCGATACCGATTTATGCTTCTCTGCCGGCAGAAGATCCTTTAACCTTTGAAGAGCGCTTTGCAGCGCACCGGTTCGAGGAGGAGTTCTTTCTTTGATTTCATAGAGCGCTTCCTGGGAAAGTATCAATCCGGCTCCATGAGCCATTTGCTCTATGGCCTGCTCCAGCTTCTCTGCGAAGATATCTCTTGAGACATAATGGAGAGTCTTCGATCCCAGAGCCTTCTGAAGGGCCTTGCCAACCGTGCCTTCATGCTGGATAACGAGTAGTGTCGCATCGGGACGGGAGGATAGATCGGTCTGATAGCTGTCCCGGCTGGAGTCCCGGGAAAGCAAGGCGGGTAGCACCGCTTCTGCATGGCGAAATACGATCATCCTATAGGGACTGAAGAGAGGGATATTAAACACCTCCTCCAGAAACCTTTCACCATCCCCTGGTTCTCCGCTGAACGTTGTGATCACTGGCTCGAAACTCTGCATCTTCGCCTCGAGCTTCTTCAGAACCTCGTCAAAAATGCTTTCATCGGTGCCGGATACCAGCACCACCGGCGGATTCTGGGGGTCGAGCTGGGACAGCTTCTGATAGAACTGTTTTAGATCTTTCACTTCCATGCCGGCGGGTTTCCTTCAAATTCCTACCTTTTCCCGGAGATTTTTTTTGCAGTCTACCGTTACTTTCATTTCTTTGACCATAATGGGTGCGGTATAGGCGGCGCCCACGGAGGAAGGAAATGAGCAAAACCGGCGCCAGGCTACTTGTAGAGCTTTTGGAATCCAGGGGAGTGGACCTGGTCTTTGGGTACCCGGGAGGAGCCATATTACCTTTCTACGACGAACTCTATCATTCCAACATTCGACATATTCTGGTCCGGCACGAACAGGGCGCCATTCATATGGCTGAAGGCTATGCCCGGTCCACCGGCAAACCCGGCGTTGTCATCGTTACCTCCGGCCCAGGGGCCACCAATATCGTCACAGGACTGACGGATGCGAAAATGGACTCAATTCCACTGTTCGTGATCTCAGGACAGGTAGCCACCACAGCCATCGGCTCCGACGCCTTCCAGGAAGCGGATATGTTCGGGATTTCCATTCCCATTACAAAGTACAATGCGCTCATCAAATCCGCAGACGAAATTGCTGATGTATTCGAAGAGGCCTGGACCATGGTCAGTCACGGCCGTCCCGGACCAGTGCTCATCGATTTTCCCAAAGATGTTCAGACCGGTCTCACAGAGCGCGAAAAGGGTCAGAGCGATCTGAGCCCGCGCTTTTCCAGTCAGCCACAGCTATCCGGCGACTTTCAAAAATTTGCCGAAGCGCTGAACAAGGCGCAACGACCTCTGCTTTACGTAGGCGGCGGCGCCATCAACGCAGCCGCGGCCGAAGAAATCCTGGATCTGGCCGAAAAGGCCATGAGCCCTGTAACCTGTACCCTCATGGGCCTGGGCGCTTTTCCAGGCAGCCACATACTTTCAGTGGGCATGCCCGGTATGCATGGAACCGCAGCCGCGAACAAAGCCATTCTTGAATGCGACTATATCCTTTCGCTGGGGGCGAGGTTTGACGATCGCGTAGCGGGCGTACCCCATGATTTCGCAGCCGATGCGGTTCGCGCCCATGTTGACATCGACTCTGCAGAATTCAACAAGCGAGTCTCCGTGGACCATATGCTCCACGGAGACCTCAAGGAAGTGCTTCGGGCCCTTCTGCCCTACATCGAGAACAAGGATCGCTCCGAATGGGTGAACCATCTGGATGGCTACAAACAGAAATTCCCTCTGGAATACGAAGAAAGCCAGCAACACATAAAGCCACAGAGGGTGTTAAGCCTACTCTATAAACATACGGAAGGAAAGGCCATCGTATCCACCGATGTGGGCCAGCACCAGATGTGGGCCGCCCAGTACTATCTTTTTGATCGACCAAATCGATGGCTGACCTCCGGCGGACTGGGAACCATGGGTTACGGACTCCCTGCGGCCATTGGGGCGAAATTCGCTCACCCGGACGATCTGGTAGTCTGCATTACCGGGGACGGTTCCTATCAGATGTGCATTCAGGAATTGGCAACCATTCGCCAGTACAACCTGGGCGTGAAAATTCTACTACTGAACAACAATTTCCTGGGTATGGTGCGACAATGGCAGGAACTCTTCTACGAGGAACGCTACGCCGAGTCCGAATGGCAATACAATCCGGACTTCGTCAAATTGGCGGAAGCGTATCATATCCCCGCTATGCAGATTAGCCATCCTTCCGAGGTAGAAGAAGGTCTGGCATTCTTGCTTCATGATGACGGCCCTGCCCTTCTGGAAGCGGTCATCCCCGCCGATGAAAAGGTATTTCCTATGATCGCGGCCGGCAAGAGTCAGCGGGACATGCTCCAGTTTTCCGACATAATGCGGATGAAGGAAAAAAAATAGCGAACTCGAAAAAAGCCGACCCTTGATGGGGCGAAATTTCGCCCGGGCTAATTTTTTTCCTGGCTCAATTTATGTGTTGACCCTTGCTCAGCTTGGCCTACAACGCTTGCATCCTGGATCTACAGGTCGTTTATCCGGGAAATTTCGATTGGGTTAAGTATGATGAATATCTATGCGGGCAACCTCCCGTACAGCTTGAATGATGAGGAACTCCAGGCGCTGTTCGCAGAGCACGGAGAAGTTGAGAAAGCCACGATCATGATGGATCGTGAAACAGGCCGATCCAGAGGATTTGGATTCGTAATTATGCCAGAAGAAAGCCAGGCGCTGGCTGCCATCTCGGCATTGAACGGTTTTGAGATCAATGGCAGAGCGCTAAGGATCAATGAAGCGAAACCAAAGGAAAACAAACCGCGTTTTGAGAGATCTGGCGGTGGAGGCCGATCGGGAGGGGGTCGCGGAGGCCACCGAGGTGGTGGTGGACGACGTCAGTACGACGACGAATATTGATTTTTCCGCAACCGGATAATGAACAAAGGCCAGCTATTTAAGCTGGCCTTTTTTTGTGCGCACGCCGTGGTCTTTCAGAAAAGGCAAGACATAATGTATTGGATGATGGCGCTCCGGGTTGTCCCCGACCAGGGCAGGGTCCGTCGCTCAGCCGTCGTTTCCGATGGCTTCTGTGGGACATGCTTCCATGGCTTCTTGAGCTTGCTTCTCCTCTTCTGCATTTTGTGGTTGGCGGGCAAAGTAGGTGTGGGTTTCTCCTTCCGCATAACTCAGAAGGTCCGGAGCCTCATCCATGCAGAGGTGACAGGGTACGCAGGTCTGGTCCACATACCACTTTCCAGCGGAGTTTTCAGGTTGTTTAATCGAAGGATCGGGCATAGTGCAGTGGGCTTGCTACTCAGGCTGAAAGTCAATTCCTATTCGAAGACCAGACCGCTTGCCAACAAATCCACACTCTCATCTGCAGACACCGTCGCATCGGAAAAAACGTAAGGGCTCAATTCTTCTTCAGGATTCGCGGAGTCGGAACTCCAGGAAAGATACCCCAGACCCAGGCCCAGAAGCGCAATGGCAGCTGTGGCCAAAAATGCCTTTCGCTTCCTTCCCTCTTTGCGCAGCACGGCCGAAGCCATCCGGTAATCCCAGGTTTCGTCATTGAGTCTTTCTTCAATTTTTTGTTCCAGTTCCATTCTGTTTTGCCGATTCGCTTTCATCTTCTTGTTCCCCTCATGATTCTTCCTGCGCACTGAGCGCCAGATCCCGGTTCTGCTCGTCGCGGAATTCAGTCAGTTTGCTACGAGCCCGATGAATTCTAGACTTCACGGTGCCTTCCGGTACGCCCAGGCTGGCCGCCAGCTCGGCTATGGATCTTCCTTCCAGAATTCCCTGTATGGCGCTTCGGAACGGCTCTTCCAACATCTGCAACCACCCTTCCAGTTCTTCCAGATCCAGAAATTCATCCAGGGACTTATCCTGGGTCCATTGTTGAAGATTCATTACATCGGCCGCCGCATCTGCTTTCTTACGAATGCCGCTTTCCCTCTTCTGGAATCGGTAGCATTCATTTCGAGCAATAACGTAGGCCCAACTGGAAAGCCCCTTTTCGTCTTCCGGAATTCCCGCCTTCAGCAGAGCCCGGTACATCCGCAGGTAAGTCTCCTGCGCTACATCGTCCACCGCATGCGCCAGAGCCGGACTCAAATGAGCCCGGATGGCGCCCAGCACCGCTCGCTTGGTGCCGGATATAATCTGACGAAATCGGGCCTCAGTCACGGTCCTTTCCTTTGGGCCCTCTTTTCTCTGCAAACTTTTTCATTTGTTCCTTCCACTTTGCTTTCTGGTCGGCGTTAAGCACCTTGAACGTTTCGGTCCGCCCGTCCAGCATCAGAAGACGCAGTTCGATGCGAATATCGCTTATCTGTTGCATCTTGGCCTTGATCGCATTGCGATTGGGTTCTTCCTGAGCCATGAGCTCAAAAAGTTCCTTGTTTAGCGGACGAAGCTTTTGAACAAGCGCTTCTCTTTGCGGCTCGTATTTCTTCATTATGGTTCGGATTTGTTCTGTCTGCTCGGCGGACAGATTCAGGTTTTTCTGCATATGCTCCAGACGCTTTTCAGTATCCATTTTTGGACCCTCGCGATCTGGTCTGGCAGAAAGTCCTGCTCCGGCAAGAAAGCTCACCATCAGGGCGGTGGCGGAAATTGCTTTTAGAGTTGTGTTCATTTTTCCCATCCTTTGTGGATTGCGGCATTCTGGCCGCTTCTGATGAGAAAACCCGCCAGCCGGGAAAAAGGTTCCCGAAAGCGAAAAAAATTCGGGCTTCCCGGAACTGCCCCCGGGGCAGAACCGGAAAACTTCAGTTGAAAATGCCTTTCGAAGGCCGGATTTAGCTACAGGATATTACCCCCCCATCCCAGGTGCAATTCGCAACACCCACTGAAGTTCCGATGGGCGTCACTGCCTGACAATTGTTGCTGGGATCCTTGAACATGTACCCTCCAGAAACAGGAGCAATGGTCACTGTACCGGTGGCGCCATTGGCAATGGTTCCAAAGTCCGCGGCCTGAGTGACGCAGCTCAGCCCGTCATTGGACGCTGTCCACAGAGTAAAACTACCGGATGTACTGTTGTTGGTCAGGTTGATCTGGACCTTGTTCAGTCCCAGGTATGCCAGAAGGAGTAGTTCTGTATTATCGTCGTCGTCTTCGCCGGTAATGGATTCGCAGGCGGGTAGCCAGGCGAGCGCCAGGCCAAGCATGAGAAGAGCCAGTATTCTTTTTGCTTTCATTGTAATCTCCTTGGATCTGTAACTTTCTAACCACTATAGAATGAGACTTGAAAGATCTGTAAACCGTGATTAACAGAAATGGAAGCCGGTATTCTTCGAGATACTTAACCATTTAAGAACCTAACCATGTCTATTGGTATCGCATAGGGTCGTCCCGATGATCCTATGCCTGTATCCCTGCTTGCCAGGCTTGAACTGAAACGTACTGGACCGGATACCATCGTCGTTCCAAAGAATACGAAAGCGTGGACCATCGAAGCACCGCGATTCCGCGAATTACAAATCCATCCCCGGAGAATCAAATGCATCCCTTTATTGAATCCACTCGATCGACCTTCCTGCAGGGCAAGACCATGGCCGAGGGCGCTATACAGCAACTGAATGACGATGAAGAATTCTTCTATTGTCCTGGCCCTCGCTCGCATTCCATCGCAATCAACGTGAAGCATGTGGGGGGAAATCTGAATTCACGCTGGACTAATTTTCTCACCACCGATGGAGAAAAGGCCGATCGCAATCGGGACAATGAGTTCAAGATTTCAGCAGGCGAAAACCGCAGTTCCATTTTTCAAATCTGGAATGATGGCTGGAATGCCCTGGACTCTACTCTTCTTTCGCTCACCGAAGAAGATCTAAATCGCACCGTTACAATCCGTCAGGAGCCCCATACGGTGTATCTGGCTGTGCAGCGTTCCCTTTCGCATACCGGCTATCATATTGGACAGATCATGTATCTTTGCCGGCTCTTCAAGAAAGGTGAATGGAGTTGGCTTACGATTCCGCCGGGCGGTTCCCTGGAGTTCAACCGTCAGAAGATGCGGAGTTGAATCCTATTAAGTTTCAGTGCCTCTGCTTGCCCCTGATCGCTTCTGATCGCTTCTGATCGCTTCTGATTGAAGCCACAAATGTTAGGACGGTGGCCACATTCCTTCGCCATTCTCTGGCGAACATCTGGTACCGGCCCCAGCGAAACGAATCACCTGGGGCGCCACTGATTCAACCCTCCAGCAAACGGCGCATTCCGGGTCCTGGTGGTACGAATGTGCCCCCGGGATCGGATGCCAATGACTGGCTGATCTGCGAACTGCGAACTAAGAAAACCGGAAAATCTCAAGATCTTCCGGTCAACAGGCGCAGGGAAAGCTGTTAGAATTTCCGCAGGCTGTACATAATGCTTTCCAGCACATGCTCGCCTTCCATTCCTTTTACCATCACGGCATGCACAGCAAAAGCAACCGGGTAGTCGTCAGGATTCAAATTGATAAGATTTGGCAAAGACCGTACGCCGAACACTCCGTTGGATTTGTGATCCTTTTCCGCTTTTCCATTCACGAAGTCATGGGCATACTGTCGATCCCGGGCATCCGCTCCAAAGCAGGCCAGCATCAGATCCGTAAGGCCGGATAATCCGCTAAAGGTCTCTGCCTTGCCACCCATCGCAGTGCCGATGGCCGTCATTTCCCGGAAGAAGCGATTGGAAACGTGGAACAGCGAGTTGTCACAGTTTCCTCCCAGGCTGCTTTCATAGTAGCCATCCAGCAGACCGGTGGCCAGAGCATAGATATTCTTCAGTGCTCCGCCGAGCTGGACACCTCTCACATCGGCAGCGTTCAGAGCCGGGCGAACAAAGACATAGGCAGTACTGAAAAGCTGAGTAAGCTCAGCCACAAGGTCCGGGCGATTCGCTGCCATTTCATAGCCTGAGATCTTGCGTTCCATGATCTGTTCCGGATAGTTGGCGCCGGCCATCACAACGTGGCGATCAGGATGAATATCGTATTCATTGGATAGATCGTCCAGGATCAGCCCTTTTTCGGAACCTGTGAAGCCCTTCACTACGCTTACAACAGGGGCATCATTCTTTTGTAGATAAAGCTTCAGTCTGCTGTAGTATCGATCCAGTTCCCAGGGCCGAGCGGCCTGCACAAAAAGGGTGCCCTGCTCCACATCCACGGGATTCGAAGTGAAGCTAATGTTTGGTGGAAGTTTGAAGAGAGGAAAATGCTGACCGTCCACCCTTCGAGCATTGTATTCCTCTGCTTTCTCCGCATCGTCGGTGTAGATGAGGATATCCGCATTTTTGTTGGCCAGCACAGAAGCGATGGCCGTGCCATAAGGAGAATGACCGATCACCACCACGCGCTGGTCCGGCTTCACAGACCTGGAGATCAATCGATTTTCTTTGTTACGAGGATCGTCCGCCAGATACAGGTTTCGATAGGTTCCATGTCTGTGTTTGTGAAGATTCTGCCCTACAATTGTAGCGAGGTTATCGATAATGTATTGCTTCTTATCTGCGGTTTCCGGAACGTCCAGACGATCCACAAAATCCGGAAGCTGTTCCATTAGTTTAGGCGGTAGCTTACCAACCAGAATAGGACGTCCCAGGGCCATCTTACCATTTGCCGCATTAAAGAGAAACGATGAAGTGGGCAGAATGTTATCGGTGCCTTCCAGGGTCACCGGAATGATAATCTTGTTCGCCACGTAATGGTATACGGTATCTACGAAAGAAATCAATCTACCGGTGCGGCTTCGCGTACCTTCGGGGAAGATGGAAAGGATTCTTCCTTCTTTCTGCAGTTGCTGGGATTGACGGAAGGCCCGCATATTGATTCGGGTCATCAAATCTGCAAGACCGGGATTGTCGGACATGTCCAGCTTGGAGCATACAAGCAGCGTGTCGAACATGTACAGCGCCAGGCGAGCAAAGTCCGGCTCGAAAGCAAGTCGACCGGCAATGAAGACCAGCTGATTTGCAATGTTTCGCGCCTCTCCGCCTTCATTGTAAAGCATGTTGTAGATGGCCGGAGCATCCAGGTGACTCATGTGATTGGAGATCAGAGTTACAGGAAACTTACCCAGTAGCGGAGTAATGTACTGCACATTCTCGCTTCCCTCAAAAGTGAAGTTCCGCATAAGCGGAGTCAGAAACTCCACCATGAAGTCCCGCAGAACTGGATCCTGCCGCGTATGCACACCTACTTCATCCAGAAGATCAGGATCCTGGAAGGTTTTTGTCACATCTGGCAGCGGCGTGCTTACCGATAGCTTGAGGAATTTGGTGAGGATTTCCTTGGCTTTTTCCTCGGAAACGCCGTAACGCATAAATCCTTCCACGTTCTTGAAGAATTCGCGTTGCCATGGGGCATGAGTACTTCCTCCGCCTTCCGCATCATGACTCGTATTGCTATCTTTTTCTGCCATAAGCCACGAATAGTCCGGTGCTTACTCCGTACACGCAAACCTTTTTTGAAATGGGATTCCAATGGAATTGTTTCCAGGACTCTTCCAGGGATACTCTCGGCTGCCAGGATTCTGCCAGCCCCATTGCTTTTCGCCAACAGTGCTCGGCCGACGAATAAAAAAGGCTGGCCAGACAACAACCCTGTCCCATGGTACGGGTCAAAAAAGAACGAAAAACGGCGCAATGGGCCATAAATGGCTCCGGGACCGGACCCTGGCTTGCAGAGCCCCGTTCCGACCGCCGAAAATGCAAATGACAGGAAATGGTTGCCCGCAAAATGTGCAGGCAACGCCTGTTATAGAAAAAGATCGGTGAGTTTCAGTGAAGAAGGGCCCGTTCCTCGGGAAAGGGCGACGATTCTATGAAATGCAATAGCGACAATGTCTGAGAAAAAGAAGAATCAACAGCGTAAGTCCGGAGCTCGAAGTAGCAAAAAGAAGAATCAGGACCCCATGTCCTATTCTCAACTTCAGGACTATCTGCGGGATCCAGGCCAACCAGCTCGTCCACCCACTCGCTGGGACAAATGGAAAGAGGATGTACGGGAATTTCTGGAACTGGTTCATCTGAAGGGCCGGGAAAAACTCACCATCATGGTGATTCCCCATAACGAACGAAAAATCTTTAACGCACACATTAACCTTTATTCGCTTTCGGCAGGCGTTCTGGCCATTCTGGTTGTTATGACCATCTCCGTATTTAGCCTGGTAGGTAAATCCGGAGAAGACATTCAGTTCTATGACATGGGCCTTTCCAATTCCCAGTTCAATCTCCAGAGCGTTCGCATGGCAGAAGAGATTTTGCCTCTACATGGCACAATCACCAGTTATGCAAACACCATCGCCGAGCTCTACTTGAAGCTTGGTGGCGATCGCACCGAGCCCTATGCGCAGGGCGGAGCCGGCCAGGCCATTATGGAAGAGGAGCTAACCAGGCTTCGCGAAGCAGTGGATGAGTGTAAGTCCCTGGGCAGCGATTGCGAACAAAGTCGCACCGAAGAGCTGTTGCAGAGAGTCCTTTTTCTTTCCAGGCAGGACAACGAAAACCTGAAGCGGGCCGTAGAACTTTCGGACCGGATTCTCAAAGAGCTGAAAGGAAGGGAGATGCAAAACCTGCTTTCCAACACTCCGAGTATTTGGCCGGCCCGGGGCTACATCCTCAGCCCCTTTGGCTGGCAAACCGATGCATTGCGAGGCAAGCAGGTCTTTCGCCAGGGAATTGAGATCGGAACGGTGCCGGGAACAGAGGTAGTGAGCACCGCTCCCGGCGAAGTAGTGAGCGTAGATTACGATGCCGTTTTTGGATTACACGTCTGGGTTGAACATCGTTTTGGTATGAAAACCTTCTATGCGCATCTTGATCGCGTAGATGTAGGCGTGGGCGACCAGGTAGAAAAGGGCCAGGCCATTGGCCTTAGCGGCCAGACGGGACAGGCTCCTACGAACATGCTTTACTACGAGCTTCATATAGGCACGGTGGCTTACAATCCCCATGCCTTCATGAATCACCTGCAAGAACAATGGCTGAATCCACCGAATCGTTAATCGTCAATTCCCTGATCGGCGAAGGCTCCGAATTTCGCGGAGAGTTCAAAGTCAAAGATCTCATCCGAATCGACGGCTACTTCAAAGGTCTCATCATCACTGATGGCAAGGTTCTTGTAGGCCAGAGCGGTGTGGTCGATACCGATATTCGCGCAGGCATCGTTGTGGTGGGCGGGGAAATTCGTGGCTCTATACAGGCGAAGACCCGGGTTGTACTTCTTTCCACCGGCCGTTTGTATGGAGATATTGTAACGCCCAGCTTGATCGTTGAAGACGGCACAGTATTTCAGGGCCGTTGCACCATAAACACTCCGGCTACTGCCTGACGCTCTAACGTTTCTGAAGGGCCGATATTCGGCGGCGGGCCTGCATCGCCGAGTGCATGACAGAAGCCCTTTTCGGAGGTGCCAAACAGGCATTGCGACAGCGGCAAAGGCACGCCGGACAGCACGCTTTCTTGCATTCTGGAGGGCTTCCGGCGGGCTTTTCCGGGCCAGAGCCCGTCCCCTGCGGCCCGGCCGAATCCAGGAATTAAAACATCAACCGAAATCCAGACCACAAATCCAAAGCGGGCCCCGGCCAGCAGCGCCGGATTTATGGAAAAGCAGGTAAGATTCGAAAAAGGACGGCGGTTTTTCCCCTTGCCCAACTCATACAAAGTGCCGTAATAAGTATTAATGGACGCCAGAATTAAGGAAGAACTCATCCGCAGAGGGGATGCAGCCTTTGATGAGGAAGATTTCCATCGCGCCCGGGAGTTCTATTCCCGGGCGGGCCACAACGAAGGATTGATTCGCATTGGCGACTATTACATGTACGAGAAACGGCTTCCGCTCATGGCCTACGGCTATTATAAGAAAGCGGGAGCCCAGATCAAAATCGACGATCTGCATCGCAGAATGGTTGGAGCCTTTGCTCAATGGATCGGACCCGAGAAGCTAAAAGAGGACTCGCTGGAGGAGGTCTATGCTCCTCTGGACTATTCCAGTCCAGATAAGGACGGAATGGTGAGGGTACCGGTGGCTTCAGAATTACTGAAAGAAGCCAGAAAGATTCTGGAACAGCAGAGTTAGAGCCCACTCGCTGCTTTTTGCGACTGTTCCCGTCAACACGACAATACAATGTGCGGGCACGGTAACTGCCATCATAAATACCCCAACCGCTCCTGGAGCGAATAGCGCCCCATGTAAGAAAGATCACTGCAGTGGATATTTCCCCTTCCATGAACCGTCAATTACTGGCCAAAGCAAGTACCATTGCCTGCGAACTGGAAAGCCTTCAACTGGATTTAACGACCGAAACCCTGGAGCGACGCTTCGCCGGCATCGTCTCATCCATGACCATGCACCATATCGCAGATATACCAGCCATGTTTGCCAGATTCCGCAACCTTCTTCTGCCGGATGGCTTTCTTGCCATCGCGGAGGAAGCAGACTTCAGGAATGTTGAATGCAGACGCGTTGGCGTCGTGGAAAAACCTCGGGGGCAGTACCCTGTATTTCTTCTCACGGCCGTGCATCGCGCACAATAAACTCGCGCTTCCAGCCTGAGTGGATATCCTGTCACCGAGGCACCATGCCACAGAACAGCCGGAGATCGACCCGTATTTGTTGGCTCAACGTCGCCCCCACGGCTCTTTGGGCCGTTTTATCACTTCTGGCGCGCCCACCCGATGCCGGTTATTTTTCCTTGACTTGAATTTTACAGAACTATTTCTTCTGTTGACCTCAACGATTTCCGGTACTCGGAAAAAAGAGAAAACAATGAACGATCTAAGAGAATTCCCCGGTTCCAACCCGGAAACGCAAACTGACAACACCCCTGCAGGAAAACTGGTTCAAGATATCCGTGCCCAGCAAAGTCTGGCTGGCGGCGTGGCGGGCGGACTCCTGGGCGCCGCGCTGGGAGCCGGTATCTGGGCTCTGGTAACAGCAATAACCCATTATCAGATTGGTTTCATTGCCATGGTTGTGGGCATCCTGGTAGGATTTGGGGTGCGTATTCTGGGAAAGGGAATCGATACAATCTACGGAATTATCGGAGGAGCTCTTGCCCTGGTTGGCTGCGCCGGAGGGAACCTGCTGGCTGTGCTGGTTTCCGCGTCGATTCAAGAGGATATGAATTTCCTGACTCTGCTATCCTATATTACGCCGGACGTAATCGCAGACATCTACCAGGAAACCTTCTCCCCCATGGATCTGCTTTTCTATGGAATCGCGATCTACGAAGGCTATCGATTTGCGTTTCGCCAGCTGACTGATGAAGAAGTTGCTGCTATAAGTTAATTCTCCCGGCAGCGTCTTAATAGACGAGCAGGCACTCCTTCCCGGAGTCCCTGCCCGGACACTTCCAGTCCAGAAAGGTCTGCTACAGACTTTCAGAGCTTTTGAGCCTTTGCCAACTCCTCCAACTCCACCCATCGTTCCATAGACCTTTCCAGCTCCTGGTTGGCTTTGACATGCCTTTCGCCCCAGGCAGCCAGCTTCTCCTGGTTGGCTTCGCCGGAAGAGAGCTTTGTTTCCAGTTCTTCAATCTCCTTTTCCAGATTCTCGATTCGGCCGGGAAGATCTGCCAGTTCCTTTCGCTCTTTGTTTCCCATTCTTTGCGGCCGTTCCTGAACGGGCTGTATTCCTCCGGAGGAAGAGTTATTTGCTTCCCCTTGCCCTGCTTTAGAAGAATCAGATTCCTGGGAGGATAAACCCTGTTCGGCCAACCAATCTGCATCCTTGCGATCCACGAGATAGTCCGATGCGCTACCAATATAGTCCTGGATCTGTCCATCCGGGCGAAAGAGAAAGAGATGCGATGCAATACGATCCAGAAACCAGCGATCGTGGGATACAGTAACCACCGGGCCCGGAAAGCCATCCAGATAAGCTTCCAGAGCGGTTAGAGTCGCTATATCAAAATCATTGGTGGGCTCATCCAGAATCAGGAAGTTGGGCGCAGATAAGAGTATGGAAACCAGAAGGATCCGTCTCTTTTCGCCTCCAGACAATTTTCCCAGGGGGCGATACAGCACCGAAGGATGAAAGAGGAAAGCCTCCAGAAGCTCGGCGGGCGAAAGGCCGCTACCCATTACATGGTTGCCCACTTCGCGCTTGAAGAATTCTTCGACCCGCATCTCCTCTGGCATGTGCCGGGCCATCTGATCGAAATAGCCTATGCGCAGCGTTTCCCCGTATTCCACTCTTCCATGGTCAGGATTTCGTCTATTGGCAATAATATCCAACAATG
>JAGRNE010000099.1 GCA_020440915.1 Leptospiraceae bacterium | reverse complement strand
GCCAGCTCCCGGGCCGAATCGTCCAGCACATGTTTTCCGAGAAACTCCCGTAACATATGCTCGGGCAGGGCGCCGGTGAATTGATCCACGGGCTGGCCGTTGGAGAACAGGACACAGTGGGGAATGCCGGATACATTGAACTGCCCGGCCAGGCCCGGCTCTTCATCTGTGTTCACCTTCACCAGATGCCAGGCGCCTGCGGCCTCCTGCTCCAGCTTTTCTAGAATGGGACCCAGCATGCGGCAGGGACCGCACCACGGAGCCCAGAAATCCACCAGAACTGGCGCTGAGCTGGATTTCTGGATCACCTCGGTCTGAAACGTATCGCTGTTAGCATTTACCATGGTATGCCGTCTCCCGATGGCTGCGAAAGCCCGAACAACTCTGAATTTCGCAGGATTCCTTCGTTTACTTTTGTCCTATCCTTCCTCAGTCAATGAAAAAGAAAGAACTGTCTATTGCAGTGCAGCTTTTTCCTTTTTGAACCGAACTTGATTAAGGTGCAGCAGAGCATTCCAACTTCCCTATATGGCCAGATAATCCGGGGACGAATTGTGCGTAGCGTGCTTGCTCTAATTCTGGCTCTGGCCTTCTCCTCCCTTTCTCTAGTCTTCTGGGTGGCATTGGAACTCGGTCCTTCCCTGGATATGCTCAATCTTAGTGTTTCTGGCAGCGCCGCCGTTCTGGTCTTTTTACTGCTTTGTGGCCTACTGTTGGAGCTGTACTTTCAGGTCATCCGTATTCCTGGTGCGCTCCTTCTTCGCGTGGAAGGTATCTGGAATTTTGCCTCGCCGGCTCTGGCTATTTTTTTGCTCACCGCAGAACCTCTGGTCCGATGGTCCGGTATTCTGGACTCCGGACCTCTTCTGCCGGCCATGGAAGGGCAGGCGCTGTGGCTGGCCGCTGTACTGGGATTATTGCTTCTTTTGCTGTTCATATTTCCGCTTTTTCGCGGAATGAATGCCAGCTTCATTCTGGCTGGTGTGCTGGGCGCTCGGTTTCTTCTAATTCCTGCCAACATTGGTCCTGGTTCCAGCCTCCAGCAGTACGCAGTATTCTCCGCCTACTGCCTGCTGATTTCTTTTTTTCTTTTTCTATTCCTGCAGAGTCGCCGCCGTCTGCTGCTTTCGCCGGAATACGAGACCTTCTCCCTGCCGGCCGTACTGCACGTTGTAGCTTTCTTCAGTCCGTTTGCCATCGTCGGGCTGCACTTTGCCATGCTGAACTGGTACAGACCTTTTCCTGGCGCTGTGCCCGCCATCATCGCAACCTTTCTGGCTTCTTATTGGTGGATCACCTTAATGCTACTCAAGCGGGATTCGGCCGGCTTTCGATGGCCGCCAGCTCTAGCCATTGGAAGTCTAATCTTTGCCGGAATGCTCTTCTTTGCTTTGGGACGGGGCCTGGTATCGGGCAGTTGCGCTCGAGCGTCGCTGCGAAGCGCTGCCGTATCTGAAACCATGACTTTCTTTGCTTCCTTTCTGGATGGCGATGGTGACGGAAATGCAGGTTTTCCGGGCACGGACCCCGATGACAGCAATCCGGAGATTCGAGCCGACTTCCTTATAAATCGAAGCGAAAAGAGCAGACCGCTTTACGAATCCGGCCCCGCAGGCGAAGAGATCGGCGAAGGCGAAAACGTAGGCCATTCAGATTTGAGCGCCTGGCGCCGTGAAACCACGCCGGGTAATCGGCGGTTGTTGACTGTGTTTCTGGACCTGGAGTCGCTGCAGGCTTTTTCCGCCAACAGTCGCAGCCGATTTCAGATATTCGTGCCTACATCCAATGATCTTCCATTTGCATTGCGGGACCTTCTGCATTCTACCGATCCGATTCGTCAAGAAGACTCTCGCTCGGCGCTGTCCGAATTTGTGGACAGAGAATACCGCACAATATGCACCGGAAATGGATCCTATTTCAGTCATGCGCATCCGGCGCGTCTGGATGAAGGGTGTCAGATACTCGAACCCACCGTGCTGACCTGGAATGGAAAACCGCTGTCCGCTTCTGGACAACCCGGGCCTGAGGCCCTGGCAGAATCCATAGATCACTATTTCCATGAGGCCGGCCTGCTGTTTCGCAAATACAGAGAAGATAACTTCTTTTTCTGGCTGCACATGGACCTTCGCGGCCAAATCATTAATAGCTCTATTCTGGATCGGATAGGCGAAAACTGGGAGAGTGGTCTGGAAGGATCTTCTACCGTTGTCTTCATCTTCGGCGATGGGGCTGCTGTGGGCTTTTTGCGGCCAGGGGGCCGTGATTCGCTTTTTGTGGGCTCCTTGCGCCGCCAGCAGGTTGGCTTTTTTAGCAACTCTGCTATCGCTCCCTGGAGCGCCGGTATGCTGACCTGGTTGGGCATGGATTTCCGGTACCCTTTTCAGTCCTTTGGTCTGGATTCCGGGAAAGAAAAGGTATGGATCAAAAATCAGATGACTGGCGGGGAGCGAATCATCCCTCTTTCTGCTTCCGAATCCGGCGAAGAGCCATCCCGGGACCAGCAGCGCAGAATCGAGAACGTACCCTGACCCTGCGATGCAGGTTAACGAAAGCCTTTTCGATTTGCGCTCTGTCCGAAAATGGATCGCCGGAATCGCTTTAGCTAGCGTCTAGAAAAGACGCTCAATCAGGCGTGCTTGATGATTCCGAAAAAGGCATCTACCTTCAGCGATGCTCCTCCAATGAGACCGCCGTCTATGTCTTCCATTTTCAGCAACCCTTCTGCATTGTCTGGCTTCATGGAACCGCCGTACAGGATGCGAATCTCGTTTGCCTTACCGGCATACATGGAATTGAGCTTTTCGCGAATCATTGCATGTACTTCCTGAGCCATTTCGGGTGTTGCATTCTTGCCGGTGCCAATGGCCCATACCGGTTCATAGGCGATTACCGTATCCTTGAGATCAGTGATTCCTTGTAGCGCTCCGAGAAGCTGTCGCTGAACCACATCATTGGTCTTGTTGGCTTCGCGTTCTTCCAGGGTTTCGCCCACGCAGACAATGGGTTTCAATCCAGTCTCCAGCGCCTTTTTTGTCTTCTTATTTACGGTTTCATCGGTTTCATGAAAATACTGTCTCTGCTCGCTATGACCGAGGATGACATAGGTGCATCCGAGGTCGGTGAGCATATCGTGGGAGATCTTTCCTGTAAAGGCTCCCTGTTCTTCCCAGTGCATATCCTGGGCGCCCACAGCGATGGCGGTGCCCTGCAGCTCTTCCATTACTGCAGGCAGGGCCACATAGGTAGGACAAACAGCTATCTCGGCGGTTTCTGCGCCGGACAGCGCCGATTTAAGGTCTCTGGCAAGGGCCCGGGCTTTTGATGGCACCAGATTCATTTTCCAGTTTCCTGCGATGAACTTCTTTCTCATTGGCTTGTTCTTCCTTTTACGCCGATGGCTTACAAGTAAAAATCAGAAATCGGCACTTTCCAGAAAGGTCTGATTCTAGATCGCAGGAGTGGTCCGGAAAGGCGGAGCCGCAAAGCATGCGAACCGCCTCCGAAATGAAAGGCGAAAGCTCCAGAATGGCCTGACCTTGCTTTGCCAGGAAGGGAGCGATTTCCGCCAGTATCTGCCGATACAGCTCCGGCGGATTCGAATGGAACAGGGCTTCTTCTGGTTCGTGTAGATGAGTTTCCGGCGAGAGCAGATCTACCTCATCGGGATGGACATAGGGAGGATTACAGCAGATCAAGTCAAAAGGGGCCATCTCCTGATTTCGTAGCGGCGCCATCAAATCTCCTTGAAAGAATTCTGGCTTAAAGCTCTCTTCCAGAAGATTTTTCGCATTCAACCTGGCATACTCAAGGGCCCGGTTCGAGAGATCGGAAAAGCAAATCTCCAGGTTTGTGGCAGGAAGCTTTCCACTTTTCATTCTCTGCTGCAATACATGACCCAGGGCGATTCCAATGCATCCGCTCCCCGCGCAAAGATCCAGTATTCTAAGGCTGGATTGACCTGTCCGGATTCTGGATTCTGCCCGATACAGAGCGCGATCCACCAGTTCCTCGGTTTCCGGCCTGGGAATTAGCACGCCCGGCCCAATGGCGAATTCCAGCCCGTAGAATCCAGCTCTGCCCAGTATGTAGGCAAAGGGAAGTCCCTGACTGCGCTGCCGGGCGAAATCCTGGACGCTATCCCACTGGTTCTCTGTGAGCTCGGGTGGATCCACCCGCAGGCGCAAAGGATCCAGGCCTGTGAGCTCCGAAATCCACAGATAAACCTCCCGACGGGCTTCGTCCCGGCTCAGATGGCTGAATCGGGAGTGGATTTCGGCCGCCAGAGATCCGATCCTTTCGTGAAATTTCCTCTGGATTTCCAAAACAATTGATGCCCCGGGCCTCCCTCAGAGACCTGTTCTTATGCCCGACTATCACCCCTGGCTCCATCGATTTCGAGCCCTGATGGGTATCCGCACTCCTCGACGAGTCTATTTGTATTCCATATTGATTGGACTGGCAACTGGAGGAGGCGCCGTCCTTTTTCATCTTGCACTGTCCTATGCCGAGCACTTTACGTTCGACTATCTTGTAGGTCTGCACCGTAGCTATCCGGCCGGAGAGCATCCCATAGGAGGCAATCCTGTCGTTCCTTTCAACCCATGGATCATGTTGATTCTGCCCGTTATTGGAGGACTGCTCTGCGGAATGGTAGTGCACTTCTTCTCTGCGGACGCAGCTGGAAGCGGAACCGATACTATGATTAATGCCTTTCACAGAAAAGAAGGCAAGGTCTCTTCCCGGATCCCTCTCTACAAATCTCTTGCTACCATCTTTACTGTTTCCTCTGGCGGTAGCGCCGGTCCGGAAGGACCGATTATGCAAATCGGTGGAGGCATTGGATCTGCCATTGCCCGACTGGTAGGGGCCGGGGCCCGGGCACGAAGAACGCTTATGCTGGCTGGTATTGCTGGCGGACTGGGCGCCGTGTTTCGCGCTCCCCTGGGGGGCGCTCTTACGGCGGTGGAGGTAGTCTATAGGGAAGACATAGAAAGCGATTCTCTCATCCCCTGTATTCTGGCTTCTGTGACAGCCTATCTGGTGGCCAGGGCCTCAGGAAATCAAAGCACCATCTTTGCCGTTCCGGAGGTATCCCTGGAGCACTATCATGAACTAGTTTTCTACCTGGTGCTGGGGCTGGCCTGCACGGCAATTGGCTACCTCTTTACGGTCTTCTTTAATCATATTCGAGACCGATTCGCAGAACTGAAGGTTCACCCCATTCTGAAGCCCGCTCTGGGAGGTATGATGGTTGGCCTAATTGGAGTATTCTTTCCCGAGGTCTATGGTAGCGGTCTTGGTTTTCTGCAACTGATCATTCTGGGAAAGAATCCCTTTATGGCCGCTGATCCCCACGGCTCCATGGCACTCTCCAATCCGGACGACATCAGCGGCATGGCCAGCGACCCACTGGCCATCACCGGCTTCTTCCTACTGATAGCATTGCTCAAGATTGTTACTACTTCCTTTACCGTGGCCACCGGAGGCTCAGGAGGGATCTTTGCTCCCTCGCTCTTCATTGGCGGAATGCTGGGAGGGGCGGTGGGTTCGCTTACGGGTTATTTTTTTCCTGCGCTGGATGTGTCCGTACCATCGTTTATTCTCGTTGGAATGGCCGGCTTCTTCAGCGGTGTGGCGGGCGCTCCCATGGCAGGTATGATCACTGTCTGCGATATCGTCGGTAGCTACGCTCTGCTACCGCCTTTGATGATTGTTTCCATCGTATCGTCGGTGCTTTCCCATCGTTGGTCTGTATATCGCGGACAAATGAAGAATCGCTTTGAATCGCCTGCTCATTATTACGACATGAACCTGGACATTCTGGACTCTCTGAAGATCAAGAATGTCTTTCAGGAATACAGAACCCGGGCGGTCTGCGAAAACCATATGCTTCTGGCGGATCTGGAAGAGCGATCCCATGAAATCCAGGCCAGCGACTTTATAGTCATCGACAATGAAAGCAAGTATCGTGGTGTATGTTCCCTTCGTCGAGTGCACCATACAAAGACATCCAGCGCCATTCGAATGCTGGTCACTGTGGAGGATGTGCTGGACACTGTACCTCCTCTCACTCCTGACGATACGTTGGCTCGGGCGTTAAGAGTCCTTATGCATTCGGAAGTAGACAAGTTTGCCATCATAGACTCGTCAGGAGTACTCCTGGGTTATCTAAGGTTTAACGATGTCTTCCAGGCCTATCATGAAAAGGTTCGGCCATTGAATCCAGCCAATCAGGCGCAGGCCCCTCCGCAGCCCTGAAATCGCATACATTGATTCGGCCGCGCCAGACTCCGTGACCGCACCGAATAGAAAGGGCCGCTTTCGATGTGAAAACGGTTGTCAGTGCGGCCTTTTGCATTTTCTTCGCGTACTGTAGATGGTGCTGAGATGGTAGTAGCGGAGGATACATTAATTAAGCAAGAGTTGCTGAGCCGTAAACTGGCTTCCACAGGGGACGAAATTCTGATTCGTCACCAGTCCCAGGGCCTGTTTGCCCTTTTTCGAGCAGATGTAAGAAGGGGAAAGGAGATCTATCGCCGCTACATTATCAAACAGGTTGATTCCGATGAAATGGGTCGGTTGGAAGCAGACGGCCTGGCCACACTGGGCGAAGCCGGGTGCAGAGTGCCCACAACCCATGGACTAATTCAATCCAGGGGCGGTAGCTTTCTCATTATGGACTTTGTGGAAACCGGCTCCAAGCGACCGGGACAGTCATCCTTCGAAGAGAATCTAAAGTCCCTGTATTCCTTACGCCGTCCCTCCTACGGATGGAAAGAAGATAATTACATAGGCACGCTCAAGCAGAAGAACTCCTTTCATGATCGCTTCGCCGATTTCTGGTGGCAGGATCGCATTCTTCCTCAGGCGGTGATGGCCGTGGAAAAGGGATACCTGAAGGTCTCAGACCGAAAGGTCATGGAGAGTCTGGTCTTTCGCCTTTCGGAGTCCTGGAAACTGGATGAGGTGGGCCCTCGCCTGGTTCATGGAGATCTCTGGTCCGGCAACGTTATTGTGTCTGCAGAAGGCCAAACCTACTTCATTGATCCTTCGGTGGCCTGCTCCCATCCAGAGCAGGATCTGGCCATGCTTCAGCTCTTTGGCTCTCCTCTTGATGTGGATCGCGAACTCTTCGAAAAGCTGGGTTTGCCACCCGGCACCGGAGAAAGGGTGCCTTTCTTTCAGCTCTACCCGCTCCTTGTTCACGTAAACATCTTTGGGGCCAGCTATGTGAACGGAGTCAAAGAAGTACTCCGCAACTATCGATAATACATGCCGGCCGACGCCGTTCGCTGAGAAATAATCATGATTCACAGGGTAGCCGGATCAAGAAGGTTGTGCCCGAAGTCTCTGCACCTCCTGTGATCGCCGACAATGCATCCGCCTGCGAAATCCCTGGCCCTTCTGCATCCATTGTCTCGGATTCCGGGCTTCGGGCGTTCATTTCTGCTGAGCCGGATGGCGCCCTGCCGGCTTGCCCGGAAGTATCTTCTACTTCGATGGAACCGCCATGGGACTCCACGATTCTTCTTACCAGACCAAGGCCCAGCCCAAAGCCCCGCGAAGACGAATCCCGGCTGAAAAAAGGTTCGAAGATTCTCTCCCTTTCCGAGACCGGGACTCCAGAGCCATTATCTGAAACTCGAATGAGCGCTTCTGAATTCTTTCGACTCAAATCAATGCGAATTCGTCGGGAGGCAGAATCTGTATGGCGAATGGCATTCTCCAGCAGGTTGCGAAGCGCTATACCCAGTCTGTCAGGATCATGTATGCATTCAAAGGAGAGTAGATTTCTCTCGATGAAAAATCCCGCCTCCTGGAATCGCAATATGGATTCCTCCACAGTCCTGGCCAGATCGCGCTTCTGCAGATTCAGATGACCATGCAGGCTGTTCATTCTTTCATTTTCCAGGACTTCGGAAAGCATGCTATCCATGATCTGAATTTCTTCCTGCAATGCCTGCTTTCGAGTCCCGTCTTCCAGGAATTCCAGGGAAAGCTTCATTCTCGTCAGGGGAGTTCGGATTTCATGGCTCACATCCAGTAGAAGTTGTTTGCGCGCCTCCAGCATCTCCTGAATTCTTTCCTGCATATCGTTGTACAGGCGAGACAGATTCGCAAGCTCATCGGAACCGCGCACAGAAATGCGAAAATCCAGATTTCCGGCGGCTGTCTGCTGCACCGCTGAAGACAGAGTCCGTAGCGGAGAAAGCGTTCTTCGCAATAGAAAATAGGCGAGGAAAAGCACGGCGCTCAGCGAAATCAACATGGGGAAGAAAAACCCCGGACCGCTTCTTCTGGAATTGAAATCATATTGAATCCAGAAAGTGCCATTCCAGCGATGGATTCGAGCGATCAGTGTACCTTCATGAAAATCAATGACGCTACCGGTCCTTTCGCCCAGCTCCTCATCTAGCCCGTTGTCCACCCGGGGCAATAGGCTGAATTCAACTTTGTCTGAATCCGGTAACAATGCAGACTTTTCTTTGCTGTAGGCGACAAAGAGTTTTCGTTCCCTGGCCATCTGTTCTGCGTTCGCCAAAGAGGGAGGTTCACCCAGACGAAGAATGACTGAGTCAAGAAGGTACAGCGCTGTTTCTTCGATGTCATCCTCGGTGGTCCAGGATCGATTCAGATGAAAGAAGCCAAAGGCCAGAACGTTCAGCAGCATGCCTGCCAGCACAAAAATGCCGATGATTCGCAAAAAGATGGAATGCCTTCGACCTGGTCTGTGTTCTCCGTGTTTCATTGTGCCTTCTCTATGCTGTTCCCGTAATTTGCGTTCCATGGGCCATGGTAAAGGATTGCATTTATCAATTCTTTCCGCTGGTCCTTACCCTTGTCTTTTCGGAGCTCTCTTCAGGCTGGCTTCTCCGTAGCCTTGAAAAGGTATCCCACTCCTCTCACCGTACGAATGTATTTCGGGTTGGCGGCATCATCGTTCAGTTTGTGGCGAATGCGGCTAACAAGAATGTCGATGGTGCGATTAAACGGTTCAAACTCCTCTCCATGGATCAGTTCAGTCAGACGGTCCCTGGACATCACAATGCCCTGGTTGCGAGCCAGATGGTAAAGGATGTCGAATTCCATGGCCGTCATGGGAAGTTCCCTTCCCTGGAAGAGGACTGTTCGGGCATCGCATAATATTTCCAGATTCGAAAAAGCGAGCGTTTGCTCGACGGGTCTGGAATCCTGGCCTTGCCTATCGGCTCGACGCAGCAGCGCGCTCATTCGCGCAATGAGCTCTCGCGGTTCGAAAGGCTTGGGCATATAGTCGTCAGCCCCCAGCTCCAGGCCTACCACGCGATCTGTTAATTCTCCTCGGGCAGTCAGCATGATAACTGGAATGTCACTCTGACTGCGCAAGCTTCGCAGAAAACTGAATCCGTCTTCTTCTGGTAGCATTACGTCCAGAATGGCAATATCCGGGTTGTTTTTCTTCAGATACCCCCGCGCGCCAGAAGGAGAAGAGGTGCTCCAGACTTGATAATCGAAGCCGGCCAAATACTCTGTTAGCAGCTCCGTAATCTTACGATCATCTTCCAGTAGCAGTACTCTTTTCTTCATGATTCGTTTCCCTGCAGCCATCGCATGGTATGCCTGGAATCCTGTCCCTTATTGTTTGGCATTCCAAAATCGGGCCGCACTCCCCATGAGGCGGCCCGATTTTTCCATAGCCGAAAGTGCGCTTTGCGCAAGGCCTCGTCCTTTATTGGCCGTGTTTCTGGCGGATCCGGGCGATGAGCTCAGCCGCTTCCTCTTTCTGTTCCTGGTTCAGGATTCCGTGGAATTCGGCCATTCGCTGAATCAAGGTAGTGCGAAAATTCTGGAAGTCCTGCTCTGATTTTTCCGAAAGAGAGTTCAGGCTTTTTGCATCGAAAGAATCCGATCGGAATTGCTTTTCCAGTTCGGCCAGCATTTCCGCTCTATGCGTTCTCATTTCCTTCCCGGATTTCAGCACATCCAGGACCAGATCCCGGGTTTTCATTTCCTGGGCATCGTCCAGGTCCAATCGGTCAGAAATATGATCGGCGATCTTTTCCGCCATCTCATCGGGACGCTTTTCATCGTTCCAGCTATGCCATCTGGAATGCCCGCAATGCGTTCCCACCATTCCCAGTGTGAGCACCGCAACCAGCAGGCCAAACAGTGTTCTTTTTCTTTTGAAGATTCGTTTCATTTTGTTCTCCTTTCTTGAACTGCTCTCAGATTAGCACGGCTTTGTTAATGGTCTGTAAACCGCGCACAAAATTTTGTAGAATTCGGATCAACGTTGTGTTTGCTGGTACCTATGGAGAGAAACAGTCAACCTGAGAGCATAGGTTGTCAGGCCTGCCTGGACGGCGCTGGTCTGGGCTTTGATTTCAAAATGGCTTTTCAACCCATTGTACGCATTAGCGATCGAAGCGTTTTTGCGCAGGAAGCCCTGTGTCGCGGCATGGAAGGCCAGGGAGCGGCTCACGTTCTGCAACAGGTGGACGAGAACAATTTGTATCGCTTCGATCAGACCGCCCGAGTCAAAGCCATAGAGACCGCATCGCGGATTGGCCTGGAAACCGGCCTCAGCATCAACTTTCTGCCCAACGCTGTGTACAGAGCCGAGACCTGCATTCGCGCCACTCTGGAAGCGGCCAGCAAATTTGAATTTGAGAAGCGAAAGCTCATATTCGAAGTTAGCGAAACCGAGCGAATTGTGGAGCCGGAGCACCTGTTATCCATACTGCGCGAATACAGAAGTCATGGTTTTCTTACTGCTCTGGACGATTTCGGCTCCGGTTATTCCGGTCTAAGATTGCTTACTCGCTTTCAGCCTGACATTGTAAAACTGGACCGGGATCTGGTATCTGACATCCATAGTGATGATATAAAGCAAAAAATACTGCGAAACCTCCTGGCCATGGCCCGGGATCTGGGCATGAATATGGTAGCCGAAGGAATCGAAAAGAAAGAGGAGGCAAAGTACCTGGTGGATCAGGGCATTAATCTATTGCAGGGCTATCTGCTTGCTCGGCCCGCTCTGGAAAGCCAGCCCGAGATAGACTGGGGCTGGCTCGATTAATTCCCGCAGTCGAAATAGATCGGCGGGAAGTCGGGTTCCGGGCTTTTCCTATTCGGCTGGTTTAACTTCCAGAATATCCGCCTGCAGGCCGCCGGTAACCTTGTCCGATCGCTTGATCTTGACCAGATAGACTTTGCGTTCCAGCTTCTGCATTTCTTCATGCATCTCTTCAGGATATGTTCCAACGAGAGAAAACTGATAACCATCCGGATCGCGGAAGTAAGCCAGTTTTGTACCATCATCCTTTTCAGTAAGGCTGCTAAACTTGGCTTTGACTGTGTACTCTTTGCCGGCGCCCTCTTTTCCATCCAGAAAGGGGACACGCATGGCGGTATCCGGAGCACCAATGCTATCGCTGATAATGCTGCCTTCGAGGTCCGCAACGTCAATTAGCTGCATCTTTGGATACTTGCCGCCTTCTGTAACGGTGAACTTGTAGATGTATTCGGAGCCTGGCTCCAGATTGTAAATCTTTGGTTTTAGCTCCTGGCTAAAATAGATGCTGGCATTTGTGCCGTCATCGTCTTCCGCCCAGGCGTACATACGATCGTTGGATGTATAGAACACATTCTTGTGTTCCAGAGTTACGGCATGTTCTTTACCCACTTCTGCATCCCCGCCTTCGACGATGGATGTAAGTTTGGTGCCTTCCGATTTCAAACCGCAGGATGCGAGCACACCTGCCAGGAGAATCGTAGTTGCGATTCTTACTAACTTCAT
>JAGRNE010000098.1 GCA_020440915.1 Leptospiraceae bacterium | reverse complement strand
GAAGGAGGCACTTTGGAGTTCGGAAGTTGCCTTGCCAGCTCGCCCAGACGGTTCACCGCCAATTGCTTCTGCTCGATGGCGATTTCAGGATCCGAAAGGGCACGAGCCAGTTCATCCACTCCGTCCAGTGTAATTCGATTAAAGTAGGTTGGACTTATATCCTGGGCCGCCAGCATTCCGGGCAGGGCCAGGAAAAATAGAATTAGAATCGCTTTCTTCACTACTTAACCCTCTTCTCAATTACCTGATTCAGCAGGGAAGCCAGCTCCTGGAACTGATCTCCCTTCCTGATTCGAATGGGTCGAGCCGGCTCGCCATCAATAAGATCTCGCAAAGAGTTTTTGATGCTATGAATCGGCCCGGCCATGCTATGCGAATAGAACAGGCTGAAAATTACAATAATTACTAGATTCAGGATACTCGTAAAGACTATAGGCTTCCAGTAAAGCTGAAAGGCATCGTACGGTTTTCCGGGAGCCAGAAAATCGGTGGTGCTACCATCTTCCAGGGTACAGGTAAAGACATCGCTGGAATCCATGCTGTACAGGACTCCGCTGTTGTCGGGCAGCAGTCCAAAAGCGTTTTCCTTCAGTAGCCACAGAGCTCCTACGGTAAATGCCATTACCAGAACCACAACCATCGAAAAGCGAACAATAAACTGAATCTGAAATGCGCGATCGATGTAGTATCTCCAGCGCGCCTGTTTTTGATCTGTTTCTTTCAAAGCTAATCTCCACCGTGAGCGTCTATGGACTCACGTTTCTGAGCTGTTTCTATGACTCTCTAAAAGAAGCATAGCATTGGTCGGTCAATAATAAACCGAGAGCAGTCGACTGTCAAACTTTCCTGGATTCTCTTTCCAGATCACCTTACCGGAGGTATCCAGCATTCGAAGGGCTCCATCTTTTCCAACGTAGAGCAATTCCCCGCCATCCAGAAGATGAATCCCGGCTTCGTTGGCCGAAGGCACCGGTAGCGATACTGTGCGTTCCACCCCTCCATCCGAAAGCACATGCATCTTTCCATCTTCCACGGCCACAATTTGATGGTGTTGCTGAATCAAGCGACGGACCGGCATCTTCACCGTTTCCGAGATTTCCAGATCATCTGGATCCAAAAAGAACAGTCCGGTGGAGGTAGAAAGGACCAGCGAAGAGGGACCCCTTTTTATATCCGTAATCCCGGCAGTATCCACAGTCCGAGACATGTTTTCCCCATCATCCACCAGACGAGTTACTGTGCTGGATTTTCCGGTTGAGGAAACGTGGTAGAATCCATCGGCGTAGTAGAACGTGCCCCCGGCATTCAGAGAGTGGTTCCGGGGCGAAATAATGCGCTGCTCTGCAGTATCACCCAGTAACTTGAGTTCCGTCTCCTTACCCGGAGCGCAACTACCGGTGATCGCTGCCACCTCTCCACCGCCGCCAATCAAGCGGCAAACGCCGGGCATTTCCCAGACATCCACGGTTTCGCCGGTAAGAGGATCAATACTCATGATTCCATTCCTGGAAGCCACGTAGATCCAGTAATCCTGCAAGCCGTCCACTGCAGGCGCAGGCAGGTTGCGAATGTATTCCGGGGATTCCGAACCCATCTGAGCCGCAATCAAACGGCCCTTTTCCAGATAGATGATAAGGTTGCGGTGACGAAATACGCGAATTGGATCCACGGCAGGCATTTCCAGAGGCGAAAGGGCACGGGCCTCTCCGCTGGACAGCCGGGAAAGCTTGGTGCGCACTTCGCTGCGAATCTTTTCGTCCAGGGAGGGAAACTCCTGGATTAGATCGCGATAGGTTTTCTCCAGGGCCACTCGCTGGCCGGGCATCTTTTCCAGTATGCGCGCTTTGGCCAGGTAGTACTGCTCATTCTTTTCCAGATCAATGGCTCGATCGATGTATTTCAGGGCTGTGTTGAATTTGCCTTTTTCGTAGTCCATGTAGGAAAGATGATAATAAGGATCGCTGAATCGAGGATAGATTCGCAGTATCTCCTCCAGGGATTTACGCGCCCGGTCCTCTTTGTCGGAGTTCAGGTCAATAAGAGCCAGGTTCAGCTTCGCCAGTTCCTTTCCGAAGGTATCGTATTTCAGCGCTTCCTGAAAATCCTTTTCGGATTCGCCGGCCTTACCCTGCTCGTAGAGCGCCACGCCCCGGGCCAGACGGGCGGGAATGAAGTCCGGACGATAGATCAGGGCTGTTTGAAAAGAATCGAAAGCCTCCTGCAGATCATCGTTCATCAGATGAATAATTCCCAGCTTGTAATGGCTATAGTACGCATCTTCCTGGGATCGAACAATGTTTTCGAATCCTTTCTCCGCTTCATCGTTGCGGCCTGCACGAATAAAGTTGGCATACATGGCCTCCCGCACTTCCACGCTGGATGGATTTTCCCGGGCGGCCTTTTCCAGAAGGCGAAAACCCTCCTGTTCCTTTCCCTGCTGAATCAGACTGTCTGCGATTCGCACAAGAAAAGCTGGCCGAGGCCATTTCGCATATAGCGCGCGATAGCTCTTTTCTGCCCGGGCAAATCGCCCGGACTGATATACCTGTTCGGCGCGTTCCAGTTCCGGAAGATACCTGGCATGCTTCTTGTTATCCAGAATCACATCTTTGGCGCTGGCCAGACCAGGCAGCTCAGAATCCATTTTTTCGGCGCGGGAAAGCAATTTCAACGCTGCATCCGGATTGTTCTTTCGGTTCTCTTCCAGAGCCTGTCTGTAGATCACATAGGCCAGGCGGCGGCGAATCAGTTCATGTTCTGGATGGCGGGCCAGTAAGCCTTCATAATGCTTTTGCGCTTTGGCCCACTGCTCGTCGTCTTCGTAGAGTCGGCCAAAGGCCACCGCCGCTTCGGGATTGGTTTTGCTCAGCGCTTCCAGTTTCCCCTGGATCTGTCGCAAGGATCGCCCATTGCCGGTGCGAGTGTACAAACGCAGCAATCCTTCCAGGGCCTGCACATTTTCGCCGTCAATGGCCAGGGCCTTCTTATAGTAGTTTTCCGCTACTGCGAAGCGGTTCCGCAAAAGCTCGGTGCGTCCCAGGGAATTGAGAGCGGCGGTGCTTTTTCCGTCCACCTTCAAAGCTTTCTGGTATTCCAGCACTGCGCGGTAGAATTCATTTTTCTCGAAGTAGCGATCGCCGGTGCCCAGATAGCGGGCCAGCTGGAAGTAGGTCCTGGCCCGGGCCTTTTCTTCTTCCGGCATGGAAAGCTTTTCCAGGGCATTTAGCTGACGCTCTGCCTCATCGTAGCGGCGCGCATCTATATAGGTATAAAATGCATTCAAACGGGATGGATAGTGCTCGGGCTTGATTTTCAGGGCCTTTTCAAACTGCACCAGGGCGCATTTCGTATCCCCGGCATCCCTGCAGGCCAATCCCAGAGCATTGATCAGCTCTACCTGCTCCGGATCTTTTTCCAGGCCTTCCTGTAGAACCTTCCGAGCCTGCAATGTCTGCCCGGTTTTTCGCAGCGCATTGGCATGCAGAATTCGCCCGCTTACCGAATCCGGATTTAACTCAATGCCACGGGAGGTTTGCTCCAGGGCCGCCTTTCCATCGCCCTTCTGCAGATAGGCATTTCCCAGCAGGAATCGAGGGGCGCCAGAACCGGGGCTGACCTGAACGGCCTGTTTGAATTTCGCAATGGCTCCGTCTACATCCCCCTTCTTGAGCAATGCATTGCCATCATCCATAAGCCGGGCGGACAGACTGGCATTCTGGCCGCTTCTGGCCTCGTCCATCTTCGGATTCTTTTTTCCAGCCAGGGCAAAGTATTTGTCCGACTCCTCGTATTTCTTCTGCTCCAGGCATACGTCTCCGAGTTGCAGATAAGCCTGATCCACATGTTCGAAATCATCGCGCACCGACCGCTTCAGATATTCATAGGCTTGATCCAGTTTGCCCAGGTTTTTGAAACCGACGCCGGCCCGATACCAGTACACAGCTTCATCGGGATAGGCTTCGGTGAGTTTCAGGTATTTCTCCTGGGCTTTTTCTGGCTGATTCATGGAATCGTACAGCATGCCCGAAGTAAGCAACAGTTGCTGATCGGTGGGATTGATCTCTTCGGCCTTTTCGAATGCCTGCAGGGCCTGCTCTTCCTGCCCGGACCGGCTGAGCGCCAGCCCTTTCAGATAGTAGCCCTCAAAGAGAGGTAAGGTCTGGATCGACTGGTTGGCCAGTTCCAGAGCTCGGGAGTACTGCTTCTTCACCACAGCCAGGTTTCCCTGACGAATCAGTTCCCGGCTTCGGGCCACTGCCGCAGGATCCGCATTTTCCGGGATCGACTGTTCGCTGGCATTGGATCTCTGGGCTGTCTGGCAATAAGGGAATAATAGCAGGGCAGCCAGCACGGCCCCCAGGATTTTCATTCGGGTATTCATAATTTCACCTTTTCTGGTAGGGATCATTTCTCTTGCGGAAGAGGCCTTAGCCGGCCATTCATGCCCAGGTTACGACCCAGATCAAAGAAGAAGCTACCGGCCCATTCGAAGAATGGATTGCTGACCATGGGTCCGGCCCGAACATCCACCTCCTCTACCGGCACTGTATTTCCGGTGCCGGACAGGAATAATTGAAAATAGCCAGAATTCTGGTAAGGCCCGTCGTAGATTTCCTTTCCGTTCAGCGAAAGCGAAAGCTCCCGGCTTTCTTCGTAGTAACGAATCTCCAGGATTTCCAGCTGACCCTCGCCCGGCGCCGGCCTCAGGAAAGCTCCGGATTCTTCTTCGGTGGAGGATTCCGGCGCATGGAAGTAAAGCCGATTGGATTGAATCTTGAGCATGGGCCGATCCGAGCCTTCGCCGGATGCAAGTCCCAGTATAAGATTGGAGCCGGGCTGGAAGCTAATGCGCATCTTCATGTCCATGGCTTCCAGTGGCTGACTCAAGAGTCCGGGAGGTAGATCGCCCCCTTTTTGTACGGTACCCAGTTCCAATCCGCCCGGACCGGCTTTGATGCGAGTAAGCGCCTGGTTGGAATTCCACATACTGCCCGGCGCGGGCTCCCTGGCAAAATCCACATAGTAGCTAAAAGGGAAGAAACGGCTGATATCCTGGCCTTCGCCCACTACAATATTGCTTGTTCGCATTACAAACGCTTCGCCTGTATCCTCTTCACGGTTGGCGATCTCCACTTCCGCGCCTCCAGGGACCAGCGATGGCATGGCCACCGGCGAACGTCCCTGCACGGTTCCATCTATGGCTACCTGCAATTGTTCGGGAGAGGTTAGCACGGACAGAGAGCCTGCGCTTTCATCGTCCGGCCAGGTAAGCAGCATAACTTCCTGAGAGGCCGGACGCAGGATCGCGGTCTGTACTCTGGGCTCCATACCTTTTCGCTTGATGCGGAACTCGTAGGCGCCCGCCGGAAGATCGATTTCCACAGGAGTGGTTCCGGAATGGGCCAGGCGGCCGCTTCGATCCATGATCTGGATGGACGCTTCCGGTCCGGAAAGAATCCGAACCTGGCCGGTGCCAATCCGCGAAATCCATTCCTTGAGCTCGCTTCCTGTAGATGCCGGGAAGCTTATGGAGGGAGCGGTACCATCGCTCAAGAAACTGGTAAGTCCGCTGAACAATGCCAGACCATCGCTTTGCCCGGTTGGCGCCTCGATTTCGAAGTTTCGCTGAAAGGCCGGATATTTTCGCCCGGAACCTGCATGTTGCAACAACCCTTCCAGAACAAAGTGATCTTCTTCGGCGCGCACCTTCAGTCGAAGAACGTACGGGTAGCCGGAGGGCGCGGACTCATCCGGTCCCAGACGAAAGGTTTGCAGCACAGTTCCGCGAATGCTGATGGCTCGTAGCCAGCCGTGGAATTTCTGTTCCAGAATACGCCGAATATCCGAATCGTTCACACCCGGAAAATCCATGGAGTAAGCCAGAGTCAGAGGTTCCTTCTGGATCTCTTCCAGACTGGCCACTGGAGCGGACGGCAATGCATGGGGCCGCACCGCCGGCATGGGGCCTGCGGAAGATTCTTCCTGAACGGTTTGCAGTCCGGCGCAGCTGATAGCAAAGAAAATTAGAAATGGGGAGAAAGATAGCCTGGCCATAGGGATGCTCAGGGTATGCGCCCCGACCATTCCATTGTCAAGCGGATGTTTTCCTTAAATGTGTTACAGGATTGCCGCGATTACAGCGATGGGATCGATGGGAGCAAATACAGCGACCGCAGCGATGGCAGGAATTCCAGCGACGAAGAAAGGAGCACGGGGCCGGGCCCCGTCTCCGTCCGGAGTTTTCAGGTACGGTTCAGTGCCTTCTTCTCAGGAGCGGCTTAATGCCTTTTCCATAGTATCCAGCCAGGCGCAATAATCCTTGTGATAGCGCACCAGAGTTTTTAGATACTCCCGGCGCTCCTCCATCAGAAGGCTGCGAGCTTCGGCAATGATGTCGGCGATGATTTCCCGATGAAACGTAAGATGGCTGAGATAGAATCGTCTTATGTCCTGAGGAATCTGCTCAGCAGACCACTGTCGGACTGTACTCGAGAACTGCTCCAGGTCATGAAAGGCCCGGTCCAGGTCCGATTCGTAGACGCTGTTCATCAGATTGATTCGGTCGGTGATCTCGGAGAGAACATCGAAGACCTGCTCCAGTTGTTCCATGGTAAGCTCTTCTGGCTCAACCGCTTCTGGATGCACCTTCTCCTCGGCCACTTCATTGTCGATGACGGAAGTGGAAGAACTCGCTGTACTCATTTTGCTGTCCTCCTTCATAAATGTTACCCTCCATGACCAAAATTTTTTAGGCGCTCACGGGGTAAACAAAAAACACTTTCCAGCAAAAGAAGCCCGCCAAGCATTGAATCCATCGGGATGTAGCGCAGGGGTAGCGCACCTCGTTCGGGACGAGGGGGTCGGAGGTTCAAATCCTCTCATCCCGAATCTTTTATTCTCTGTAGCCCGGACCGGCTGCTCAAATTGTAAAAAATGGGCTGCATTCTATTGAGGGTGCGCTACAAGCAGACAGATTCAGGTCCCTTCGGATCAGATTGCGAAAAAGGAATGCATGAAGGTTAAGCTTTACGGAGTCAGAGGTTCGCTGCCGGCCCCCCTCAGAAATGAGGAATACCGTGCAAAGCTGGAAGAAATTCTCAAACGAGCCATTGGCTCGGGACTGGCCTCCGCCGAACAAATCCCTTCTTTCCTGGACCATCTGCCAGGCCATCTTTCCCAGGTGGTGGGCGGAGATACTACCTGCGTTCGTGTGGAGTCAGATACAGGCGACATCTACATTCTGGATGCCGGCACCGGTCTTCGCCCCCTGGGCGATGAATTAATGTCCGGTCCCTGGGGAAAGGGACAGGGCAAAATCCATATTTTCTTCACCCATACCCATTGGGACCATATTCAGGGATTGCCTTTCTTTAAGCCCATCTACGTTCCAGGCAACGAACTTCATCTCTATTCTCCTTTGCCGGATCTGGAGGACCGCATGGCCTACCAGACCACAGAACGATTCTTCCCCATGCCTTTCCATAGCTCGGCTTCCTCCAAGCATTTCCATCAGCTCAAGGTGGGCGAACCTCTGGAACTGGGCGGCGCAATCACTCTGGATACCCATCCGTTAAAACATCCAGGCGGAAGCCAGGCCTATCGATTCCGTTCGGAAACAGGGACCTTTATTTTTGCCACAGATGCAGAATTCACCGGCGAAGATTTGATGAGCCGCCCGGACGATGCAGCTTTCTTTGATGGCGCCGATCTGCTGGTAATGGATGCCCAGTACACTCTGGATGAATCCTTTTCCAAGTTTGACTGGGGCCATACAAGTTACACCATGGCAGTCAACTGCGCGGTGCACTGGAAGGTCAAGAACCTGGTGCTCACTCATCATGAGCCCGCTTATACGGACGATAAGATTTTCGAAAACTTCAAGAATGCCATCGAACACAGGATGGCCCTGCAGCATTCCAGACCCAGGATCTTTCTGGCGCGGGAAGCGGCGGAGTTCGATCTCAAAGAAATGAGGGAGAACGACACAGGCAGGGCATGAGTCGGTCCGCCCTGGCCTCCTTTCGCATTGCCGGCCCGCTCTGGGCTCTGACCTTTGGAAGTCTGACCCTGGTCTTCTACACTCAGTCTGTCCTGGAAAAAAACATACAGCAAAGCATAACCGAGCAAGGCACTGCTAGATTCGTCCGGTTGATCCGGCTACAGAGGAAAAAGAAATCTCTGCTACCTTCCAGCGCCCCCTTCATTGCATCTCCAGAAGTGGATTATTTCTACACCTATTCCTACCTGCATAATGGAAGAACCTATACAGTCACAGAGCAAGTGCCTGTGGATCTGTATTATCTTCATCGCGAAGGCGAAAACCTGGAGGCCACGCTGTTTACAGATACCCAGGGCTATCCCCATACCAGGCTGGAGGGCAATCCATATAATCCTGAAAAATCCTTGCTGCCAATACTTAGTTCGGCCCTGGCTCTCTTTGGTCTGCTTCTTTCGGCGGTAGGATTTCTATGGAGGAAACGATGAAGCTGGCCATCTCTCCCTGCCCTAACGATACCTACATCTTTCACTGGATGATCCACAATCCGGATCAGCCGGAGTTCGAACCGGTGTTTCTGGATATCCAGGAATTGAACCAGGCGGCGGAGAATGGCAGCTATGAGCTTACCAAGCTATCCTGCTACGCCTACCTGGGGCTGCAGGATAAATACACCATGCTACCGGCCGGCGGCGCTCTGGGCCGTGGCTGCGGCCCATTGCTTGTGCGATCCGCAAAAAGCCCGGATCTGAGCGGCGCCGAATTCCTGGATTATCTAAAGAAGAACAACCGCAGAATTCTGATTCCAGGGCACAAAACCACGGCTGCATTAATGCTTCGAATGTACATGGATTCTGCCGGTATAGAGGTTCCCACCGAATTTATGCGTTACGATCGCATACTTCCGGCGCTCCAGCAGGAACAATACGAAGCGGGCATCATCATACACGAAGAACGGTTTACCTTCCCTTCGTTTGGCGCCTTCATGGTGCAGGATCTGGGGCAGTGGTGGGAAGAAAGCACAGGCAGCCCTATTCCGCTGGGACTCATTGCCATTCGAAACGATCTGGCAGACCAGGCCGGTCAAATCAACGAAATCGTCCGGTCCAGCCTGGAATATGCCAATGCTCATCCGGAAGCGGGAATGGATTTTATTCGAAGCCATGCCCAGGCCATGGACGATACAGCCATCCGCGATCATATTGGCCTGTATGTGAACGATTACTCCCTGGACATGGGATCGGAAGGCAGAAAGGCCATGCAGGAACTGGAAAGCCGGGCCCGTAAAGCTGGAGCTCTTTAGGCCCTGGGAGGACCCGGCCGCCCGGGTACGACAGAGGAGATCAGCCGTGGCCGCGGCTGACTCGGTTCAATCACTGGTGTTGCGCTCTCCCTCCATCAGGAAGCGCCCATGAATCCTCGAAACACAAGATACGCCACATAGAAGAACAGGAATACTACGCCCTGGCTGCGTTCCAGAGTGTGGCGTTTGCCCACAAAAACAAAGAGAAAGAGCAACAGACTGGCCACCATCACCACAAAGAGATCCACATTGGCATCCCGGGAAAATGGTATGGGACGAATGGTCATGCTCAGGCCCAGCACCCAGAAGATGTTAAAGATGTTGGAGCCCACCACATTGCCCACGGCTATGTCCGAGTTTCCTTTTCGAGCGGCCACGACGGAGGCGGCAAGCTCTGGTAGCGAAGTGCCAATGGCCACAATAGAAAGACCGATAATGTCTTCGCCTACGTTCAGAGCCCGGGCTGTGGTTACCGCCCCGTCCACAATCCAGTCTCCTCCCAACGGCAGAGCAATCATCCCAAGGACGGTGAACATAATCGCTTTTGGAACGCTCAGTGTTTCCTCGGGCAAATCTTCCAGCAAATCATCTGCCTGACCTTTCAAAGCCAGGTTTACAACATAGTACATGAAGATGGCAAAAAACATCATGATTGTGAGCCCATCGCTTCGGCTCAACAGGTTGCTGTCTGATCCATCCAGCAGCTTATCGTTGGCCACAACGAACAGAGCAATCACCGCCAGAAAACTGAAAGGGATCTCTTTCCATACCGTGCTGGACTGTACAGTAATGGGTCTAACCAGAGCCGTAATCCCCAGAATCAAAAGGATATTGGCGATATTGCTTCCCACCACGTTAGAAACCGCCAGGTCGGCGCTTCCCTGAAAGCTGGCAATGATGTTCACCGCCAGTTCGGGCATGGAAGTTCCAAAGGATACGATGGTCAGACCGATAATAAGATCTGAAATATTCAGTCTGCGTGCAATGGAGCTTGCACCTTCTACCAGCCAGTCCGCTCCTTTGATCAGGAAAAAGAAGCCAGGGAAGAACAGTATGTAGGGCAAATAAGGTGCCAGGGGTTTTAGGAATTCGGGCATCATCTGGCCGCCATTTCGCATTCGGACAGCCTGGATTCCAGTACAATATGCGGATCCGTCGGTTTTTGGCGGCGAAAAGCTTTCCGGGTTGGCTGGATCTCACCGGGTCTTTCAGCGTAGCCAGAGATCTATTTCAGAAAGACTCCGCCATGTACTCCTGGATAACAGTCCGTCAAAATACGGCTGGGAGGGGCTTTTCTGCCGATTCGGAAGAGTCGTTTTCCGATAAAATAGAGTGGAAATTCCAGCGTTCCTGTCCATTTCTGTAGTACCGTCTATGTCTTCTTTCCGCCGCCGGCTTATTGCGCTGAGCGCTACCACTGCAGCGCTACTCTGTTCCCCACTGATTTCTGCACCCATGGACAGATTTCAGACAGTGGCCGAATCAGATGCCATTGGTCCTCTGTACAGGAATCCCTCTAACGTAGTGAATGTTCCGCTGGTACTGCCCATGGAAGCGGATTTATTTCGCCCGGCCTGGGATGGCGGTGGACGAGACCTGAAGCTAACGACCCTAAAGCCGGGTCAGAACCCTGCGTACCGCCGGAGCAATCGGTACCTTGCCCTGGACGATGAATCCGGAAGTTTCTATATGCAGTTTCGGGAAAGCCGGCTGTACCAGCGATCGGTGCTGGAGCTGAGTCTGTACGATCCTCGCCGGGCCTATACTCGGTCCAGTGTGCGAGAGATGGATCTTACTCTGCTCTATAAAAAAAGCAGGTTCAGCTTCCTGTTTGACGTCGGCCATGAAGAGAGCCTGGCATTGAATCGACGGGATCTGGAGGAACGAGTTTCTGCCGGCTTATCCCTGGGGTACGGCCTGGGCGCCCGGTCCCCGGTTTCTGTTCTGGTAGGTCTTCAGTCCAGAAACCAGATTGTGGACCCATTTCGGGAAAACCAGATCATCGGGGCCCAGTACGGCACACTGTTCTTTACTCCTGGAATCCAGATCGCCACAAGCACCATGATGTTGGAAGCGGTGCTGGAAGTGCCGGTGCATACCTACGACCTGCGACCGGAGCAGAATCCTGGCGGAGCTACTCCCATCGACAGCGATTTGCGGGCCCGATTCGGCATGCGCTACATGATCCAGTAATTGCTATAGCTGCACCGGCGCTCAAGCGCTCTAGCGCTCCATCACTCTAGAACTCCAGCGCGCTCCAGCTCCAGCGTTCAAATACCAAAGAAGTCCCGGGTCTGCACTCAGGGACGAAGCCTGAATTTCTTTTCGATGCCGTAGTTTTCCCTCAGGTCCGGATTGCCGGCGCCTGTGGGGATGTAGATCTTTCGGCCGGAGCGAAGCTCAATTTCGGCCAGGTCGCCGGCTTTCTCTTCCAGAGCTTCCTGGATTTGCCTCAGTGACTGGACTTCTTTGCCGTTTATGGTCATGACCTGCTCACCGGCGAACTGCTCGTAGCCTCGGGTGGACTCCGCCGGCAGCATGTCGCTGAGCACAATGATCCGATCCTGCTTATCGCCGGAAGCGTAGTATTTCTTCTCTTCGTACAGGTCTGCCAGAAAAAGAGCACTTATCTTC
>JAGRNE010000097.1 GCA_020440915.1 Leptospiraceae bacterium | reverse complement strand
ACCTGGTTTTCCATTTTCATAGCTTCCACGACGAATAGAGTCTGCCCTTCTTCCACCGTTTCGCCTTCTGCTACGGCCAGTCGGATTAGCTTTCCTGGCATGGGACTTCTGTATTCCAGGTCGGAATCGCTCAACACTGCATCGTTACGCACTGCCTGGAAATGCAGGTTTTGCCCGCGAAGATGGAGATAGAAATCGGTGTCCGAAAAAAAGTAGGTGCCTTCCAGAGTTCCATCCGGCGTCTGCAATTCGAATCGCTCATCGCCGAGAAAGCGAAAATGCCGAACATCGGTAAGCAGACTATTCGCTTCGTCCTCTAGCAGGGAAATGCTGTAGCTTCCTTCCAGTCCTTGCAGATCGAGAATAAAGGAATTGCCTTCATATCGGAAGGTCTTTTTCATGCAACGTAGAGCATCGGTTCCGGCCATTGTGTCCAATAAATTCCAGGCAGTCTCCGGAAAAATGAATCCATCCGACAGTTCGCCCAGCCCGGCCCAGAAACTGGACCGCGTCCAGAGCGCGTCCCATTCCCTGCAATCCATGATCGAGCTTGCCGCTGTGTTGCGCGAACCCGGCGGTTGCGACTGGGATCGAAAACAGGATCTAAAGAGCATGCAGCCTCATCTTCTGGAAGAGGCCCATGAATTGATTCATGCAGTCAGCATTGGAGACCTGGAGAACTTCAAAGAAGAACTGGCGGACTTGCTTTTTCTTGTAGTGTTCTTCGCGCGGCTTGCAGAAGAGCAGGGCTGGTTTGATCTCTACGATGCGGCGGCTGCAGGGGTAGAGAAGCTGATCTTTCGTCATCCTCACGTCTTTGGCGATCTGGAAGTTAGCGGCGCTGATCAGGTTCTGAAAAACTGGGAGAGATTAAAAGAAAAGGAAAAAGCTCGCTCCAGGGATCTGGATGGGGCCACAATCGGTCCGGAGTCCACGGCCGAGCAAAGCAAGAACCCGGACGATGTAGATGACCGCAATCTGATCCCTACTCGTAATGACCGGTCGCCCTCTGAATTCGGCAAGAATACAGCTTATCTTCCAGGATTGCATCGTGCTGAAAAGCTGCAGAAGAAGGCCGCTTTGAAAGGTTTCGACTGGACCAATATTCGCGATGTTCGCGCCAAGCTGGACGAAGAGTTGGCCGAACTAGATGAGCTTCTGGCCCAGCTACCGCAATATCAGTCTGAAACCGCAAATCCCGGGGCCCGTACTACGTCGAAATCCGGCTTCGATGAAACTGCGAAATCCCCGGCCGCTCCTACAATATCTGGCGATCCCGTTGAATCCGGCGAGTACAGCGATCCCGGAAGTGAAGAACAGAAGAAACAGCTACAGGCCGCTCTCACCGATGAACTGGGCGACGTCTTATTCTGCGTTGTTAACCTGGCCAGGCATCTGCATGTTCCGGCCGAGCTATCTATCCATGAAACCTGCGAAAAGTTTATCCGCAGGTTTCGAGAAATGGAAGACATGAGTTCTTCAGATCTGGAAGACCTGGACCTGGATGAACTGGAATCGCTCTATCAGAAAGCAAAAGCGAAACTCTCCAATGTCTCCTAATCCTGAACGAGCAAAAGAACTGCAAGCTCTCACAACACTGGAACTGGGAGGAAAAGCGGAGTACTATATTGCTGCCCGCAGTCTGGAAGAAATTTTGCAGGCACTTTCCTTTGCCCGAGACCGGAAGCTGCCAGTCTGCCTGCTGGGAGGAGGTTCCAATACCATCTTTTCGGACCAGGGGTTTTCCGGCCTTGTGCTGCACCTGCAGACAAAGGGCGTGGAACTAATCGACGAAGACGAAAGGAGCGCTCTGCTGGATGTACAGGCCGGAGAGGTCTGGGATGATTTTGTTTCGCATTGCATTGCTCATGGACTTGCAGGCGTGGAATGCCTTTCCGGGATTCCGGGCTATGTTGGCGCTGTACCCATTCAAAATGTAGGGGCCTATGGGCAGGAAGTTTCCCGTACCATTGAATCGGTACGTTGTCTGGACAGGATCACTTTCGAACAGGTAGTCTTTACCAACTCCCAGTGCGACTTCGCTTATCGGCAGAGCCGGTTCAAGAGCTACGATAAAAACAGATACGTTGTGCTTTCAGTGGCATTCAGGCTCTGGCGAAAGACCATCGAGGAACCCCGGTATGAAGAGCTCAAGCAGGCGATGGCAGACCTTCCAGGCGCACAGGCCGCTTCCCGGAGCGCCCGTCCGGAAGAAAGAATCGAAGCGCTTTTGCGACTTCGTCAGGCAGTCCTTGCGCTGCGAAAGAAAAAATCCATGGTAGTGGATCCGCACGATCCGGAAAGCAAATCAGCCGGAAGTTTCTTTATGAATCCGGTAATACCGCAATCCGGTATTGAAGACTTCAGAAGAAAGATGACCGAAGCTGGTTTTGAGGAGTACCCCTGCTTTCCTGCTGAATCCGGCCAAGCTTACAAACTCAGCGCTGCCTGGCTGGTGGAGAAGTCCGGTTTTGCAAAAGGATACTCCGAAAATGGGGTGGGCATTTCGGCCAGTCACAGTCTGGCTCTGGTCAATCGTGGCGGTAGCACAAAAGCATTGATGGAATTATCTCGCAAGATTCAAAAACGGGTGTTGGATTTCAGCGGTGTATGGCTGGAACGAGAGCCGGTGCTGGTAGGTCCGGAGGAAGCTTAGTCCGGGCATTCTTCACGACCGCAAAGAGCGCAATCCGACGGATCAGGAACAATGACTTCCTCAACCGCTTCGCATCAACGAATAAGGAGAGGCCAGAATGGCAAAGGCAAAGACAACGAAGAAAAGCGCATCGAAGAGGTCTTCATCGGTTACCTCAAAGGAAGCACGCAAAGGTGCAGAAGAGAAATCCGGCCAGAATGCTGCAGCAGGAAGAAGGAAAGAAGCATCCTCTTCTAAATCCCGGCCCGCTCCCATTCGTAAAGGAGAGCTTAACTTCACCGAGGATTTCTCCACCTCGAAGGGAATGCCGCAGATACAGACGGCAGGCGAAATCGACCTTACATTTCCTCGATTCCCGGACGAAAAGCGGATGGATCAAACCGAAATCTGTCTGAAGTGCCACGGCTGCTGCATGTACATTACCGTTCCTCTGGAGTATCCGCGCTCCCACGATCAGAGGGATCTCTACACCTGGTATCTTCTGCATCGCAACGTGGAGATTTACATCGACCACGATAAGACATGGGCCATCATCTTTAAGACTCCATGCGATAAGCTACTTGCCAACGGAATGTGCAGCATCTATGAGACTCGACCGCAGCTCTGCCGCGATTATTCGCCGGATAGTTGCTCTCGCGTAGGAAAGGATCATATGCATCTGTTTCAGACTCCAGCGGAGATGCATGCTTACCTGGACAGGAATAAGAAGAAATCAGGAAAGAAGGCCGCGAAAAAATCGGCGAAAAGGACGCCGAAGAAGAAAGCAGCTCGGAAGTAGGGCGGGCAGAAAAAGCCGGCAGTTGGGCCAGAACGCAGAAGCTCCGGAGCGGCGAGCCGGGCACGGGCAAAACTTGATTCGCAGATTCACTGTAACGATATCGGTCGGGAATTCCAGCATTCGGCCAATGGCCCTTCTCGCTATCAAAGCTCGACGCTCGAACCCGCGATTCAGGCCCCGGTGGGAAACCTCTGGGACAGCCATCCGAAAAGATGATCCCATAACATGGCGCCGCGAAACAGCGCCAGTCCGGAAAGGATTACGTCCGGCCAGAGCAGAGCTTCTACCGGTTTCTCCAGAAAAAGGCGATGAATGAGCCTCATGGGAACCATCCAGTAGATCAGGAAGACTGCGGCAGCCATGAATACAAGAGCATGGACCAGGCGTCCTATTGGCTTGCGAATCCATTTTCCCAGCCAGGGAAGATATAGTACGCTGGATATCATGGTGTAGTAGATGAAGCTGAGAATTATGAACTGCAGCAGGAAAAGAAATAATTCATCATAGGGACCAATGGCTGCCTTCACTGCACGTTTCCTCCGGGGCGTTCCATGATTAAAGCATCGGAATCTGCATAGTAGTTCTTGCGTCTGTGAATTACATTAAATCCGAAGGATTCATAGAGTTTTCGGGCCGCGGAATTGGTTTCGGCCACTTCCAGTAGTATCCTGTCGCACTCCGTGGTGGATTCCCTTAAATGCCCGGTATCTGCCGAGGACCTGGATGCCGCGCTGCCGGGATCAATGGTCGTCCGATAATGACGCTGTTGACTCAGGAATTCCAGGCCTTTTTGCAGCAAAGCGGAACCCATAGACCTATTTCGAAAGCTCGGAATAATGCCAATGCGTAGTAACTCCCAGCTGGCCTCTGTGGCTTCGTCTACAATGGAACGGTCTTCGAACCAGATGTAGCCGCAGATCTCCATCTCAGAATCGGAAAAGGAAAGCAGGCTGGGCGCCATCATAGCCTCCGATCTTTCTGGGCCGTTCTGACGCAGGCTTGTAAAGAAACAATGCACCTGCCCATCCGCTTGTATTGCAAGGACAACCTGTCCTGTTCTCCGCAGCTGCCCCTCGATCATCCGGCTATTCCAGGACTCGGCCATACAAAGATCTTCAAGCCGCACCAGGAGTTGCACCAGGCTGGCATAGCCGGAGGGCGGGTAGGATGGGTGATCGGCTTCCAACCTCTACATAGAAGAAAAAAGAAAAAATAAATGCAAACGAAATCCCTCCATAGAACCCTTCCCAGGTATGAGATTTCCAGGACTGGTCATGGCCTCCATGCTTGTGCTTTCTGTGTCGCATTGCGAACAGGCTTCCGATTCCCTGCGTAACTGGGGAATCCGTGAAAGGGGCGAACAAATCCAGGACCTTTCCAAAGAGGATATTGAGCGGCTTAAGAGGGATTTAAAGCTCAGCGAAGAAAAGGCTGTGGAGTTCGAAAAGAACTTGAGAGGGCTACTGCAGGAGCAGTCCATCCAGGGGGACCTTGCCTGGAAAATTGGAAAAGCCATTATGCAACAGGGGCGCTACGAGGCGGCGGATCCCTATTTCCGGCAGGCAGTGGAAGAAAACAGCGGACCTGTGCTGGCAGCCCGGGACAGCAACTATTTTGAGGATGCCCTTCCGTACTATCGCAAGGCCCTTTCCTACAACAAGGGAAATCCGGAGCTACTTTTTGAAGCCGGCCTGTGCTACGCAAATGCCAGTCGGGCGCTGGGCTGGGAAAAGAGTCGATTTGAGGCGGCGGAATTCCTGTTCGAAGCGTCTGCTCGTCTGGCACCAGAAGACCACCGACCCCGGTATCAACTGGCCATCATGTACGGCAAATCGGAAGGCTATGGAAGAGATCCAGCGAAAGGATTGTCTCTTCTGGATGAGATTCTGCGCAAAGAGGAAAAAAACATTCCTGTGCGATTTGCCAAAGCCAACATCCTGGTTGAGACCGGTGAGCTTCGGTCGGCCGCCGATGAATATCGCAGAATTGTGGAAATCATGGACGATCTCTATGAAAAAGGCGTTTTGCGCGGCGACAAAAGTCGCAACGTCCAATATCGCTCAGCGCGGGAAAACCTCGAAAAACTGGAAACCTGTCTGCAGGGAAAACCCGGCTGCGAGATCATAACCGAAGAAACCATCCAGCGCTGATTCTTGCCGCTACCCCCCTCCATCCGCGAATTGCAGCAAGAGCCGGACGAAATGCTCTTTCGCCTGAAGCTGGCCTGTGTAGTCTCTTCGCTCCCGTACCGTAGATCCTTTTTCCAGCTCGGAGGCTTTGCCCGGCTGAGCAAATCTCTGCGAAAATGGCCAGAACATCTACTGGCCCTCTTTGGGGAAGATATTGTACTCCGTGGAATGCTACAGGCAAAGAGCGTCATTCCGCTACTTCAGGAATCGTTCGGATTTCACAATCCTGCTGCTAGAGAAATGGCGACTTCCCCCAATGCAGTCGCATCTGTACAGGTTCTGTTCTTCAGCGAAGAGGCCTATCCAGTTCGGCTTCGCAATATTTACGACAGTCCTGGAGTCCTCTGGATTCGCTCTTTTGAGGAGCGCAGCGCCCCTTTGGGCTCCCGAAACGCAGCGGGGGATTCCCGGGAAGGAATGTCCAATTCGTTGCAGTCATCTGCGCAATCCGGTGGAGGCTTGCCCCCTTTTGAAGATCCTGTGGCGGGCATAGTGGGCACCAGGGATCCGGAGCCGGTTTCCCTGGTGGCCACGGAAGAACTGGTGGAGGGTTTGCCCGAATCTGCGTTGATCGTTTCCGGGCTGGCCCGGGGTATCGATGAAAGAGCTCATCGCTGCGCATTGCTCCGGGGCCTGGCTACTGTAGCTGTTCTGGGCGCAGGTATTCTCTGTCCCGGGCCGTCCAGTAATCGCCATCTCTGGCAGCGCCGCTACCCGGGGAAGCTCTGGCTTGTTAGCGAATTTCTGCCGCATCAACCTGCGCGAAGCTATCATTTTCCTCGAAGAAATCGCATTATCGCAGGTCTTTGCGATTCCCTTTACCTGATGCAAGCGCCGGACAAAAGCGGAGCGCTGATAAGCGCCGCCTTCGCACTCGAGGAAGGTAGAGAGCTTTTTGCATTCGATCATCCTTTGCTGCAAAAACCGGGGGCCAACGAGGGCGCCAGGGATTTGATTCAGCAGGGCGCCCGGGGCCTGGAACTCTGCTCAGAACAAAGGTTACTCAGAATCAGTCGGGGGCCCGTGCAGTTGGAGAGAGAAATATTCGAAAGGGATGGCTTGCGAAGCGGGCGCCTGCGTCCCCTGGGTCAGGGATGGCTCTTCGATTCAGGTTAAATTTTGCTTTTTTCCTGGTGGGCTGTGCCGAATTTCGTATTATATAGAAGAAATTGGATTAATATGGCAACAGCAAAGAAAGCATCCAGCCCCACCACGGCAAAAAAATCGGCCAAAAAAGCAGCCAAAAAGAGAACCGCACGGTCTGCCAGAGGCAAGACGCTGGTCATCGTGGAGTCCCCGGCAAAAGCCAGGACCATTCACAAATACCTTGGAAACGATTATGTAATCGAGGCCTCCATGGGCCATATTATTGATCTTCCGAAATCTAGAATGGCGGTGGATATACAAAACAAATTCGAACCTGAGTACATTACCGTACGGGGACGCGCGCCGATTTTGAATCGTCTGAAAAAGCTGGCCGAAGCTTCCAAAGAAGTGCTGCTTGCCCCGGACCCGGACCGTGAAGGGGAGGCCATTTCCTGGCATTTGAAGCGAGCGCTGAGCCCCAGGAACTCTAACATTCGAAGAGTAGAGTTTAATGAGATTACCCCCCAGGCAGTGAAAGAGGCCATCGCTCATCCCCGCGATATCGATGAGAACCTGGTAAATGCGCAGCAGGCACGCCGAATCCTGGATCGGCTGGTGGGCTACAGTCTGTCGCCCATCCTCTGGAAAAAGATCAAAAGAGGTCTGTCCGCTGGTCGTGTGCAATCCATTGCGCTGCGATTAATCTGCGACAGAGAAAAAGAAATCGATGCATTTGTTCCCCGGGAATACTGGACTGTGGATGCCAAACTACAGAAGAACAAGACCGCCTTTCCCGCATCGCTGAATACCATCGATGGCCAGAAGGTAGATCTCAAGACAGAAGACGATGTCCAGGGAATGGAAGAAGAAATGAAGTCCCTGGAATTCAAGGTCAGCGGCATCACAAAACGCGAGAGGAAACGTCAACCTACGGCTCCCTACACCACCTCCAGGATGCAACAGGACGCCGCAAACAAACTGGGATTCACCTCGCAGAAGACCATGATGGTGGCCCAGCAACTCTACGAAGGTCTGGAACTGGCCAACGGCGTTGTAACTGGATTGATCACCTACATGCGGACGGATTCTACCAGGATCAACCCGGCCGCCGCCGAGCAGGTGCGATCCTACATCAAAGAAAAGCATGGCAACGAATACCTGTCGCCGGATGTCAGGCAGTACAAATCCAACAAGTCCGCCCAGGATGCACACGAAGCGATTCGGCCCACAGATCCTACGCGAACGCCGGAATCCATCCAGAGTATTCTGTCACGGGATCAGTTTCGCCTCTACCAGTTGATCTGGCAGAAATTTGTGTCTTCACAGATGGCGGATGAAATCGCCGATCATACCTCGGTAGATATTCAGGCGGGAAAATACGGTTTTCGCGCCAATGGAAGAATTGTGAAGTTTGCGGGCTTTTCGGTGGTATTTTCCCCCGAAGAGGCAAAAAAGAAAAAGGATAAGGATAACAAACTTCCGGACCTGGAAGAAGGCGACATACTCAAACTAATGAAGGTGGTGCCCGAGCAGCACTTCACCCAGCCGCCTCCACGATTTAACGATGCCTCCATGGTTAAAACACTGGAGGAGAGTGGAGTGGGACGGCCGTCCACCTATGCGCCCACGATCCAGACGCTTCTGAAACGCTTCTACGTTACCCGTATCCAGAAGGCTCTTAAGCCCACGGATCTGGGGAAGCTTGTGAATGAACTAATGGTAAACCATTTTCCTCGAATGGTAAATACCGAGTTTACGGCGCGGATGGAAGACGATCTGGACCGGGTAGCGAATTCCGACCTTCAATGGACAGCGATGCTGCAGGAATTCTATACTCCCTTTTCGAAGACAATTCAGGACGCCCAGGAAAACATCGAAGAAATGCGCAATGTTCTGGACGAGCCCACGGATCTGATCTGCGAAAAGTGTGGCCGAAACATGGTTAAGAAGATTGGTCGCAACGGATACTTCCTGGCCTGTCCCGGGTTTCCGGAATGCAAGAATGCCCGGGCCATTCCTCTTGGGCCCTGTCCATCCTGCGAAGACGGCGAAGTGATTCAAAGGGCCACAAAAAGGGGAAGGGCCTTTTACGGCTGCACAAACTATCCGGACTGCGAATTCAGTTCCTGGGATCGCCCGGTGGAAGGTCGACTGTGCCCCAGTTGCGGTAAGCTTCTTCTGGAGAAATCTAGCCGAGAAAAAGGCAAATATGTTGCCTGTAGTTCCTGCGACTTTGAGGAAGCAGCCGCCGAACAGACGGCGTAGAGCGGCGCCGCCCTCCAGGCCATTGGCCAACTGTCCTTACTTCAGGCTGATAAATGGGGCGGGGTTGCGGCCGGGTTCGGAGCCAAAACGCACTTCGTAATGCAGATGATGCCCGGTGGCCGATCCGGTGGCGCCTACATAGGCAATGACGTCGCCCCGATCCACTCGCTGACCTTCTTTGACCGCCAGTTCGCTGCAGTGGGCATAAAGAGTAGAAATACCGAAACCATGGTGGACCCGCACATAGATCCCGTAGCCGGATCTGCTTTCCTCCACAGTCTGCATGATCATTCCCGGGGCGGTGGCAATGATAGGAGTGCCAGGGGCCGCAGCAAAATCCACTCCCGTGTGAAAGTCACCTTTGGTTGCTCGTCCAAAAGGATCCTTTCGTCCACCAAAACCAGAGGAAATTGAGCCCACGCCCGGCATCATAGGCCGTCCTCTGGGCATCACCCAGTTCAGATAAGCTCGGTTCCAGATCATATGCAGGCCATGATGGGCGGCGGTTCCCAGAACCACCTCGGATTTCTGGTTCAGATCCCTTAAGGCGATGAGATCCTGCTGAAGTCGGCTGGCCACACCGGGATCCTCGGAGATTTCTGGAGAAACCCGGCTATCTATGTAATTGTCCAGGTCGTTCGAGTCTTTCCAGGAGATTTCCCGGAAGGAGCGAATCTGTTCCCGACTACGCTGCAGTAGTTCCTGCTTCTCTGTCAGCAGCAAATGAAAGTTGGAAAGCAGCACCTTGCGGCGTTCAATGCTGGAAACCGATTGCACAGTCTCGAACTGCCTTCCCAGCCAGAGTACCGCACCGGACAGCGTAACAGTAACCACCAGGGCAATCAGAAAGAATAAGATGTAGTAGTTTATTCGGAGCCGATGGGGAGGCGCGCTGGACATTTCCGGAAAGACCAGTATGGACAGACCGGCCCAGGCCTTCTCTCGACGACGATGCCAGAGGTGCAGGTGTTCATGCAGAAATTTCCGGAATTTCTCCCGCATACACACGGTTCTGTATCCGGCACCGCTCCCTGCGAGCAAAAAACCATGGTGGAATTTACTTGATTCTAGCGGGTATTTTCGTGAAGGTTCATCTGAAATGATCCATAAGATTCTGCGCTTTTTCAGGCCTCGCCGCGGGCTAGCCCGGGTTCTCCGGTACCCGGACGGTAAGCGCATCTATAAAGAGTTCCATCCACTCCGCCGGGAGAACATGGATCAGGATGCCCTGAAAGTCATCAATCGTCTGAACCGCTACGGCCACCGGTCCTACCTGGTCGGCGGGTGTATCCGGGACGTGCTCATGGGTCGCAAGCCCAAAGACTTCGACGTGGTGACCACGGCCACTCCGCCACAGATCCGCAAGCTTTTCAGCAACTCCAGAAGCATTGGAAGACGCTTCAAGATCGTGCACATCATGTTTCGTGGCGGAAAGGTCATCGAAGTATCGACCTTTCGCAGCGTTCCTGAACACAGGTTCAAGTCTCCGGAAAAAGGTAAGGACTACCTGATCAAGAGAGACAACGAGTTTGGCACTCCGCCGGAAGATGCGGCTCGTAGAGACTTCACAATGAATGCTCTTTTCTTTGATCCCCGCAACGAGAGTATCATTGATTATGTTGGAGGCTTTGAGGATATACAGAACAAGACTCTCAGCGTCATTGGGGATCCGGATGTAAGCTTCCAGGAAGATCCGGTACGGATGCTTCGAGCGGCAAAGTTCGCCGCCTTGCTCGAAATGAAGATGGACTCCACCTGTTTCAAGGCCATACGCAAAAACCGCGAACAGATACTCAAGGCGAATCAGAACCGATTGCTGGAAGAATACACCAAGATCTTTCGCACCGGAAGGGCCCTGGAGATATTTGACTCTCTGTACAACACCGGGTTGCTGGAAGCGCTTTTTCCGGACGCCATGGACTCTAGTCGAAAGAGAGTCCGCGCCGGTGAGACAGAGTTTCGTGAGCTCCCGGTAGGCAAGCGGTTGGCAGTGGCCGATCGCATGCTTTCGGAAAGAGAAGAGCTGACCATAAATGTGTACCTTGCCCTATTTATGTGCGATATGGTCCCGGACGTTTTCCTTTCCGGGCCCTGGAAAAAGGACATCCATCTGGCAGAATACGTGCGCACAGGTATAAGCGAATTCTGCAAGCGAGCCCAGATCTCAGGAAAAGACCGGGACCGATTGCTGCAAATCTTCATAGCCCAGCCCAGGTTTCATAGAAAAGGAAGGAAGGGCAAAGATAGACCCGAAGCATTTAAGAAGAAAGTATTCTTTTTTGAGGCCTTCTCGGTTTTCAAGATCTACGCCATAAGTCAGGAAAACGACGAAGCGATCCAGAAAGCTATGTTCTGGGAAATTGGACCCAGAGCGCGACCGCCGGAACCCAACAAGATCGTTACAACGTTCACCGGCCGTCGGAGACGTCGGGACTTTGAAGAAAACCGAACCCCGGAAGCTGCGGAAAATTCCTGAGCAGATGTTTCCTGATAACATCAGGAATCCGGCTTTGGCGCTTTGTGCCGCGTTCCTGGTATGACTTCAGTCATGGGGTCTTTATTGGGCTGCAATCCGGCAGAAGAACAGTGTCTTTGCGCAAGTCCTGCGGCCATCGGGTTGCCTGGCGCCTATTTCTCGCTGCTATCAAGAATCAGACGAATCATTCGAAGCAGGCCGGACTCGATTCGGCCCTGGTCTTTCATTTGATAGCAGGTCCGCACAAGCTCTTCCAGGTTTGGACGTATCTTTTCAAAGGCTTCGTCCGAGGCCTGACCGTGGAATAGCTTTTCACCGGGCTCGATCATGATTCCATGAGTCTCCACCATCGCTTCGCGAATGGCCGGCACCAGCCTGGCATGTAATCGTTCGATAATCCCAGAAAGGTCGTCTACCTGATACAGATAGTCGCCCACTTCTTTCAAAAGCTGTTTCTGATCGTCCGAGGGTTCCGGCATTCTGGAAAGACTTTCGTACGCTCGCACAAAAGTATCGTATCTGTAAACAAGGTGGGCCCGAAGATTTAGCTGAAATTTCAGGGTTCGCAGAATGGCGAGCCAGTACCGAGGCGGGGAGGGGT
>JAGRNE010000096.1 GCA_020440915.1 Leptospiraceae bacterium | reverse complement strand
AATTGCGATCATTGAATTCCAGGGCCAGGATGCCGGTCCATGGAAAAGGGACCGCATTTTTTTTTTTTTATACTTCTGCTATGCCTGCTCCTTTGCGGCTTTTCCCTTCTCACCTGCAAGCAATCTGTTAGTGCGTCCCCGCCCGAGATCTCGGTTGGCACTTTGAATCTGGAGGGCCAGAACTGGGAAGACCTCCAGCCACTGGAACTGTCCGGCCGCTGGAGATTTGACTGGAACCGATTTGAGGATCCTGCCCGCTGGCAGGAAAGACTACAGCAATGGGCCGAGGTCCGTGAGCTCGCGGCCAATGAAACGGACCAGGAACTTGCTGAAGAAGATGGCGCCCCCGTATCTTTGCGCCAGGTACCCGGATCCTGGTCCACGGGAAATGATCTTGATTCGCCGCTTCCTTCTGAAGGTCGGGCCTCCTATTCCCTCAGACTGAAACTTCCTCAGAACCGGAGCGATACAGATATTGCCATACGTATTCCAGATGTAGGCACTGCGTACCGCATGTATTTTAATGGTCAGCTTCTGGCAGAGATGGGCGATGTAGAGTCCCGGGAAGAAACTCTGACGGAAGCCATGCGGCCGACCATCAAGCGAATCCCGGCCGAGCTACTGGGATCCGACAACGAAATTTTATTCCATGTCGCCAACGCTCAGTATCAGCATGCAGGTCTCTGGAGAAGTCCGACAATTGGAATTCAGGAGCAACTCGAAAAGGCAGAGAACAGGTCTGCTACCCTGGGCAACTTTCTGGCTGGCGGCCTGATATTAATCGGTATCTACCACCTGGGCCTGTATTTCGCAAGACGCAAAGAAAGCGGCCCGGCCTATTTTGCTCTGTTTTGCATTACCGTGGCCATCTGGTCTTCGCAGAGCGGCGCTGAAAAGCTGATCGCCAACTTGATTGACGGTCTTTCCGGCGACCTGGCCATTCGCATCGAATACATCGCGCTGTATTTCGCAGTAGGCAGCTTTCTTCAATTCGCAGCTCGCCTGTATCCCGAAGAAATGCCTGTATGGCCCAGGCGAATCGTAGTGGGCTTTTCGCTCATTTGTGCGGCTTCCGGCTTTTTTCTACCTCTGGGACTCTTTGTGAGAACACTTCTGCCAATGCAGGTAGCCATCCTGGCCGCAGTTGGGATCAGCGTAATATGGACATTGCAGGCCCTGCGAAGGCATCGCCTGGGGGCCTATGTATTGAGTGCATCGTTGATCATTCTGGCGGCCACAGTAGCAAACGATGTTCTGGTTGCCATGGCCCTGCTGCCCGGAATCTATCTGGGGCCGTACGGTTTGATGATCTTCATAGTCGGGCAATCCTTCGGGATGTCCATGAAGCTATCCAATGCCTTTAATCAGCTAGAAAGCCTTTCCCGGGATCTGGAAGCGCGCGTGGAGCAGCGAACAGAAGAGCTGGATTCGCTGAATGAACTCACTCGCATCGTAAACGAATCACAGGATCTGGACTACATTGTAGGAAGCACTTCACACTTTTTGATCGATCATCTGGGGATGCGAAGGATGTTCCTGTTTTTGATTGATCCGCTCGAGAATGAGATAACTGGTAATGGCGGGCATATCGCGGACCTTTCGTCAGAGGACCGCAAATTCTTTGAGAATCTGAGAGTCCCGGTGAATCCGGAACTGGGTACTCTTTATCGAACAATCCAGAAAAAGAAACCGGTTTACCTTGAGTTTCGCAAAACTCGGACTCCGGAAGCGCTCATCGACCGGCTGGTGGTGGAACAGCTGAAGATGACTTCGGTGGTTCAGATCCCCGTGGTGGTAGGCGAAAAAGTCCTGGGAGTGGCAACCATCGATCCCGGGGAAAAGAGACTCAAGAGAACGGAAATCCCTCGACTGGAAGCCGTGGTGGCTCAAATATCCGGAGCTGTTCAGAAGCAACTTCTTCTGGAAAAGGTAGAGACTGAAAAGCGCGAAGCCCAGGAGCTAAGAGTGCTGGCCGAGCGGGAAAAAGAAGAAAGCGAACTTCTGGCCGAGCTGGCCCGAGAAATCAATCGCGGCGCTACCATCGAGGAGTTGCTTCTGCCGGTAGCCCGGGTTTCCAGGGAGCGATTGGGGACCAGTAGCCTGGCTCTGTATCTGGAGGATGAAAAGCAGGATCTGGTATTGAAAGCCGGTTTCTACCAGGACCGGGTAGACGACCCGACCAAATATCCGGATGTAGTGCAACGCATTCCCCTGGATTCCGCAGGTAGCTCCCTGCCCCGGGTATATTTCCGCAAGAGAGCCAGCTTTGTTCCCCGGGTAAACGCCGCTCTGCTTAAGAACTTTGAAATCGACGATGCCCTGTACCAATTCTGGAAATATGAATGGGTGGCGCTACTGCCGCTCCTTCTTAAAGGTGAGTCCATAGGTCTGATTGCCTGGTCCGGTCCTGCTTCCGATCGCATATCGCGATCCGATGTGCCTCTGCTAGAGCGGGTGGCCGATCTTATCACCGGCGCCGTTGAAAACCTGAATCTGCTGGAGAAGATTCGCGAGGAGAAGCTGGCATCCGAGCAGGAAAGACAGAACAGCCAGGTTCTGGCGGCGCTATCCAGAAAGGCCATAGAAGGGGATGACCTTAACACCATTACTGAAGGGATCTATGAACCAATCAAAGACCTGGTAGGGCAATGCGGCATTGCTCTGTATTTACCGGATCCGGACCATAAATCTCTCGAACATCGCTGCGTTCTCGGTCCGGATGGATTCTTACCGCTAGAAGAGTTACCAGCGTCCATTCGGGACTTTCCGCTGGAGCAGGAAAGCGGTTCCCTCTACTGGTCTTTCCACAAAGCCCGAAGCTGGTTTATGCCGGTGATCCGCCAGTCCCGTGTCAACATGTCGCCGGTCGACCGCGAAATCCAGGCATTCTTCAAGTTCTCCTGGTGTTATCACATCCCCCTGGTAGTTAGCGATGAAGTGATTGGGATCGTGACTCTGGCAGGGACCGAATCTGTTGCGCTTACAAAGCAGGACAGGCAGTTTCTGGAACGAATTGTTGGTCAGGTGGCCGGGGCCATACGCATGCAGCAGCTTTTGAGCAGCGTGGAGCAAGAAAGGAACGTTGCCGCCAGACTACAACGCGAGTCAAGGGCCCTTGCCGATTTTACCCGACTACTGAACCAGAGGGCAGATCTCAAATCCATAGTACTGGAAGTCTGTCGATTCGCCGTAGAGTCCCTGGGTCTTCGCGGCTCCTACATTATGCTGGTAAATGATGCGGAAAAAGAGTTTCAAAGCATAGGCGGCTACGGCACCGATTACGGAGAACAACAGGTCCTGTTCGTAGAAGCATCCCGGATTCCTATGGATCCCGAGGCTGGCGTGCATTATGGCACTTACAAAAGGAAGAAGACTGTATACCTTCCGCGCATCCCGGACAAGCCCGCCGAATTTGACGGATTTCTTGCCCAGCTTTTTGATTTGAAGAGCTTCGCTCTGGTGCCGTTGATGCTCGATGAGCGCGTCATTGGAATCATGGGCGTGGACCCCGGTCAGAAGCGATTGGTTCGAGAGGATTTACGCAAACTGGAAACCTATGCCGATCATGTAGCGGGCGCCATAAACAACGGCAACCTGCTGAAGCAGGTGGAAGACCAGCGAAGCAGTATTGAAGGCCTTGCCGAAATTACGCAAACCGCCGCCAGCACAGACAACCTGGAAGAGATTCTGGATCAAATTTTCGCCTACGTTTACCGCAGGTTTGGTATTGCATCCGGTATTGTCCTTTTGCCGGACGGAAATGGAAAGAATCTACTGAGCTACAAAGCGTTTTCCATGGAGGACATGGAAAAGCTTAACCTATGGGATGCCTTCGAATACGCGCAAAGCATGCGCCTGGCCACCGACGAAGAAGGGGGCACACTGGCTCGAACGTTTGCCAGAGGCAAGCCCTTCTATGTTCCGGATACCGCGCGCCTTGCCGCCATAAAACGCGACTATCCCGGCGCCGAAAAAGACAGGGAAATCCTGGAACATCTGAACTACCGGGGATACTTCGCACTGCCCATGCAGGTTCACGGGGAGCCTGTAGCCTTGATGATATTTACGGCTTATACGGAGGCCTTCAAGCTTGCGCCCAGAGACCGCGAAGAGTTGCGAACCCTGGCCGATCAACTGGCAGGGATCATCCGGTCCAGGCAGCTGGCCGCCAGCCTGGATTTTGAGAAACAGCAGGTGGAAAAGGAAAAGGCGGATAGCCAGGTGCTGGCCAACCTTGCAAGACAGGCCAACGAAGGCTCGGACATTCAGAGCATCCTGAAAGAAATGGCCGCTTATGCGGATTCTGAATGTGGCGTAAAACGGCTGGGCCTCTGGCTGGTAGAACCAGAAACCAGAAGAATCTATCTTCATTCAATATTCCACTCGGAAATGCCCCAGGATCTGAGCGCTGCTCCGGTGGAAATACGCTCTCTTCCACCCGGCCCCGAAGGGGGAAGCGTTGCTTCTGTAGTAGAGAGGAATCGCAAGATGTACCTTCCGCGAATGCAGCAGGAATTTCTGGAGGCCTCTCCACGTGATGCAGCTATTCAAGAGTATTTTGGCTTCGACTGGCTATTGCATTTGCCTCTTAGCATGGAAGGAAGCGTTCTGGGCATCATTAGCTTTGTCGGGGACTCGGATCGACGCCCCAGCGTACGCGAACGACTACTTCTGGAACGAATGAGCTCTCAGGTTGCCGGGGCGATCCAGAGCAAGCAACTGGTGGCAGAAATCCAGGCCGAAAGATTCGACAGCGATGCGCTGGCCGAGGTAGCTCGTCGGGCCAACGAAGAACCGGGCATTTCTGAAATCATGGATGTAATCCTGAAATATGCCGGAGAGCAATGCGGTGTGGATACACTTTGCCTGCTACTGGTTAGCGCTGACGGGAAAACACTGTCTCCCAGGGCCGCTATTCGACAGGGGCAATCAATGGATCCGGAGTCGGTGCCCGATGTGCTACGGGAGTTTTCGCTGAGCCCGGAGACGGGAACCCTTTACAGAGTTCTTGAGCGAAAAGAAAGCCTGTACTATTCAAGGATAACAGCGGGTATGGAACGCCGAATGTCCGATGTGGACCGAGCCATTCGCGACTACCTGGGTTTTCACTGGTTCATAGATGTACCGGTTATGGTTCATGGACAGGTTCTGGGAGCGCTGGCTTTTGCCGGTCCCGAAAGGTCCAAACTTTCGAACCGTGAACAGAACTTTCTGAAACGACTGACAGCGCAAGTATCCGGGGCCATATATAGTAAAAAGCTACTGGATCAGGTTGAAAAAGAGAAGGATACCGCACGAAAGCTGCAGAAAGAGACGGAAGGTCTGAACAGACTTCTCAAGCGAATCGCGCCCATCGAAGACCTGGACGAAATCATGTCCGAGGTTCTGGAGTATCTGCAGGGGGCCTATGGCATTACGCTATACTCTCTGTATCGGGCGGATCATGAATCGCAGCTATTGCATCCGATTTCAGTGCGGTTTCCGGATTATCTCTCTGACGAAGATCGCAAGCATATAGAAGCTACTCCCATTTCTTTTGGCGAAGAGGCAGCCGGCGCCTTTACAATGGCCTGTCGGCGCAGTCCCCGGTACACCTACTACAAAGGATCGCGGCTCAAAACACCAGGACTGCCCGAAATCGAACGTTTCGTAATCGATCGATGCAAACTGGAAATGATGATCACCTTCCCTTTGATGGATGGAGATCAAATGGCCGCCATACTGAACCTGAGCACCACCAGCGAAATCGAATTCAGTAACGATCAGTTAGACCAGCTCTCCATTCTGGCCGAAAGCATTTCCGGAATTATCCGAATGAATGGATTGATTCAGGATGTGCGCGAACAGAGCAAACGTGCCGAGGAAGCCAGAAAAGAAACGGATGTATTGGCAGCGCTTTCCAAACAGGCCAACGAAGCCACGGATCTGGGCCAGGTGAGCCAGGGCCTGTTCGACTACCTGAGAACTGCCATGGAGCTGGAGGACTTTGCCCTGTTTGTAGTGGATCCCAATTCTTCCGAGGTTTTCGCCGCCGCCTGGGATACACGGCGAGAACTGGGAGAAGCCGGAGAATGGCTCAAGAGTGTCCGCCTGAAACTGGAACCGGACCTGGGAACACTTTATCGCACATACCAGAAGAAGAAAACCACCTACATCCCCCGATTCGTAGAGGGATTCTCTTCGCCCGGAGATAATCTCATAGTCGAGAAGCTCCAGCTCACATCGGTCCTGCAGGTGCCATTGACGATCCACGATGAAGTAATCGGTTTCTTTGTTTGTGGCCCCCGCCGCACCCTCAGGCTTTCCAGAGAAGAAATCAGGACCATAGAGCGATTCTGCAACCAGGTGGCTGGCGCTGTTCGGGCAACGGCTCTTCTGGAAACGTCCAGAAGAGCCCAGGAAACGGCCGAGGCTGCCAGAACAGAAACAGAAGCTCTGGCCAATCTTTCGCGACAGGCAAATGAGACTACAAACCTTGCTACCCTGAGTCAGGGGGTCTTCGATGTGCTGCGCCTCAGCCTGGGCCTGGACAATCAGGGGCTGTTCATCGTCGACGATAAAGAAACAGAGCTTATCCCGGTTCACCTGGATGAAACGACGGGCAGGAAATGGGATCAGGGGTTTCGCGTTCCGCTCAACCATACCGGAGGAACCCTGCACAAGACCTGGCAAAGAAAGAAGAGCACCTATTTGCCCCGACTTCCATTGGATGGGGCGGCCGAACCCGATCTGGAGATTGTCCGGCAACTGGGGATTACGGCCGTTCTGCAGATCCCTCTGGTAGTCTCGGATCGCGTGGTGGCCATTTTTGCCTGCGGTCCCACCAGACACCTGAGCCGCGAAGAAATACGCTCCGCCGAGCGGTATTGTCAGCAAATCGCCGGAGCTGTCCGAGTCATGGCCCTGCTCCAGGCCACCCAGGAAGCTCGCGAAGAAGCGGTGGCCTCCAAAGAAGAGGCGGAAGTGGCCCGGGCAGAATCCGACGCCCTTCTGGAGAACGTACTGCCGACTCGTGTTGCCCGGGAGCTTAAAGAATCCGGCCGCGTAGAGCCGGTGTACTATGACTCTGTTTCCGTGCTCTTTACAGATTTCGTAGGATTCACTACCGCCGCAGCGAAGATGAGCCCGGCCGAGTTGATCCATGAACTGGATGGTTGCTTTTCGCAGTTCGATCAGGTTTCGCGCAGAAATAATATGGAAAAGCTAAAGACCATCGGCGATGCCTATATGTGCGCCGCCGGTCTTCCGGTGCCCGACGATGGACATGCCATAGATGCCTGTCTTACAGCTCTTGAGTTTCGTAGTTTCATGAAGCAGATGGCCGAAGTAAAAGGTCAACTTGGCTTTGATTTCTGGCAGATCCGCATTGGTATTCATTCCGGACCGGTAACCGCAGGCGTAATCGGACAGAACAAGTTTGCCTATGATATCTGGGGAGATACAGTAAACACGGCCAGTCGCATGGAATCCTCCGGCGCTCCGGGCACGGTAAATATTTCCGGGGCCACCTACGAACTGGTGAAGGATCTCTTCGAATGCGAATATCGCGGGAAGGTTCAGGCCAAAGGCAAAGGCGAAATGGACATGTATTTTGTGCATCGAATCCGGCCCGAGCTCTCCGCCGACGAAGAAGGACTGTTGCCCAACGCCATGTTTGAGATGGCTCGCACAAACCTGGATCTGGATGAAATCAATGCATTGAAACAGGAGTTAAGCGATAGAGCGCATGAATCCGAGAATGCGGCCGTCCCTGACACTGGAATGATTTCGCCCGATGGATCGCCCCTCGGCGCAGAAAGCGCGGCCACAGAACAGGCATCTGAAAATGACAGAAGACGATCCGATCGTCGCACCGGCTCCGAACGCAGAAAACATGCAGGAGCCAGACCCCTGTCCGAAATCGAAAGAGACCGTGAGGGTTGGTAACCCGATTTCATTTTTCGGATCTTGCAGGGAATACAGTGAGTCGTGATCATGGTCCGGATTCCATCGGGCATGAGCAAATACGGGTCATGGGGAACTGGCATTGATCAGAACCCCGGATCGGAACTCTAAATCAACTGCAACTCCTGCACCTTTCGCACGAGCTCAGCCCGATTGTGCACTTCCAGCTTTTTATAAATTCGTTTCACATGGTCATGGACGGTATGAGGACTCAGCATCAAAAAATCCGCCACAGACTTGATTGTCTTACCTCGCACCATCAGCTCCAGGATCTGGCGCTCCCGGTCGGTGAGGTCCGGTCCCGACGCAGGCGTCTTCTGAAACGAGGACATGACTCGCAAAGCGATGGTCGGTGTAATCATGGCTCCGCCTCCCATTACTACATGGATGGCCTCTTCCAGACTGGAGAGTTCCGATTTCAAAAGATAGCCCTTCACTCCAGACTTTATAGCTTCAAAGATTGCCTCATCGGAGGTAAGGTTACTGAGAATTACAATAGGCAAGTCCGGTTGCTGCAGAGCCAGGATGCCTGCCAGCTGAACGCCACTAATGCCAGAAAGGTCAATATCCAGTAGCAGTAGGTCCAGATCCTTGCGATTCTCATCGTGCAGAAATTGCTCTGCAGAGGACCAGGATCGAATCTCGGAAGCAATGAAGGAAAGACTGCATAGCTCGGAAATCAGATACTCACGATAGAGTTCGTCATTCTCTACTACTCCGGCACGCACCCGGCCTGTGCGGTCTGTTGCCTCAGCTATTTCGATATCGTTATTCTGAGCTGTATCCTGATTCATAGGGCCCCCGTTCCACCAATACAGATTCCGGGTTGCAAGCTGTCATTCATCCTATGAGCCGGAGCCCCCCCTGTTCGGGTGGTTTCCGTCAATCGGAATGCTTCGGTCCCGGGAAGGGTATGGACGCTCGGAAATAGAAGACATGGCCCCGGATTCCCACCCGCATTCTGCCGCTCATTCGCTGGATCCTTTTTCTGGCATGGACGGCCAGCTCCAGCTTTGTGGAATCATCGCTGACAGACTCCGGGAATATCATGTCTGCCGATGAAACCGGCTGATCGTCTTCCTTTTTACCTTTGGGGCCGGCAAGGCGATTCATCTGCAGCAATTCCAGATGCCCCTTACCGTTCAGAGACAGCCTCCAGCGGGATTCTCCCTGACCGTACTTCAGATCATTGGTACAAATCTCCCTGGTTAGCTGAAACAGCTCCATCCGAAATGCATCATCCTGGAGTCTGGATTCCAGCGCCGAGGAATCCTCCACCTGAAAATTTAATTCGCGCCCGGCGCCGGAATACCTCCGGAGCAGGGAAAGCTGCAGACCGGTGATGGGATTTCGGGAGGCATACTCCAGGTCCTCCATAAACAGTACTTCGCCGCGAAATAGATTGTACACCTCATCCAGCTGGGACGCCAGGTTTTCGGTTTTGCCAAGGGAGCACTGGATCTTCAGATCCACCAGGCGACTTCCCAGGGAATCGTGCAAATCGTTCTCCAGGGACTGCCTTTGATGGGATAATGCCAGCTTGCTTCTTTCAAGATGAAAAATTAGCTCCTTTTCGTTTTCAACGCTTTCGCGATGTCGCTGGGCCACTCCTACCGCCTGGAAAAGTCCAAAACTCAGAAAGGCCAACAAAGCCAGGTCCGCCGCGTCCGGATTGTCTTTAAAATTCTCGTAGATAGCAAATAGCCCGAATAAGCATACTACAGCCATGCCCAGAGCCATAATTCGCGTACTGTTTTTTTCACGCACAGAGCGAGCCAGAACCATGTAGGCGCTAACCACAAGCACTGGACCGGCAACAATCAGGTAATAGCCATAAATATAAAATCCCAGAAGCGTAGTATCTGCAAACAAGGTTAGGGCAAAAGCGCCGCATACCACAAGCAGGGCATAGAGTGCTTTCCGGTGCAGTGCAGACGGAAACAGCGCCCGAAAATAGAGAATCATCAGCGGTGGGCTCAACATGTTCAATGTCATATTGAATCGATATTGCAGATGCCATTCCAGGGCTGGCCAGATACTACCAATGGTCTTCTCGCCCAGAAACGGAATCCGGAGAGCGAAACTCAGGCATAGCAATGCGAAGAAAAGATAGACGAATTCCTTCCGCTGGACCCAGAAAAGGAAGAAATGATACAGAGCGATGGCCAGCAGAAAGCCGGAAGCGAAGATCTCCCGGAAATCGCGCCATCTCTGTACCGGCTCTACGCTTTCGGCAAAACCTATTTCAAAAGGACCGCGGAGTCCTCCGCGAAAAGCGTGGAAATTGGACACATGAATAACAATCTCCGCCATCTCGGATTCCGATCTCCACTGGAATTGCATACCCGAGCGCGACGGGACAGTGCTTTCGCGGGTTGTGCCCGGTGTTCCATCCTGCGCCATCAACTCTCCATTTATATAAATTCGGCTGGAGGTCAGTTGTTGCGAAAGAGTGAAGACGTATATGCGATTGGCCGGCAGACGCAGAACCGTTCTGTAGGTAGCATAGCCGGTTCTATCCGTTCCATGGAGCGAAGTCCATGGACGCATGCCGGCAACTATGAAATCGGGCTGCAATGGACCATTTGCGCTCCCTTCGCTCGAATCAGCTGGACTGACCCCTGCACTTGATCGGCTTGGCCCGGCTCTACTTCGAAATCCCTCAGGATCCAGAAATCGCTTCCAGTACATGGCCCAGACCGGATGGACTGTAACTAGCGCTCCATCCAGAAGACCGGCGCGATCGTAACTGGATTCCGGAACTTCGCCGGGCCGCAGCTCCAACGCGTCGCCAGGCTCCCCGTGAACTCCGCAGCCAGTGAGCAACAATAGAATACCCACGCCAGAAGCGAGTTTGCAGAGTGCATGCACAGGTGCCGTAGGCTATGGAGGCTTCCAAGAAAAGCAAGTCCAATCATTCGATGCGACGCTCTTTTTGCAGGTCGGAACCAATTGCCGGTCCGCTCGAGTCATGCCAGGGTGCCAGGTCAGAGTTACTGGTTCTCTTCCAGAAGCGCCCTGTTCACATCGCGCTTTGCAGAGCCTGGCCACTAGAAAGGGCTACCGGGCGTTTACCTCATTTTTCAGCCTCTACAACTGCGCCAATATCTGGGCCACCACCACAATCGAGAAAACCAGCAGAACAAAGTAGGCTACCAGTTTCAGTAGAAGCACGGTTCCGGAGCCGCCGGAGGTGGCATTTTCCACAAATAGCGATGTAGAAGGATCGGCAGGCAAATAGAGGATTTCCTTCTCTTTGACCTCATCCAGCTTTCCGATTTCCAGAAGGTCCACGATCTTCTTATCTACTCCTCTATGGGTACGTCCATCACTGCCGCGAAAGCTATAATGAAAGGCCACCTGTGGCTGATCGTTTACCGATACGCCTGTTCTTTCCAGACGCTCAATGGTGGCCGTTGTTCGCAGTCCGTTCCACTTCAAAGAACTCTGGCCTTTCTTCGCGAAGGCCCGGAAAAACACTCGAAGCGAAAAGAATGTGATGGCACCGCCAATCCCCAGACCTACCAGCAATCCCAGAATATCTACTTTTCCGGCCCGATCCAGCAAAGTATTCCAGTCGCCGCTGGCGCCGAACCAGACCTGAGAGCCCAGATAATAACATCCCCCTCCATACAGTGCAAGGCCGACGAGCCAGATAAGCCAGAACCGCAGATTGAAGCTCATGGAGCCCTCTGCCGGTACAATGCGAAAGTCCCCATTCTTTTTGGGAATAGCGCGGAGGGAAAGAGAGTTGCCCTCCCGGTAGCGGCCCTGCTCCGGTTTTGTGTCGATGAACTGCAATTCTTCCTGAATCGGGCTGCCGGCAAAGTTGGGGAACTCCACAGTGATAGCCACTGGCATCTGCTTGCCGGGCGCCGCTTCGGTAAGGGACTGAAAACGAATTATCTTTCCATGAATGAGCCTGCCGCTGTCCCGATTTTGCTCGTAGGTAAAGAGCGCTCTAAGATTGGAGATCAAAGGACGGATCAAGAATACATAGAACCAGAAGGCCGGAATGGCCGCCAGTAGGGCAAGGACGACAAAACCAGAGAAGGTGGATAGATCGGTAACTTCAGCCATGATCTTCTAACAGAATTCGCAGCCGCATTCCTGCTCTTTTTTCTGTATG
>JAGRNE010000095.1 GCA_020440915.1 Leptospiraceae bacterium | reverse complement strand
TAGCAGGGATCTCTCCTGGAGCAGCACGTCCAGAAGGTAGCCGCAACCCAGACCGCATAGAAGAACAGGACAACGAGCCTCATCCAGGATTCGAGTTAGAAAGCGCCGCGCTTCTTGCAAAGGCGCCCGTTTGGAATGGATGGTAATACCGGATATTTTGAGGTTGTTTCCCGCCGGATCGGGAAGGAATTGAACCGGTTGATGGATTTCTGGAAGCGAAAGACTCAGTCCTCCTCTTCCTCCTCATCCAGATCCTGGTCGGAGTCGGAGTCGGAATCATCGTCCTCCTCTTCCTCTTCATCTTCCTCATCGTCGGAATCGTCCGAATCCTCGGAGTCCGCATCTTTCAGCATTTCCACAGGTTCTGTTTCTCCGATTTCATCCAGATCCTCTTCGGATTCATCGGTTACCGGAGCGGCGCCGGCCATAATACCCATTTCCTCTTCGCCTTCGGATTCGTAGAGTTCCTCTCGCAGTTGCTGGCGGGCCTCGTCGGTGATGAAGCCATAATGCACCATGTCATCGGACAGAGCCATCATGGCCTGAACCGCAGGCTTGCGGGTCTTCCACTTCTTGGGTAGATCCAGTCTGTCGGCCTGATCGATGACTTCAAAAGCGGCCACAGCTGTGGCGTATTTGTCATTTCTGGTGATTTCCAGGAGTTTGCTGATTTCGAATTCGCGGGGTTCTTTTGCCATAAAAAGACCTGATAGGACGGGCTATGACATGGGTGGAACGTCCCTTGCAGGTGTCAACGAGTTTTCCGCAGCCTGCCCTGGACTGCGAAAAGGTCTCCCTTCTCCCGTCGACTTTGTTGCCGGACGGTGGCTCCTTCTCCCGTCGATTTCGTTGCCGGACGGCATCTCCTGGCCCGGGCCAGGAGCCGCTCTGCCTGTGGCCTGCTGCTTTTCCAGCCCGGATGTAGGACAGACCCCGGCCCGGAAGGGAGTCTGGGTGGTCCGGCTGGCATTAAGAATCGGACGTCTTCTGTTGGCTCCGGCAGCGCTGCAATTCCGTTCTATTCCTCCTCCGAAAGCCAGCGCTCCGCTTCCAGGGCGGCCATACAGCCGGATCCAGCCGCTGTTACAGCCTGACGGTAGGTTTTATCCTGAACGTCTCCGGCAGCAAAGACTCCTTCAATGTTGGTTCTTGTCGTGCCGGGCACAGTCTTAATATAGCCGTCTTCATCAAGGTCGATCTGGCCCACAAAGGGATCGGTATTGGGTTTGTGTCCGATGGCAAAGAAGAGGCCACCGGCTTCCAGGGTCTTGCTGCTTCCGTCCTTCACATTCTGTACTGTAACCGATCGCAATTGCTTATCATCGCCAGAGACTTCCTGGATCACGCTGTTCCAGACCATCTCCACCTTCGGATGTTCCACCAGTCGTTTGGCCATAATGGCCGACGCTCTCAATTCATCCCGTCGATGGACAACGTATACCCGGGAACCGTACTTGGTAAGATAGGTGGCCTCTTCCGCAGCCGAGTCGCCGCCTCCAATTACTACAAGAGGGGTATCCCGAAAAATGGGCAGGGCGCCATCACAGACAGCGCAGGCCGAAATTCCGCGCTGCCAGTAGGTATCTTTTCCCGGAATGTCCAGAGTTTTGGCGGTGGCTCCGGTGCTGATGATAATGGAATGGGCCAGCACAGGGTCCTTGTCCAATTTGTACTCCGGCCAGAGTTTGAAGGGCCTCTGCGAGAAATCTACCTTCGCAATGGTTTCGGTAATGATTTTCGTACCGAAGCGGGTGGATTGAGCGCGCATCTTATCCATGAGTTCAGGACCGGAGATGCCGTCTGGAAAACCAGGGAAGTTTTCCACCTCGGTTGTGGTGGTGAGCTGACCTCCTGCTGCTATGCCGCCAGCCATAAAACCTTCGTAGAGCACTGGCTCCAGGTTGGCACGAGCAGCATAGATGGCTGCAGTATGCGCAGCGGGACCGCTTCCAATGATGACTACATTATGTATCTCTGACATGAGTATAGAAAGAGAGGGAGGCCCCTGGTCGTCACCGATTTTTATTTTCCTTTTTCTTTCCCGGCCTTCTGTAAAGCTGTCCTTGTGAAACCCAGGATCTGGACGCTTTCCGAAGCCCGAAAGGCCTTACCCGAGGTCAAAAGAATAACCGAAGAAGCCAGAACTCAGTTTGAGCAAACAGAGCAAAGGCTCAGAGCTGAAATCCTTCCAGAGAATGTCCAGGAGCAGCAGGAAACGATGCTACAGGAAATCATGGCCTCCTGGGCCTTGAGCATTATGGAGATAGGTGTGGAAGTGAAGGGGCCCTGGCTTGTGGACTTTGACCATGGAACAGGATACTATTGCTGGCACTATGGCGAGGAAGAGTTATCTTTTGAGCACGGTTATCAGGAAGGATTTGCCGGGCGCAGGCCCATACAGGAAGATACGGAAATCTGAGTGAACGGAAATGAAATGCCTGTAGCGCTAGCAGCGCCAATGATTCGCGCTTTCTTGCGCACTGCTACCGGGATACCGTAGCCCGGTTCGGATGCAAAACAAATACTGACATGCAAAGCGGGCGGCATTGGCACAAAAAAAAGGAACTTCAGGCAACCCAGCTATTTCAGGGATCTCAGGCATCTTGGAGGAGAAAAGAGTGAGCGTAGCAGAGACAGGATTTAAAGCAAAGAATGCAGCCGTGGTGCTGGAAGACGGAAGCAAGAAGAAGCTAAAGGATTTAATTGGAAAGAAGGGAATGGTGCTTTATTTTTATCCCCGGGACAGCACTCCTGGATGCACCAAAGAGGCATGCTCCTTTCGGGATCATAACAAAGATATCCTCAAACTGGGCTATACTGTAGTGGGTGTGAGCGCAGACTCTGTGGAGTCACATCAGAAATTCATACAGAAGCAATCCATTAACTTCCCTCTGATATCCGATGAATCAGCGGAGCTCTGCCAGATGTTCGGCGTCTGGACAGAAAAGAATATGTACGGAAAGAAATTCATGGGTATTCAAAGGGCCACCTTCCTTCTGGACGCAAACCTGAAGGTGCAGCATGCCTGGCCCAAAGTGAAAGTAGACAATCACACCAGGGAAGTGATGGAAGCCATCAAGGGAGCGAAATAATGACCGTGAAGTTCGAGAATAATCCTCTAAAGTTCGCTGTTGCAGAGCAGCCAGCTGTTGATCGAGCCACTACAATCCTTCCAGTTCTGGAAAAGACCGATGCAGATACCATAACAGCCTTCTTGCGAAAGCCCGAAATGCGAGAACGACTCCAGAGGCAACTGGCCAACGGAACCTTTTCCGGCAAAGCGGGCTCTTCTCTGGATATAAGCGGGGAAGGACTGATTCTACTGGGTATGGGAAAAAGAGAATCCTTCCATCCCGACACTCTGCATTCCTCTTTACTGAAATTCGCCGGAAAGCTCAAGGATTGCGAAAACAAGAAGTGGATTCTGGCCTTTTCGGCGGACCTGCTCGAAGCCATTGATGACTATGCAGGGCTTTATAGTAATCCCGAACTCGACCCCCTCCTGGCACCCAGAGCAACAAGGGAGGTGAAGCATTTAAAAAAGTCCTCCTCCGGAGGTTCCATGGTGGCCAGGGAAGACGATTCGCCCTCTCCATTACCGGATTTTCGCGGGCCCTATGACTGGGCAGAAGCCGTGAGCCAATCTGTTTCTTCTCTGTGTGTAGGGGCGGACTCAATGGATCTTCTGAAAAAGAGCCGCAAGAAAGCTCCGGCTGGCGCGCGAACAACGTCCACACGAACAAGCAATGAGCCAGAAATCGCAGTACATGTAAACGGCGCCGATCGCGCCGGTATTCGGGAAGCCATAAAACGCGGTGAGATTCTGGCTCGATGTATCAACGGAGCCAGACGCATTGCTGCCATGCCCGGCAATCACATGGATCCTGCAATGTTTGAGCAATACGTTCGCGGCCTTGCAAGGGACACCGGCCTTAAGATCAAGGTTTTCCAGGCTTCGCAACTGGAAAAGATGGGCTGCGGCGGTATTATCGCAGTGGGTAAAGGTTCGGCCATCCCACCTAGAATGATTGTCCTGGAATACACTCCTGCACGGGCAAAGGTGTCCGGCAAACTTGCACTGGTAGGCAAAGGGATTACTTTCGATACGGGCGGAATTTCCCTCAAGCCGCCTGCAGAGATGCATGAGATGAAATTCGATATGTGCGGCGCAGCGCTGGCGGTCCATGCCATCGCCTCTGCCGCCCTGCGCAGACTTCCCATACCTGTGGTTTCTCTCATTGGCCTGGCCGAAAATATGCCGGATGGAAAGGCGATCAAACCCGGAGATGTGTATACTGCCTACAACGGAACTACGGTGGAGGTGCAGAACACCGATGCCGAGGGACGACTGGTTCTGGGAGACGTGCTTTCCTATGCATGTAAGAATTATAGCCCTACTATTCTTATGGACTTTGCTACACTGACCGGAGCCTGCGTAATCGCGCTGGGACATGAAGCCACGGCTGTATTAAGCGGATCCGACGCTCTGGCCGGACGCATCGATACTGCTGCGCGTAAATCTCTGGAACGGACCTGGCGATTGCCACACTGGCAGATTTTCGACGAAGGGCTGAAGTCAGACATCGCCGACACGCGAAATATCGCCGGCCGTCCTGCCGGGACCGTAACTGCCATGCGATTTCTCTCAAAATTCGTGGATTCGCACATCCCCTGGGCGCATTTCGATATAGCAGGTACCGCCTGGCGTTCCAATGTGAGCGGGGGTCAGCCCAAAGGGGCCACAGGATGGGGTATTCGACTGCTGACCCAGTTTATGGAGGATCTGGCCGGCTAGATTCGGCCTGAAGTCGTAACCTCGTCGGAGGCGCCGAGCGCCATGGGATTGAGCGGCAGGACAGCAAGCGTTGCACCACTGCTGGGCTGTCTGTTTTCCTGATTCGCGGACTGATTAGCCAGCAGATTTGTCTTTCGCTGCCTTCTTTGGCGCCGAAAAAAAACCGGACAAAGGCAACGGAAATCCGGCTTGATTTCGCCGGTCGGCATTCTGGATGCCGATGAGATCGATCATCTCATGGCTGAGCTGGGAGCTCTGGACGGTGTTTCGTTGAGAAGCGAAACGTTGCCTGCAAACAGGCAGGAACAGAAAAGGGGACCCGTGCGGCCCCCTCTACTTGCGCTACCGCATCCCGAATCCACAATACAGAAGATGGGGATGCTATAGATTGTTTATGTATTTTCCGTTAAAGTTCGCCAGAAGGCAATACTCGTACGGAGCTGTGGATCAATCCTCCAGCAGATTGTTGAGGCTATCCAGGAGCTGCTCTACTGGCACTCCGTATCCCATGCAGACCTGTTCGATGGTCTCCAGCTCATTGATCGAGCAATGGGAGCAACCTCCAAGATGATAGCTGGAGAACACAATGGCGGCTTCCGGATGCAGTTGCATGGCCTCACCGACCGTCATATCGGCGGTAAATTGCGATCTTTCCTGTACTTCTGATGACATTGTATCCCTCATTCTCTGGGCTCGCTGGCCCGTTTTGCCGGTCTGGACCGTCTGTGACCAGACACTGTGCGCTACCGCTGAATAAAACACAAAAACCCGGCCCTGGTCAACAAAAAATGCATCTGACCCACACTCCTGCAGTCATGAGGCTATTGCCCATCCATCCGCCCATTTCACCGACCCTCGGTAGCCGGCAGTCCCGGACAGATCGCCATCTCTGCAACCTTCCACCGGACGCTGGTCGGCGTACCGATTGCTCCCGATTTGGCTCGCCGAATCTGGTTGTCAGACGGGCATTTCCCCTTTGTCTGGAAGCATGAACATGGATCAGAATGCCCACCCCCATTTGCTTGAAGAAATCCAGGGATTTTCCAGGGAGCCGGGGGACTTTTCTATCCGCATCGAAGGGCGATTCGAATCCTCTCACTTCCTGTATCGCTATTTTCCAGATGGATCGGATGAGCCGATTCACGGACACTCCTGGCTGGCCGAGGTATTTCTGGCGCGCACCGATGGCGGCGTTGGTGAGGACGGAATCAGCTACGATTTTCTTTCTGCTCGACTTCGCCTGAATGAGCTTGTAGATAGGATGGAGCATGTTTTAATAAACAATCTGCCAGAATTCCAGGGAATCAATCCGACGGCAGAGAACATTGCACGCTGGTTTTATGCCGGCTTGAAGGATGTGGTGGCCAGAGAGGGTGCTTGCGTGCGCGAAATACGAATCCACGAAGGGCCGTCCAACTATGCGGTCTTTCGGCCCGCCGGGAATTGATGGTAAGAGTTCCAGGGCTGCCTACGTTGTGGCGGCTTCAAATTCCTTTTTCTACGTCGTGTTCTTGGGCCTGTTCGCCCTCTTTCTCATCAGCTCCACGGCAGGAGCCGGCGAGCTTATGGCTCGCGGAATCACTCTTGAGCCCGGTTTCAAATCTGTGGAAATGCGGTCTCAGTTGGAGCAATTCCTGGACTCCTCCGGAAAAATGGAAATTGAGGATGTTCTGTCCAGTGGTCCCTTTCAGCCGGCGGCCGAATCGGTTCTGAGTACCGGGCTTACCAGAGGAAATCAATGGCTTCGTTTTAGCGTTACCAATAATACCGGCATGGCTGATCCGGTGTATCTGGAAATCTACTATCCTTTGCTGGATTATGTTAGCCTTTTCCGCCTGAATCCAGACGGATCCTATTCTAGAAGCGATACCGGGGATATGCTACCCTTTTCATCCAGGGAAGTAGAGCATCGAAATTTCATATTTCCTTTGCGAATACCAGAAGGCTCCACCAGCGAGTTTCTGCTTTGCATTTCCAGTCGTGGTCCACTGCAGGTCCCGGCCAGGATTCGTAGCGCAGAAGAGATGCTTCAGCGAGATCGGATCACCCAGTTTGTCCAGGGGTTATACTTCGGCATCATGCTGGCCATGATCCTGTACAATCTATTTCTGTACGTCTCGGTTCGATACGCAGGATACCTGTATTACGTTTTCTATATTCTGGGGTTGAGCATATTCCAGCTCATATATCATGGCTATTTTTTCGCTACTTTCTTTCCTTCCTGGCCAATCTTTGTAAACGAGTCCATAGTCCTTGCCATCGCATTTATGCTCTTCTGGGGCATTCAGTTCAGTCGCAAATTCTTGAATACCGGGCGATACGATCGAGCGCTGGACATCCCTCTCTTGCTTCTTCAGGTAGCGGCCGTTGTCGGAGGGGCGTTGACCTTCTTTATTCCCTACACAATGGCGTTGAACCTGTCCGTGTTATCTTCGGTTCTCTTTGTATTTGTAATCTATGTGGCCGCATTGCGACGGTTGTATCGAGGATACAGGCCGGCGCGTTTTTTTCTCCTGGCATGGACCACGCTTCTTTTTGCCATCCTTGTGCTTGCTCTGAAGCAGTACGGGCTCATCGAATACAACTTCTTCACCAACTATGCTCTGCAGATTGGATCGGCCATGGAAGTGATTCTGCTTTCTGTGGCTCTCGGCGATAGAATCAAATCCATAGAGATGGAAAAAAAGAAAGCCCAGGCCTTCGCCTACGAGAGCCTGAAAAAGGCACATCGCATCAAAGACGAATTTCTCTACAACACCTCCCAGGAATTGCGGGAACCCCTGGAGGGCATAGTGGGAATGGCTGAAGGCTTGCTGGATCTGGCCTCCCGTTCTTCGGATCGTCCCGGCCGCATGTACGAAATTCATGATGGTCTCAGCGTTCTTGCGGCTACCGGCTCTATTGTATCGGGGCTGGTAAACGATATCCTGGATTTCTATCGTATTAAGAACTCCGAAATCTATCTGAATCGAACTACTATTTCCGCAGCAAGCGTGGCCAGTGTTGCTCTTGACCTATGTGGCCCCTGGGCCGAAGCGCGGGGTATTGAGCTTAAAATGGAGATCCGCGAGGACATTTATCCTGTATATGCCGATGAAGTAAGACTGCGCCAGATCCTTTTGAACCTTCTCAACAATGGAATCAAGTTTACGCAGGCCGGGCATGTAGCCATTCGGGCCAGAAACGTAGACCAGTTTGTAGAGTTCACCATAGAAGATACTGGAAGCGGTATTGCAGCGGATGCCCTGGAGGACATCTTCTTCATTTTCGAAAAGCCCGAACTGGCAGCGGGTCGGAAGAACGGAAAAGGGCTGGGTCTTACCATTACACGAAAACTCATTGAGCTTCATGGGGGGGTGATTCGCGCCGAGTCCTCGGAGCAGGGCGCACGGCTGATTTTTACTCTGCCCAGAAGTCAGGTTCCAGGAGTCATACTTGCGAGCCCGGAGGCCCCTTCCTCCCTGCTTGCTGCCGGCTCAACAGAGTTTCCGGCCGAAGAGAGCGGGGAAGGTCCGGTGATATTGCTGGCCGATGGCGACACCATTCATCTAAAGGCCCAGCAGCGACGTCTGTTGCAGGCAGGCTTTCGAGTTCTTGCTGCCGGCAATTATCGGGCCCTGATTGAGCATCTGGAAAGCGGTAGAGTGGATCTACTTATAGTGGACCTTTATTTGAGCGGAAAGAATGGCTACGAAATATGCCGTGAAGTAAGACAGCGCTTCTCTTTACACGAACTGCCGGTGATCATAGTGGGCCGGGGAAGGAGCAAAGCCGAGCTGGAAACGGCCATGAATAGCGGGGCCAACGATTTCATTTCTCGTCCCGTGGATCGCACCGAACTCTTAAGCCGGGTTCAGATGCTGCTGGAGCTCAGGGACTCCATCCTGGAAAGAGAGAGGTTACTGAGTATTGAAAAGGAACTGGATGTGGCTCGTTCCATTATGGAGCGACTATTGCCGGAAGAGCTTACTTTGCCCTCTGGCTTCTCCGGCTCTGTTCTCTACCTGCCCGCCGGTACCATCGGAGGAGACATCTACGATTTTCATAACAATCATTGCTTCAATTTGCTCATAGCGGACGTGACCGGACATGGGGTGCCCGCCGCTCTTTACGCCTCCATGGTAAAGATTGCGCATTCCGTGGCGGTGGGCCAGGAAAACCGATCGCCGGCACAAATCCTGGCCTCCATCCACGATACAATACGCAATCATTTGGGGGAGCACTTCGTCACAGCAGGCTACCTCAGCATAGATCCGCAACGACGGAAGCTGAAGTATAGCCGGGCCGGTCATTTACCTTTGCTGGTGCTCAGGCGTTCCGAGAATCGAATCCTGGAGTTGAATCCTTCGGGCCGCCTGCTGGGTCTGGTGGATGACCTTCACCTGGAAGTAGAGGAGCTTGCCCTGGAATCTGGCGATAGAATCCTGGCCTTTACCGATGGAATATTCGAAACCGTTACCGAGGAGTCGGTACACCTGGGGGACCGAGAGCTGAAGGAACTGATCCTAGCTACTGCGGCGTTAGGCCAGGATCTGGCTATCGACCACATCGTTCGAAGGCTTTCCGAGTTGTCCGAGCTACCGAATCAGGTAGAAGACGATCGCACCATGATTCTTATCGATGTGGATTAGGGCAGGCAGAATCTATCCTGGACCAAAGCATAGCCGATTGGTCCTGCGATTGAGCGATGAGCGAATCAGCGCCGGTTTCCAGGGCAGCCGTTTCTATCAGCTATTTGCGGATATCACTGCCTTGACCACCGCTGGATCCAGTTTCATTCGCTCCGCGATTAAATCCGGTTCCCATTTGTGATTCAAATACAGGCTCAGGATGCCTTCCTTTTTCCAGTCGGAAAGGGCGCTCTGGGATCGGGCGGATTTTCGCGCCACGCCTGCGGTTTCCGCTCCCTGCTCGCCGACTCCTCCCCGGGAGAGTTCGAACTGCTCTTCCATTTGATGCACTCGTTCCGCTTCTTCCAGCATTCGATCCACGGTCTGATAGAAAGCGCCCAGCCGATCCATCTTTTCGTCGGCTTCGGAAAGAATGCTTTCCAGTTCGGTGCGCACTACCTCGCCGGATGATTGAATGGATTCGATCTTTCGAGCCATGGAACCGATCTGGCTTTGTTTTGCTTCCAGGTCCGACATCAGTCCTTCCATCTGCTCGAAGCGAGACTCGACGCGCTGGATTTCAGTATCCAGATGCTTGAGGCCGTTGGCGCGACTTTCGATCTTCTCCAGATCCTTTTCCACTCCGTCGGTGCGCATCTCCATACGCTCCATCTGGCTCATCATTTCCCGGGCAAAATCGCCGGCGGTCATGGCTTCTTTTCTGGATTTCTCTATATGGCGAATGGCGCCTTCGATGAACTTGCGTCTTTCGTTTAGATCCTTGAAGAAATCTTCGAAGGCACGACGATACTCTTCGAATTTCATCATACGAGCTTCGATCTTTTCGGCTACTTTTTCTGCGCCTTCTACCGTTACGAACTTGGCCATCAGCTCTTCCATGCGGTATTCCAGCTCCTGGAAGCGGCTTTCCACCTTTCCAATGCGATCCTTTCGAGCCTCCAGCTCTTCCAGTTCCCGGTCCAGGATTTCCCGACCTTCGGCCAGGGTATCGATCTTTTCGAAGAAATCGGCCAGGTTTTTTCTTTCTTCCCTGGCCTGATCCAATCGCTGAGATAGCGTTCGCACGGATTCGTCCAGGGAATGGGCCAGCTCATCAGCCTTTTCAACCATGGAAAGCTTATCTTCGAAGGCAGCAATCCGTGCCTGATCGCGCTGCATTTGACGGAAGATATCATCTTTGATTTCGGTCATGCGATCTGCTTCTTCCGTCACTTCCTGTTTCATGCGATTGAACTTATCCCGGGCCCTGGATACCTCTTCTTCCATGCGATGCATGGATTGCTCTATGTTGCGAGAGGTTCTCTTTTCCAGTTCATCAATGTGAAGTTGCCCTTTGTCCACCAGATGATTGATCTGCGAACTGATCTTCTCATCCAGGGTTTCGTTGAGCCGGCCCAGTTTTTCGTCCTGTTCGGAAAGAAAGCGGGATGCCCGTTTTTCCAGTTCGGTGAGCAGTTCGTCGCGGGCATCCAGGATTTCAGATTTGGCCTGATCGGACTGATCCTGTAGCTTGGATTTGGCTTTGCTCAATTCGCGGGTTTGTTCTTCTACCGCCCCCAGAACATCTACCAGCTCCTCTTTGAGTTTGTGGAAATCCTGCCTTGACTTGTCCATTTCGCGTTGCTGATCGCGGGCGGTGTCCTTCAGATCCTCGCCCAGTTCCTGGGTTTTTCTTGCCAGAGCTTCCTTCAGGCGATCGGACAGGCCTTCAAATTGTTCGTAGAGTTCTTCGTAGTTGCGGCGCGCTTCTTCAATCTTTTGCTGCTCTTCCCTGGCAGCTTCGTGGAACTGTCTTCTGCTGTCCTGAAGGATGCCATCTAAATGCTCCTGCACGGATCGCGCTTCGCTTCGCATATCCTGGCGAATACGTTCCGCATCCGATCCCAGGGCCTGCACCTGCTGGTTGCGCACCTCTTCCACGGTGTCGTCCATACCATCCAGCTTCACCTGCAGGCTTTCCAGCTTTTCGGCCTCGATTTGCGACCATTGCTCTTCCAGTTCCTGCATTCTGCTTTCCAGGGTTTGCTTTTGCGTTTCGCCGATTTTCAGCAGGCGGTTTTCTACCTGCAGGAACTTCTCCTGGAAGTTCTGAATTTGATCTGCGATTCCCGAAGCCATGCGGCGGGTTTCGTTCAGAATCTCGTCGCGACGCGACATGGTCTCCAGGCTGAATCCATCCAGCTCATTTCGGATTCGCGCTACCTCATCCTTCATTGATTCTACTGAAGCCTGACGGATGGATGCCAGCCCGGATTCCATTGCATGAATTCTTTCGTTGTAGAGTCTTTCCAGAGCGGTGAATCGGTCTTCCAGTCGGGCCTTTTCGATTTCCCATTGCTCTTCCACTCTCTGATCGGTGGACTCCACTCGATCGCTCAGTCTTTCGATCTGCGAGATTTCATCGTCCAGTTTGCGATGAATCTTATCTGCTCGATCGTGCAGGATGCGAAGCGATTCTGTTTCCTGATCGACGAATCCTCGTGTCTTATCTCTGGCTTCTTCCAGAAGTTCGCCCAGAGCCTGATCCAGCTCTTCCCTGGCATTTCTGGATTTTCCCTGCACGTCCTGTTGAATCCCCTGGACGCGCTGGTCCAGTTCTTCGATTTCGCGGCGGGTGGTATTGATACGTTCCAGACCGTCTTCAAGAATGTGGATTTGATCCTGGACTTCACGGGCATTGCCGGCGATTTCATGGAGCTGACCGGAAA
>JAGRNE010000094.1 GCA_020440915.1 Leptospiraceae bacterium | reverse complement strand
TCTCATTCATCAAAGCTGCGGCCCATCGATCCGAAATGCCGTGAAAATGATTCTGTAGAACCAACATGGCTTTTACCAGGAGCGCCTGGATTGAATGATACTGGTCATCAATCACTGCATACCTCTTCCCTGCCCGGGCCATGGAGAAGGTAGCGTCGAATTCCGACGGCAGATTCTCCAGATGCATGAACACAACCTTGGAGGAATCGGATTCAATGGAGTCCCGTGGATTCCCGTGCAGTATACCCATACCCCCGTCCGGAAAGATAATATCATAGGGCTGATGATACAACGAAAGAATGTGCTCGTACTTCTCGGAGGATACAATGCCTTCGTCGCACATCTGCTTTATATCGTCCAGGGACTTGTTATCGCCCACAAAAACAATCCGATGCTGTCGACCTCCGGATTTCATCTGGAATGTCGCGCCCGCGGTCGGAATGGAATGCACCGTATAATGGGGGATAATCTGCATTCCGTAGAAGTCGTTTTCCTGATACGGTTCCAGATCCACAAAATCGAAAAAGGAATACAGATCCTCGATATTCAGCTCGGTCTGTAGAGATAGCTTTTGCAGGGCCATCCAGTAGATTTCCCGAGTTCCCAGAAACTGGACCTTGTTGTTAAACTGAAGAAGCGGAAACATGTTACAGTGATCATCGTGGATATGCGACATGTAGATAGATTTGATCTGCTGGCAGGAAATACCACGCGCATTCAATGTATCTTCCAGATACGGAGGACAATCGATGAGCATGTAGTCCGAGTTATAGTTCAGAAGCAATGCCGAACATGGTTTGTTGGGTGTGAAGCCGGAGCCCCCGCCCAGAACATCCACACCAAAACGAAAGGGAATGGTAGGCGTATAGCTGGACTTCAGATCGTAGGCCAGTGGCTGTCTTTCCGTAAAATTGATATCGATCGTTTCTCCATCGATCTCATACACATTGCGGTTCAGATGTTTGATTCTGCAGGGCCGGTCGTTCAATTCTACCTCAAGTAGATCCTGCTTGAAGAAGGAAAAATTCACAAATCCATCGATGCTGATTTCTCTGCCTTCCTTATCCTTGATTGCAATATAGCGGGATTCGTTAAAAAGCCTTCGATAGTATTTGCTGGCGCCGATGGCATTAAACTCCTTAACGCTGGGGCCGAGCAAAGAGAGCTGCAATAGTTTCCGATTGTTCTTTACCTGGGTTTTATTCCCTGCGACATTGAGCCGCACTCCTTTCTGGAAGTTGCCCATCAGAAAGAGAAAGTAATACAGGGGAAATTCGGTACTGTTCTGGAGAGTACCGTTCTTATGAATCGTATCGGGAATAACAATCAGATCGGGAAAAGGAATCTTCCGAATCATCAGGTGTTTGATGATCTCAGGCGGACATCCAAATAGAACGGAATAATCCTGTCCCTGGTAGATCTTTACTCCCGGAATAATATCGACAACAGCCATGCACTCTTCCCTTTCCGGATTTCCGGAATCATTTTGCTCAGGATTGCACCTCGCTTCCAGGATGCAACTCAAGTAACAGATCGGCCAACCATGCCTGCGAATTCAGAGGTACTTTTTGCAGAGCTTTGCCAGGGGGACCTGGAGAGATCCGCAGAGGATACAGAGATCCAGGGAAGATCCATAGAAGTCTGCGACCAGCGCGTCGCCGAAGAAAGTCTTTACATTAGCTGCAAAGCTCGACGAATCCATTCTGCCGTTGCATCGGCATCCGGGCCCCGGGAGGGCTCCCTGGAGGCCCTCTCCGCTTCCAGCTTGCCCAGAACCCGCACCACCTGATTCTCTTTGTAGCCCAGTTGTAGCAGGGCCTGCTTCACCAGTTCAAAGGTTTCGTCCTCGGGCTCCGCCACAAGCTCTCCTTCGCTGGAAAGGCCGGCCCGGGCTGCCCCTTCTTCCAGTTCCAGAAGCTTCAGGAATCGCTTCTTCTTACGATTCACTTCAAATACCAGAGCCTCGGCCGTGGACTTGCCGATTCGGGGAATATGAGTGAGTTGCCTGGAATCGCCGCTTTCACAAATGGCAAGTAAGCCCCGGGTATTCAGATGACTCAAAATACTGAGCGCCAGACTACTTCCAAAGCCCTTGATGTCCTGAATGGTGCGGAACAATTCCCTTTGCTGGGGATCCAGAAAGCCATAGAGCCGGTGTTCCTCGGGTAAGATTTGTTGATGTACATGGAAAAAAAGCGCTACGTCCGGCTGCTCATTCAATCGGCGCTCCACAGCCTCGAGGACGTTTAGAGGTACGATCAATTCGTATTCTACGGAACCTGTATCGATAAATAATCTGGTGCCTGCCTTTCGGCTCACGACACCGCGAATTCCGGAAATCATTGTTGTGCTCCCTGCTGAGGGGAATCTTTGCTCTGGCTACTTTTCTGATTGGCCTGCGAAGGCATCCGGGGTTGCGAATTTCTGGTTTGCCGGTCGGCGCCGGATCCGGGCTTCTTCTTGCCCCTGGCAGATTTTTCAACCGTGCCGGGCTGCATGGTGCGCGCTGCGCTGCCTTTCTTTGTCGAAGCGGCGACCTTTTTGCTGGCTGGCGCAGAGGAATGGAAACGGACTTCGCTGCCCATTGAAGTTAAGTCCGCGGCCTGGTCGCCGGGAAGTCCTATCCGGTCTTCGCCATGCGTTTCGGCCCCTTCGCTTCTTGCAGCGGAGCGATGCGTGGAGGCAGAGAGGTTAGCAGAGAACGCTTGCGGTTCCGGCGAAGCATGGGAGGATAGGGATGGATTCTGCAGCCGGCGAAACTCGTGGTCCGAATAGGCGCTGGCTGCTATGGCGCAGCCCAGGGCATCCGCCGCATCGTCCGGGCGAATGGGCTCATCAATGTTTAGCAGCATCTGCACCATTCGCATCATTTCAGGTTTACCGGCTTTTCCAGAGCCGGTCACCGACTGCTTGATCTGATTGGGAGTCAGTTCAATAGGCACCATACCGGCCACACCCAGGGCAGCCAGAAGTACTCCTCTGGCCTGGTAAACGCCTTCGGCTGTTGTGATGTTTTTTCCAAAGAATAGTTTTTCCATGGCCACTCGATCGGGCTGCAAACGACCAAGCAACTCGACAAACTGCGTCTGCAGGTCGGCCAGGCGATAGGCCAGCGGAGTTCCGCCTGGCGTTGTAAGCGCTCCGTAGCTATGGAGCGTGGGCTGGTTCAAGGAGGATCCGCGAAAGGAAACGAACCCCCATCCCGTGATTCCAAAGCCTGGATCCAGCCCCAGGATTCTCAACCCATTTTCTCCATTTCAGCGTAGAGATCATCCGACAGGTGCATGTTGTGATACACTGCCTGCACATCGTCATGTTCTTCCAGCTTTTCCAGGAAGTCGAAGATGTTGCGCGCTTTTTGTCCATCGACCTGAATCTCTGTGCCTTCCATGGGCAAGTAGCGAATACCGGATTCGCTGGTCTGCCAGCCGGCATTGCTGACGGCCTCGGCTACCTGAGCGTAATGATCCGGAGTGCTCAGGATTTCGAACGAATCATCGTCGGTTTTCATGTCTTCGGCTCCTGCCTCCAGGGCCACTTCCATTACCAGGTCTTCCTCCAGTTTGGTGCCGTCATCCTGTTCTCTGGGCACAATAATCTGCCCGCGACTTTCGAAAAGACGACTCACCGCATTGGCTTCTGCAAGGTTGGCCGAATGTTTATTCACCATGCTTTTTATTTCCGGGGTGGTCCTGGACTTCTTGTCTGTAAGCGCTTCTACGATCAAACCTACTCCGCCGGGAGCGTAGATCTCATAGACCACTTCCTCAAAGGTCTGACCCTCCAGTTCTCCGGCGCCTTTCTTGATCGCCCTGTCGATATTGTCGTTGGGCATATTTGCGGACCGGGCTTTGGATATGGCGATGCGAAGCCTGGGGTTCATTTCAGGATCGGAACCGCCCAGACGAGCCGACACCATAAGCTCCCGCGAAAGCTTGGTAAACATGATGCCCCGTCTCTTGTCTGCGCCCTCTTTCTTATGGCGTATATTCGCCCACTTGGAATGACCTGCCATTTTCCTCTTTAACTCCTGTCCTTTTCCTGTTTATAGATTAATGTTCTGCTCTTCTTGCGCTCCATTGAGCTCGAGACCGGTGGCGCCAGGTTTGCTTTGCCTGGTTCTCGCCTGTCAATGTAGCAATGGCTGCCCCACCGGATCGAAGCGCAATCGTCCATGAACGCCTGGATGCCTTTCTCTCTTCAGGTCTTCTACCTGCCTTCGCCGGCCTTTATTCCTCGGCAAGCTCCAGTTCATCAATATTTCCCACACCCTGTCTTGCCAGCACAAAGCTCTTTCCGGTGCAATCCAGTATGGTGGAAAGATCATGATGGCGACTTCCACCTTCTACAACTGCGGCGATTCTGTGCCCGAAATGCTGGTCCAGATACTCGGCATCGGTGGCAAATTCGTCGGGATTGATTATAGATGTGCTGACCAGTGGACTGTCCACCAATTCCATTATGGCGCGATGCAAGGGATGATCTACAATGCGAATGCCCACCTCTTTTCGCTTCCCGGTCCCTCGCCGGTCCATTTCGCGGTTCGCGCCCAGGATGAAAGTATAGGGTCCTGGAGTGTGCGCTTTGATAAATCGAAAGGCATAGTTCGGAATGGTCTTCGCATAATGTGAAGCCATGGCAACATCCCGACATAAAAGGCTCAGCGGTTGGCTTTCCGGTATTTCCTTGAGCCTGTACAACTCCGCAATGCTGCGAGGGGAATCTATGCTGCAAATGAATGCATACACAGTATCTGTAGGCACAATAAAGATCTCTTCGCGCTGCAGCCCGTCCACGATTCGCTGAATGGTGCGCTTTTCCGGATTATCTGGATGACAGGGTAGAATCATAATTCCTCTTCTTTTTGGCGGCGATAGAGAATGGAAGGTCAGAAACCGGACGAGGCAATGGCACGCTTCATTTTTCCGGTCCCATCAGCTCCAGACCTCCGACCTTCTTGCCTCTGGCCTGTTTCGGTGCCGCGCCGGACTTTTTCTACACCGGAAATCATGGGCCTTTCTGCTTCATAGTCTGCAGTAAGTCCCTGGCTTCCGGCTGGTCCCCGGGCAGAAACAGCTCCTGAATTACCTGGTCTTTGTCTGAGACGCGGACCATCAATCTTTCAAACGATGTCAGATGCGCCGCGTCTGGATGATGGAGCCGCAAACCGATAAACCGGCGAAATACTTCCTTCTTATCTCCGCTACATACCGAATCGGGGAAATCCGGTATGGTTTCAAGCAAAGTAAACAGCGCGCTATCGCAGATCAGCCGGTGATACTCCTCCGGAAACTCGGCTTCCAGGAAATCCGAGTACAGGGAAATGCCGGATTGCTCCTCTTTCTCCTTGGACGGGCAATCGTAGCTCAGACAGATGGATGCTCCGTAAAAGGAATAGTTTTGAGACATTGGATTGCCAGTTCGCGCAGGATGAATCATGCAGCCCGGTCTGGAGGGCTCAAGATAACCCAGGAATGGACAAACATAGATCTCAGAATTCTTGCGAGGGATACCCTCTTCTTTTTTCTCTCGGTCCAATCTGAAACTGCGAAACCTGGATTCGTCCATGTCCAGCGCTTCGAACTCCTGGGTTCGGGATTGCAGTATGGATCTTTGCGTTGCCGCATTCAGATCCAGGTTGGCCAGTCCGCAACATGCAAAGCAGGATACACTCTTTTTCTGGCATGCATTCATTCCGAGGAGGACATCAAAGTCTACTGGAGCTGGTTGCTCCAGTCTAACAATGGATAGTAGAATTCCTTTTCTTCCGGTTCGAAGCGCATGTACGGGCTCAATGTAAGCAGGGCCCGTCGGGAACTATTAAAGAAGCATACCTGGGAGGAGAATTTCTCTATGGAACGCGCCAGCTGAACGTCTTCCATCTGCGAAGGCAAAATACGCATTTCGATGATGTCCTGGCCTCGCAATTCCAGCGCATCGCCGGCCCTATCCTTGAGATACACCAGACGATAGCGCCCCAGAAAAGATAAGTCCGTAAGCAGGTTATCAAACAGATATTGAAAGGTAACCAGATAGGCATCGGCGGCGCTTTCTTCCTGAACAGGCTCGCTCCATTTAAGAAGCTTTTCTATGTTGTCCCGGTGCAGGAAAAATGATTCGACCAGGCCTGGAGCGGCAAGCTCCACGCCCAGGGAGTGCACACGATTCAGGCCTTCGAACATTTCTGCGGTCCATTCCGCGAAATTCAAGTTATGCTCCAGACCGCTAAGACGAATCTTCAGAGAGGATAGATTGCTGAAGAGTATGGAGCCGCAGATTCCCAATGTATGGAAAAAGCAGCTCGAAAGGGTGGAAAGCATCTCCGAAGAAGCTGCATCGTAAGATTCCTGCAAGTCCAGAAAGCGGCGATAGTGCCGGCTAATGGGATAAGGGTATTGCTGGAGTATTTTTCTGGACGTGAGGATGTTGCGCGAAGCATCGAAGGTACGACGATTTCCGGAACGAAAAATCCGTGTTAGCGGATTGCCGTGAAGGTTGTAGGCAGCCCAGGTCATATCGTTAGGAGGAAACTGCTGGCGGGCATGTTTCCGGGCATCGAACATCGCTTCTCCCACCGATCGCTCCTCAAAGAGTGATCGGTAAAATTGCAGAGCAAAGTCGAAAGTTCTGCTGGAATCCCGTATCTCCCAGGAAGTGCCGATGTAGCTGGCAATACCGGCTCTTAAGAAAGCTCCGGCCAGATGATTGAACTTTCGCCCTTCGCTGCCGGCCTCGTCGCCTTCCGTTTCGCTGCCGAAATACTCTTCTTGCTGAAGATGGTCGGGCATACTCATACAACTATTGGAAAAAACCAGTCCCGGCAAAGATCCTACCTTTTCAATCTCTCTGGCGCGCAGGATCTTGCCTTCAGGAAGAAGCCAGCCGCTTTCCTTTTGACTGGGATCGTAATGTAGATGCCCGGCATAATGAATGATGTCTCGATCGCGTATAGCTTCCAGGAGTTCCAGTTTGCCCAGCCTGGGCCCGGTGAGCAACTCTACATCAATGCGATCCGAACTTACGTCCGCGTTCAAAGATTCCAGCAGTCCTTCGCCTTCCCGGCGTGCCCAATCCAGATCTTCTGTTGGATCGGCAATAATGAGCACCCGAAGTCGGTCTCGCTCCGCTCTCAAGGATTCGGACCAGAAACCTGCAATGTTTTTTCCGATGGAAAACTTATCTGCCAGAAAGCAGGTGCCTTCGTAGAGCAATTCCCAGGGAAGACTGGCAAGACTCTGATCGACATGAAAAAAGAGAAAACCGCCTTCGCTGGATCTCAACTTTTCCTGTATCTGAGCGGGAAAAAACTGATCAAAGAAGGTTTGCCCGGCGCTTCGCAGACGACGGGCCAGATTCAACTCCAGTGCCAGTCCACCCTCCTCCATTTGATTGGAAAGATAGGCAATCCTTTCCAGCTCGCTGAGAAATTCGCGCAGAAGATCCTCGTCCACCCGGGTGTGCAAATGGGTATCGCGACCGGGAGTCCGGCCCTGGATGAGGTTGAATACATTAACCTCTTCCACTCTATCCACTATGATGTTCAGAATATCCATTTATCTCTTCTAAACTAGCGAAGTTCCCTCGAAGTCTTATGCTTTGAGATCTGTCACTGAATCGGACTATTCGATCTCAGCCCTCTGGCCTCCCAATTGTGTTCGCTCATAGACGGTAGGAATTATTCGCTACCCTGACGAATCAGCCAGGCCATTTCGCGCACCGCTTTTTCCAGCCCCACAAAAAGGGAGCGACAGATAATTGAATGGCCAATGGAAAACTCGGTAAGACCTTCAATGGCCGCCAGTGGGCGAATGTTCTGAAAGTGCAGTCCGTGACCGGCATTCATCTGCAAACCGAGTTCGCATCCGCGCTGCACTGAATTTTGAATCCTACTCAGGTGTTTTTCGATGGCCTGGGTGCGGGATTCTTCCCAGTCCAGAGCATAGGCGCCGGTATGCAATTCTACGGAATCGCAACCGAGGCTATGTGCCTTTTCGATCTGGGCGGTGTCAGGTTCCAGAAACAGGCAAACAACAATGCCCTTTTCTTTTAATCGAGACACAACACCGGCAAGCTGCTTCTGCAGCCCGATGGCATCCAGACCCCCTTCGGTGGTCAGTTCCTGCCGTCGTTCAGGAACCAGTGTAACCGCATGGGGGCGCGTGCGTAAGGCAATGCCAACCATCTCTTCCGTTGAGCCCATCTCCAGAGTAATGGGTAGCAAAGATGTTTCCCGCAGGATTTCCAGGTCTCGATCCTGGATGTGCCTTCGGTCCTCCCGCAAGTGCAGCGTTACACCGTCGGCGCCGGCCACTTCGCATATTCCGGCCGCGGTGGTAAGGGATGGATAGCTGGTATGTCGAACCTGCCGCAGGGTGGCCATATGGTCCAGATTCACAGAAAGACTTCTAGAAAGAGTGGATTTGTCCAGGATAACGGCCATAGGCCTTTATGTTCAGACGTCTTGTCCAGGCAATCCATTTGCTTCGGAAATCGATGGCGATGCCAGTTGCCTCAGAACATCGGGCGGGATGACCGACTATAGCTGAGAGCCTTTCTCAATTCACGGAAAGCCTGGCCCTGGCCCCACGGGCCCCCCTGCATTTGAATCCAACCTTTAGAAGCTGCTTTTTCTTTCGCCGGTCGCCACGCCGCTCAATGCCTTCATTGCTTCAGCGGGACTGTAATCAGAGTGGCGCATCCACTGTATATCATGGTTGCCACAGCCGGGGGAGCATGATCCTTCTACTCCCATGAAGGAACTTCATCTTCATATTAAGGGCCGCGTTCAGGGAGTGGGCTTCCGTCAGTTCACTGCATCCCAGGCCAGGCGACTGGGGCTTCTGGGCTGGGTGCGCAACACCCGCGATGGCGCGGTAGAATGCCGGGTGCAGGGGGAGCCGGCCGCGCTGGAGCGATTCCTGGCAGCGGTCAACAAAGGACCGGCATTGGCCCGTGTGGATTATGTGGAACGCATGGAGGTCCCTGCGGATCAATACAGCGGTTTTGACATTACCTATTGATCCGGCGCAGACTTGACTCCAGGGCAGGCCGGCGTTTAATAGCTTAGATGTTTCCGGAAGGCATACAGGCAGCATCCACACCCCACCGAGTGGATCCCAGCGTCACCTTTGTCTTTCAAGCGGGCGGCGCCATGGCCGAAATCCTGGAGCTTGCCGAGCGATTTGCAGAACACAGTCATCCAGTGCTGATTGAGGGAGAAACCGGCACCGGAAAAGAACGAGTGGCCAGGATCATTCACGGCCTCAGTAGCCGGGAAGGACCGCTGGTGGCGTTAAACTGCTCGGCCATTCCGGCAGATCTGGTTGAAAATGAACTCTTTGGCCATGTGCAAGGAGCTTACACTGGTGCCGATCGAGACACCGAAGGTTATGTACAGCGCGCCGCCGGAGGAACTCTCTTTCTGGACGAAATTGGCGATCTACCTTTGATCCAGCAGGTGAAGCTGCTTCGTCTGGTGCAGGAAGGGGAGTTTGAAAAAGTGGGATCGGCAGAAACAATGCAGGCCGATGTCCGATTCATCTTCGCCACCAACCGAAACCTGGAAGAGGAGATAGTCTCCGGAGGATTTCGCAGCGATCTGTTTTACCGGATTCAGACTTTCTCCCTGCGCCTTCCTCCGTTGCGCGAACGACCAGGGGACATCCGACTGCTTATTGATCATTACCTCTGGCTTGCTGCCGAGCAGTTTAATCGCCAGGGTCTGGCATTCAGCCGGCAGGCCTTGAACCTGTTGAGCGAATACAGCTGGCCGGGCAATGTACGGGAACTGGAGAATCTGGTCTTTCGTTGCGCCCTTCTTTCCCCTGGCCTTGAAATTCAGGTGGAGCAGTTACCGGAGCCGGTGCGCAACCATGACCTGGAATTTCGCCGGCGCAAGGTGGAAAATCTCCGGGAGGAACTGGAAAGAGAGGAAAAGGAACTCCTGGAAGCTACGCTGGGAGTCACTGGAGGTAATCAGCGGCAGGCTGCGCGATTGCTCGGTATATCCCGGGGTAGCCTGCAACATCAACTAAAGAAGTATCCGGAACTATGGAAGCAATACTCAACCTGATCCTTCGCTTTGGATTCATTTCCAGAAAGCAGTTTCGGGCCCTCCTGGACAATCCTCCAGGCAATCGCGCCGAATTACTGCAAGCGCTGGTTCAGCGAGAATGGATCTCTCCCCGAGACAGAGAGGAACTGGAACCTCTTCTGGACAGTCTGGAGGCCATTAGCGAGGGGCCTCCAGAATCGGCGGATTCTGCGATGCAGGAAGTCCATGCCACAGCAGCCCGGGTGGCTCAGTCGGATTCCAATGTATTGATTCTCGGCGAAAGCGGCGTGGGCAAGTCCAGACTGGCCCGATGGATTCACAATCATAGCATGCGGAACAAAGGGCCCTTCGTCGTTGTTTCCTGCGGAAGCATTCCCGAGAATCTTCTGGAGTCCGAGCTATTTGGCGTGGAAAAAGGGGCCTATACCGGCGCCTCCCGTAGTAGAGAAGGTCGTTTTCAAAAGGCCGGGGGCGGTACCCTTTTTCTGGACGAGATCGGAGAACTGCCATTAAATCTTCAGGTCAAGCTATTGCGGGCCATCCAGGAGAAGAAGGTCGAACCTCTGGGAAGCGGCCGCGAGGTGTATGTAAATGTGCGGCTCATCGCAGCCACCAATCGAAACCTGGAAGAGGACGTACGCCAGAAGCGATTCAGAGAAGATCTGTATTTTCGCCTGAATGTGGTTCCCATGCTGCTGCCCTCATTGCGGGACCGAAAGGAGGATATTCCCCTTCTTTTCGATTTCTTTCTCAAGGAATTCGAAAAGAAGTACGGAAGAATCTTTGTCCTGGAGGACCCTGCCCTGCCCCGAAAACTGATGGCGTATCCCTGGCCCGGCAATATCCGGGAATTGGAGAATTGCCTGGAACGTCTCTGCGTACTTTCGGAGGACGGACAGTTGCGTGCCCGGGATCTGCCAGCGGGTATACAGAAGGCGCTATCGGGCGCTGAAAAAGGTCCCCGCCTTTTTGCGAAGGAGGACCGACCCCCGACCATGCCCGAAGGCAGGGAAATGTCCGAAATTCGGAGCAGCCTGCAGGGCGCTTTCGAAAAGAAACGGGGGCTTCCCAGCATCGCCGAGGCGGAGGAGTTCTTGATCCGTCGGGCTCTGGAAACCGCCGGAAGCATTGGAGGAGCAGCCGAACTTCTGGATGTACACAGAAATACCATTCGAAATAAAATCAAACAGTACGGCATCGATCGCAGAACGCTGGAAAAGGGCTGAACCGATTTAGCAGATCGGTCGAAACAAAAGCAGGAGAGCATATGAACCCTGCTGTGCAAACTAAGACCGATTCTGTAGAGAAACTCTGGGAGTTATACAGCGATCAGGATTTTCGCGGTATGCTGGACTATTCCGAGGGATCGTCCGAAGCCGCGGAAAGCAAGGAACTGGAAGTGCTTGCAAGGCTGGAACTGGGAAAACCACGCAGCCCTCTGACCGAGAAAGGACTGTTTGCCGATCTCGTGGCGGCCATGGTGCAGTATCATGACCGCAACTACGAGAAGTCGGCCATGGAGCTATCTCGCTGGCTCTTGAATCGAGGCTATCACGGCGATCTCATCCTTGACCGTTTCTACTTTTCCTGCAGTCAGAGCCAGAGGTTCGATCTGCTTTTCACCGTATGCTCCAAACTCTTGAAGGGCGGCCACAGCCATGAGGCCATCCTGGGTGGATATTTACTGGGAGCCCATGAAACGGGAAAACATGAACAGGTTGTAAAAGGGTATGAATCCTTCGGCCAGAAGATCAAGAAAACCTATGTCCTGCATCGTGTGGCCCTTTCCTACATTCAGCTTCGCAGGAATCGCGAAGCCGAGACCATGCTGATGACCCTGTATCGCAGCATTTCCGGAAAGAGCTATGAACTGGATCTGGAGCAATATCGCAAAGAGTATGCGCAAAAGCTACCGGCCCTCTTGAAGCAGGAAAAACAGGGAGAGCTCCCACAGTCCCAGCGCATGGAACTGGGTATGGCACATTTATTCAGCGGTCAGTACAGTCAGGCTATCCAGGTCTTTCAGTCCATGGTCGCTTCCCTGGTCTGACCCGAAACCGAGGCCGGCCATGCAGTTCGGCTCTT
>JAGRNE010000093.1 GCA_020440915.1 Leptospiraceae bacterium | reverse complement strand
AGCACAACCGACGGTGATTTTTCGGACCTTCCTTATGGCGGAACGCCAATCGAGAATATCGATGCCTTCTGTCAGGCGGATTCAAATAATCCGGACCCCGGTGCAACGTTCAAAGCCATGGTCCATGCCGGCGCAAGCGGCGGACGCAGAGGACCTTGCAGTACTTCCAATTGCTCCGGCGGAGCCACCGAACACGTGGACTGGGTGCTTGCGGCGGATACCGAGTACCGTCGCATCGATGGAACTCTTGTGGGCCGGACCATGCCTACGCTGGGCCTTTTCGATTTCTCTGGAGGAGATCTGAGCGCTCCATTCAAACAAAGTGGTTCCAACTACTGGACTGGCATGGCCATGGATTGGACGCCAGCTTCCAATTGCTCTTTGTGGATCAATTTCGGAGGCAGCGGCACCGTTGCGGACTCTTCAGCTCTGGACTCATTTGCAATATCTGCCGGGGCGGGCCTGCCCTGCAATTTTCCTCTTCCGGTGCTTTGCGTGGAGCAATAGATGGCTAGATGGCGAACCTAATCCTGTAAGGCAATTAGAAGGTCGCCATCGTCAGCCTGCGCTTGAATTTCCGCTGTGTAGATGTTCAGCTTCTTGCTGTTTGGATCTATCAGGAAAAGCGGCGTTAGCCCTGGAGTCTTTCGAATTTCTGTAGATTTAATGTCCTTTCCCACAGTCAGCTTCTTGATGTCTGCCCCTTCCGCAAACCTTCGCGAAAAGGCCGAATAGGTAAGGGAATGATCGAAGAGGCAGCGACCTCGAAGTTCCCGGGGCACCTGATTTTTATCTTTTGTGACTCCCTGATCGCTGTAAGGGGAAATCTGATACACTTCGCCTCTTCCAAACAGCTCCGTGAATCGGAGCGCCGCCAGGGAGTTCACTTCATCGTTGGAAGTCAGCGCCATCATGCGTCCGGTGGTGGACAAATCCAATCCTTCCTGTACGCCTTCGTCCAGAATGTTTCCCTGGATAGCTGGAAGATCCAGCATTCTGCAGGCCGTAACATGGTAAGGGTTGGTATCGATCATCTGTACGCGAATTTTGTTGTCCTGAAGCAGCTTGCCCAGGACTCGCGCCCAGTAATGGCCACCTACGATGATCACTCCCTGAGGATCCTGATCTCCGGCCACACCCAGGAGCCGGCCTGCGAAACCGGCGCTAATGCCGTAGAGAGCTACCGTTCCCACGATTACTGCAAACATCACCGGCACCATTTCGCTGGCTTCCGGAACAGATTGCTCTAACTGAATAGCGAAGATGGATGTAACTGCGGCGGCCACAATTCCACGGGGTGCCATCCAGGAAAGAAAGAGCCGATCCTTCCAGTTCAGGGATGTGCCCAGAGTAGAAAGAAAGACTGTGGCGGGGCGTACTATGAATATCAAGCCTGCCAGAAACAGTACTGCAGAGAGATCGATTAATTTCAGATCCTCCATGGTAACGCGCGCGGCCAGAAGAATGAACAGACTGGAGATCAATACGACTCGCAAGATCTCTTTGAATTCGATGATGTGCCTAATCGGAACGCTCTTCTGATTCGCCAGCGCCGCCCCCATAACTGTGACGGCAAGCAGCCCTGATTCTGGCTGAACATGGTTGGAGATGGCGTACACTGTGAACACCATCATGAGCGAAGAGGGATTATGTAAGAAGTCAGGAATCCAGTACCGGCGAAAGAAGAGTACAAGAATACGCGCCGCGATATAGCCCAGACCGCCGCCGATAACGATGGTTTTTAGAATACCTACCAGAGCCACCTGGATAGGATCGCCTTTGTCGCTGGCAAGCAGGGCCTCAAAAACAAGTACGGCAAGAAGAGCGCCGATGGGATCCACTACAATGCCTTCCCACTTTAGAATGCTGCTTAGTTGAGGAGTGGGGCGAATGAATCGCAGAAGAGGAATGATTACGGTCGGTCCGGTAACTGTGAGGATGGCTCCAAAAAGGGCGCTCAATCGCCAGCCCCAGCCCAGCAGCCAGTAGGCCAGCAACGAAGCCAGCACCCAGGTTATGAAGACGCCGATGGTCAGAAGATTTCGTACCGGTTTGCCAACGTGGGACAATTCGGATTTTTTCAGGCTTAATCCGCCTTCGTAGAGGATGAGCGCGGTACTCATGGACACAAAGGGAAAGAGAACGTCACCCAGCAATTTGTCCGGATCCAGGTAGCCGGCCAGGGGACCGGCCGCAAAACCCGTCAGAAGCAGGATCAGAATAGAAGGCATTTTGAGGCGCCAGGCAATCCACTGGGCCAAGGTGCCCAGGAGGATTACTGCCGCTATGCCTATGATGACGCTTTCATTCATTTGTGTACCGGTATGGGCAATTCCACAGAAAAAATCGTGGAATTCGCCGCTGAACGGTACTGAATCAAACGGGAATAAACTATGTCAACATCGAAAGGGTTGTATCCTTCTTTGAGAAAAAGAACAATGCTACGAAGTCCGGCCCCGAATCCTCCGCCTCTGTGGTCTTCCGCCTTGTCGTAGAGTTGCACAGCGGCTTCGAAAGGGCTTTTTCCTGCTTCGATCAAATCTTCTTTAATCTTATTCAGGTTGTACTCCACCCTTTCCCGGTCGATAACGGTGATGGGCGAGTTATTGATGACATGGATAATGAAAAGGTCTCCCTCATTTCTAGGTTTGATTCTGAGGGTTACATCGATCTTCTTTTTGAAGCTTTCTGAAAGCGCGAAAGAATTCGTGCGATGTTTTTCGATGAGTTTCAGGATGGAAGCGGTAAGGTCCACATTGCTCAAGCCGTACTGCTTGAGCATTTCGGTTTGATTGTGCTGGATAGCATAATCTATATCCTCTTTGAGCTGTTCCAGTTCCCCTTCCGGTCTGTCCTGGGCCGCCTTTTGATACAGCGCATTGTGCAGGATAGCCCACCGGTTATTGGCCTTATTGGCGTTATTAATGAGTTCTCCGATGGACCAGAAGACGGCCTCCGCCAGTAACTCCCGAGAAGAAAAGTCCTGGGTTTTGGAATCCGGCGCAAATACCGAAAAAACGGTATTTCGCAGCAGGGCTTCTTTTCCGGGAATGTAATCTCGACCTACCGAAATGAGTTGATCCCGGGAACGCAATTCCTGGGCGGGGATTATAGCTTTGTCCACCACGTACCATCGTATGCCGCTTTCCCTACAGAGGCGCAACATTTTTTTGACACCTGCATTGTAGTTCTGGATAAGGATTGATGGCGTCTTCCCGTCGCAATATTTCGCTTCTTCTCCTCATTCTCCTCCTGGATTTGATTGGATTCTCGTTAATCTTTCCGCTGGTGCCGGATTTATTGGAGTATTATCTGAACGGAGCCTCGGTGCACTCCCTGGACAAATGGTTGATACCATTGACCGGCTTCTTTCGCGATCTTCTGCCGCCAGAGCGACAGTCGGAACCAGAATTGATCATTCTGCTTGGCGGAGTGCTGGCCTCCATCTATTCCTTTCTGCAATTTCTTTGCTCGCCGCTCTGGGGAAAACTGTCCGATTCCATCGGAAGGAGGCCTGTACTTCTGATAACCAGTGCAGGTCTTGCGCTTTCGTATCTTCTCTGGGCCGTTTCGCAAAGCTTCACTCTCTTTTTGATTTCGCGGGTTCTTGGAGGAGTGATGTCCGGCAATATTGGTGTGGCCAGCGCAGCCATGGCTGACCAGAGCACCAGGGAGGGCCGCACAGGAGCCATGGGTTTGGTGGGTGCAGCCTTTGGAGTGGGCTTTATTATCGGTCCGGTGGTTGGAGGTAGCCTGGCAAGCATTCGCATGGATTCCTGGGTCCCGGACTCGGCCTTGCTCCATCCCTTTACAGCTTGCGCCATCGGTTCTTTTGTTCTCTCTGGTCTGAGCGCTCTGCTTAATCTTACCATGCTCCAGGAAACCCTGGCTGACGATGTGCGTCGCGAAGAAAGATCCGGCAATCCCTTCGGTTCCATCTGGGCCGGCCTCCACATTTCAGGATTGCGAAGGGTGCTCATAGTAAACTTCTTCTACATTCTGCTGTTTTCGGGCTTCGAATTCTCTGTGACCTTTTTCTACAAGCTGGACTTTGGCTTCACGCCTTTTCAGATTGGTATGGTCTTTCTGTATCTTGGTCTGATCATCGCGCTGGGGCAGGGCGGGCTTGTACGTGTCCTCTCGAAGCGGGTGACCGAAAAGAAATTGGCGCTGGCAGGACTCATGCTCCTTCCTCCTGCTCTCATCGGTCTTTCCCACAGCGCGCCCGTAGTATGGCTCTCTCTTCTCTTCCTTCTACCTATCAGTCTGGGTTCGGCCCTTCTTCAGCCCGCTCTTTCTTCCCTGGCCAGCTTATTGTCGCCGGTGGATCGCCAGGGGTTTTCTCTGGGAGTGTTTCGATCTGCCGGCGCGTTGGCAAGGGCCATAGGTCCCCTGGCCGGCGCCTATCTATACTGGATTCTGGGCATTGAAGTCGCCTATGCCATATTTGCGGTTTTGCTGTTGCTAACTCTCTTCTATTCCTTTTTTCTACAAGATCCCAGAGCGGCCGGAGGCGCCCCACCATGAAAGATCCTGGAATGCCCGAACGAAAGCTAAGACCTTACCTGAAATTCTCGCATAAACTTATGCGCGGTCCCGCCCCTGTATTTCTGGCTTTGATAGCCATACTGGCCGGGTTGCTGGTGGTTTCGCGGCTAAGCACGCCGCAGGACGAAAGCTGGAGCCTGGAAAGCCTGTATTCACTGCCTTCCGAGAATCTGTCCCGCAGGGATCTGAAATACTACGTTCGAGCTCTCTCCAATTTCGATATGGGGGGACGCGAGTCAGGCAAGCCTACAGGGAAGAAAGCTACGGATTTTCTGCTCAAGCAGTACAACGGTTCCGATTTGCCCGGCTACTTCAACGGTGATTATGTTCAGGAGTTTTCCTTCCCGGCGGGCATCGAAGCCGGGAGGAATTCCAGGATTCGATTTGAGGATCACTCCACCGTCAGCGATGGGCAGCCCCGGGTATCATCCGACGATGCAGCTACAGCCATAGAGAACGAAGTTCATCCATCTTCCGAGGAAACGGATGGAAGCGAATCGACTTCCCCGGACTCAAAGGCGGCGCTGGAAGTAGTGCCTGTGGCCTTTTCCTCACCTTCCTCGGCAACAGCCACAATCGTGTTTGGCGGATTCTGCGTTAGCGCACCGGAAAAGGGATATGATGAACTCTCAAGGTTCAATGCGCTTGGAAAGATTGTGCTATGCTTGCGTTACGGACCGGGCGGCCGTCACGGGCCCTACAATGATGCCATCTCTTTTCGCGCCAAGTACGAAGCCCTGAAGCGGAGGGGAGCGGCCGGCATAGTCTTCCTGGATAGACCGGGTACTCCTCCGGTGTATGCAGAATTCTTTGGAGGCTCGGATGATGTCGGTCCTCCTTCTGTCTTTGCAGATGCCCAGGCTTTCTACAATCGATACCACTGGCTCAAGAAAGAGGATGCGAAGCTACTGGATGGCGAGAAGCCCTATTCTGAACATCTAGGACGGGAAATGGGTCGCATTACCGTGCAGCTGGACTATCGCGAATCTCGGCTCACCGGTAGGAACGTAGCAGCAAGCATTAAAGGATCGTTTGAAGACGGAAAGGCCAGGGAACGCAAATGGATAGTGGTGGGAGCGCACTACGATCATCTGGGAACAGGAAAATTCGGCAGCCTGGAAGGGGCCGGCGAAATTCATAACGGAGCCGATGATAATGCATCGGGGACGGCGGCCGTACTGGAGCTGGCCTTTTCTCTGCGCCAGATGTATGCGGAGAATCCCTCGATATTGCCCGAACCGTATGATGTAGTGTTCATTCATTTTGATGCAGAGGAACGGGGTCTCTTTGGATCGGAACACTTTGTGAAATCTCCGGACTTTGACGCAGAAAACACCGTTGCAATGCTAAATCTGGATATGGTGGGCATGCTACGATCCGGAAAAGGTCTGCAATTGCAGGGCGCTCAGACCGCCGATTCCAGCTGGAAGCAAATGATTGAGGCAGCCTACCGGGCCAGCGGATTTGCGAAGGATGAACAACTTCGTTTTTTTCCTGGCGGAAATGGTCCCAGCGATCATAGTCCCTTCTATAGGAAAGGGATCCCTGTTGCCTTCTTCTTTACGGGCGAGCATTCCCATTATCATCGCAGCACGGACGATTTCGAAAGGCTGAACTTCGAAGGTTTGTACCATATTTCGGTAATGGCCCGGGCCTTGATCTTAAACCTTGTCCGTGCCAGCAATCCACCTGTATTCCAGGAGGCGCCGGAAGTGAATCGATCGGACCTGGAGTTTGATGTGCGACTGGGAATTATTCCCGGTGGATACGGCGAAACGGAAGGGGGCCTCCTTGTAGCGGGCGTAAAGCAGGATACTCCTGTTTCCAGGACCGGTATACAGAAAGGCGATCGAATCATTTTTCTGGGCGGTCAGAATATTGAGAATATCCAGGATTTGACGGAGTTTCTGTACAACGCTCGTCTCAATCAAAGCTATGAGATACGCTTCAAGCGAGGGGAGCAGATTATCAAGGCCAGAACCGAGCTCATCTCTGGCGGAGCCCATTAGAGTTGCAGGATGCTGGAGGCCGGGAGCTACGGTAGCCTTTTTCTGGCCGCTTTCCTTGCAGCTACGATCCTACCGTTTAGCTCCGAGGTCGCTTTTAGTGGAGCATTGCTTGCCGGGCTTAATCCCTGGAAATGTCTCTTGGTGGCTTCGGCCGGGAATTGCCTTGCTTGCAGCTTTAACTACGCCGGCGGCTATCTCATCGGTAAACCCTTCCTGACGCGAATGCTTGCGAAGAGCAGGGGCAGGCGTATCTATCGCATGGTGCACAGACGGGAATGGTTTGCGCTGTTGCTATCCTGGCTTCCCATCGTTGGAGATCCAATAACACTGGCTGCCGGCGGGTTGCGAACCAATCCCTGGTTCTTCCATTCCGTCGTCTGGCCTCTTCGCATTCTGCGTTACCTGGGCTTGCTTCTGGCCTTTTCCGATGTTTAGGGCGGAAGGGCAATGGAGAGTATCAGTACGGAAAATAAGAATCGTCTGGAGGATCTCTTTGTGGACGATCCCTGGAGGGAGGCTTCTCCTCCGGTAAGGATTCATCTTTCTTTCTGTCTTCGTGCTCTGGCTTTTTCTGCCGGGTCTTAGAAAGGTCCGGATTGGGTTCTGGAAGAGTTTTCTCCTCCTCCTCAGTAAAGCGAGACCTACGATCTTGCGGTTCCGAAGCCGAGGCAGCGTCCGAGAAGGAAATGGTTTTTCGTATCCCAATGCGAGCATAAGTCATGTTCGCATAGAGGCGATCAGACGGTAGTCCGCTGCTTCGGGGTATACTGACCGCCACAGGCTGTATGGTTTTTGCATCGCTGGATACCTCCAGGAAGAGATATGTATTGGACCAGAAACCTCGCTCGAAGAATCGGCCCACCCTGTACCCATACGTCATTGAGACCATGTACACCGGGGTCCACTGTCCTACTACTGAAGCTAATCGGTATTCGCGCTCTAGAAGATCAAAGTTGTATCTGGACTGACCGTAGCTCTGCCCAAAGGCAAGGTACCAGTTTTCGCCGCTAAAATAAGGAAAATAGAGCGTAAAGTAGGCCCGATACTCTTCGTAGATGAAATCCATCCTACGGCCCAACCGGTCTGGCAGCGGGAACAATTCGTAGAACAGAACATTTCCGGCATCGGCGGAGGTTCGGCCGTCGTCTGGATAGTTGATAAGCGTACCGCGATAGGTGCGAGGACTGTTCAGAGTAATGGAGGTCCGCATATAGCGAAACCAGCCTTCATCTCCCAGGAAAGGCAGTGATCGCGGAGCGGAGCTAATGGAATAAAAGGGCCGTTCCACAGTGACAAAATCGGAATGGTTTCGCCTGAATCGCTCATCCGAAGGGTCGTTCGAATACAGCTGTTCGGTTTCTGATTTCCGGGTGTAGAAGGTCACCGAGGAACTGTCGAGACCGGCCGCTACGTTGATTGTGGAAAGATACTCCTCCACCGTTTTGCATCCAGAAAAACCGGCCAGAATAGCTGCGGGCAGAAGCAGTCGGAACGAAAGCAGGGCAAATGCCCGAGCGCAGCGGCGAGGGCTGGCGCAACGGTCTGGCTTGCATCTGGCTATTCGCTGTAAGGAACCTGTAGCTATTTCGGTTCGACTATTCTTCTTCTGGTTTTGGATCATAGATTGACTTGATAACATCGTCGAATGCGCGCACAAAGAAGCACTTCAAACCGGCACGAAGATAATCCGGAAGCTCTTTAAAATCCCGGAGGTTTTCTCGTGGTAATATGATCCTTCGGATTCCCATGCGTTTGGCTGCAATAATCTTTTCTTTAATTCCTCCCACCGGCAAAACCCGCCCGGTAAGAGTGAGTTCTCCGGTCATGGCAAACAGGGCCGGCACAGGTTGTTTTTTTGCCAGGCTGTAGATGGCCAGCGCCATTGTGATGCCGGCCGAAGGCCCGTCTTTTGGAGTAGCCCCCGCCGGCACATGCAGGTGCAGCTTATTGCTTTCGAAGAAATTCGCATCAATGCCAAACCTCTGGATCTGGGACTGAACATAGGAATAGGCAATCTCTGCCGATTCCTTCATAACATCGCCGAGCTGGCCAGTGAGTTTATATCCGCCTCCATTTCTCCCCAGCAGCATGGCGCTGCATTCAATGGAAAGGGTGGCCCCGCCCATGCTGGTCCAGGCCAGTCCGGTCACCACTCCGGCCGGAGGATTTTTGTATAAAGGTTCCTCTGTGTGCAGTGGCGGTCCAAGGAAGTCCGTAAGGTTTTCCTTTTTTATATGCGTCACGTCCGTGTTCCCCGTTGCATGGGCCATGGTGATCTTTCGCATTATCTTTTTGATACGATTTTCAAGATTTCGCACACCGGCTTCCCGGGAGTACTGATCGATCAGGAAATCCAGCACTTCTACGGGCATATCCAGGTCCTGCGGTTCCAGACCGTGATCCTTTAATGCATTGGGTATGAGATACCGTTTGGCAATTTCCGCCTTCTCTTCAAGGATGTAGCCCGGTAGCTTGATCACTTCCATGCGGTCAAGTAGCGGCGCAGGAACGGTATCCAGAGTATTGGCGGTGCAGATAAAAAGCACCCTGGAAAGATCAAAGCGTACGTCCAGATAATGATCCAGGAAAGCATGATTCTGTTCCGGATCCAGAACTTCCAGAAGAGCGCTGGCTGGATCGCCCTGAAAGCTGCTACCGATTTTGTCGATTTCATCGAGCATGATGACCGGGTTCGCGCTCTCAGTGGTTTTCAGGCTTTGTATGAACTTACCGGGCATAGCTCCGATGTAGGTTCTTCTATGCCCTTTGATCTCTGCTTCATCGCGCATTCCGCCCAGAGAGAAGCGAAAGAATTTGCGGTTCAGCGCTTCGGCTACCGACCGGCCAATGGAAGTCTTGCCTACTCCAGGAGGACCTACGAAGCACAGTATGGATCCGGAGATCTTGCCTGTGGAAATATACTCCAGGATCCTTTCCTTGACGTCGTCCAGGCCATAGTGATCCCGATCCAGAGCAGCCCGGGCCTTTTCGATGTCGAAAGAATCCTCGGTGTAGAATCCCCAGGGCAGCAGGGTAAGCCAGTCCAGATAAGTATGCGTAACGTTGTACTCCGGCGAAGCCGGCTCAATCAATCTCAGTTTTTCCAGATTATCTTCAATAACCTTTCTGGCTTCTTCGGACAGAGTAAGCTTTTCCAGTCGCTGCTCGAATTTTTCGATCTCCGCTTCTTTATCGTCTTTTTCCAGACCCAGCTCTTTCTTGATGGCCTTAAGCTGCTCCCTCAAAAAGAATTCTTTCTGTTGCTGCGAAATCTTCTCTTCGATGCTTTGCTTGATCTTTTGCTGTAGCTCGAATAGCTGAATCTCTTCCTGAAGCAAGCGCAGTAGCTTGCGCGCCCGGGGAATTAATGAGAGTGTTTCGAGTATCTCCTGTAGTTTATCGCCATCCGAAGTCATCATGGAAGAAATCAAATCCATAATGAGCCCTGGTTTATCGTAAGAAAGACTGGAAAGGAGCATCTTCAGTTGCTCCTGAAACAACGGATTCAAACGAAGCAAGTCCCGTACGGATGTGATCAGAGCCAGGGTATATGCTTTCAGCTCCTGGTTGGTCCTGGCCGGGTCTTCATGGTATTCTACCTGCCAGACCGGCGTGCCCTGATCCGGTCCTTGAATTACCTTCTTGCGCGAAAATCGACGAACTGTTTGCACCAGAAGTTGCAGGCTGTCTTCTGCTTGATCGGCGCGGAGTATCTTTATGGCCGTTCCCACATCGTAATACTCGCTCTTTACCGGAGCATCTTCGTTCAGATCGCTTACGAGAACTGCGCCAAAGAAGCGATTGGATTGCTTGAGCGCATACTCTATGATGGGAAGAAAATCATTATTGGAAATCTGAATCGGAAGGGTGATCCCTGGAAAAAAGGGCCTTTCTGCTATGGGAAGAATTGGCAGATAATCGGGAAGGGTTTCGGTGGCCGGAAGCAGAGGATGAGGCGCAAAGTCGCCAATGATTTCTGCATCCATGGCTGGGCCCGAGTCCTGGCTTTCATTCTCCTCAGATGGCTCTTCCGAATCTGCAGTCTGAGTCTGTTCGGTGTCCTGCGCGGGCGCATCGCCGGCGCTGGAATCGCCATCTATTAGCGACGAATCCGGAGCCGAGGTATCCTCAACGCCGTCCTGGCTGGAATCCACGGGGCTTTCCCTGGAGTCTTCTTCTGGTCTGTTTTTGTCTTCCGACATATGGCTTAGACTTAGCCCGAAATGCCTTTTCTATGGCAAGAAGTTACCCATTTCCTGCGCCTTCCATGGGCTACCGGATCAGGCAGACTCAGAAAGCAGCTTGCGAAATGGCTCCAGCGCATCCTGAAGATGGTCCTTTTTTCCCAGCAATCCTGCCAGATGCGATACCACTCGATCAACAAGAGCATCCGGACAACTTGCTCCTGCAGAGATCAGGACTCTTATAGGGCCTTCTTTTCCGTCTCTTCTCCGGGCCGGAAACCAATCATGACTTAACTTCACCTTTCCGCTGTGGCTGTCCAGGTGCTGGATTTCCTGGAGGCTGCGGATCTCTCCTTCATCCTTAACGTAGAAAGTCGGCAGCTGTCTTTCGCATAGTTCTACGAGGTGCGAAGTATTCGAAGAGTTGTAACCGCCGACAATGATGGCCACATCTCCATCCGATTCCAGCAATGCGTACAGCGCTTGCTGATTCTCCGAAGTGGCATAACAGAGAGTATCCCTGGTGTCGGCAAAGCGCTCCCCCGGTTCGGAGGCGCCAAAGTGGTCGGCCATCACCGATTTCAGGAATTCGCTTATTTCATGGGTTTCCGTCGCAAGCATCGTGGTCTGATTCACAACCCCTATGCGTTGCAGATCGCGGGCGGGCTCAAATCCCGGAGAGTATCGGCCCTGGAAATGATCAAAGAATTCTTCGGGCGATCTCTTCTCCGAAATGAAATCAGCCAGTTCTCTTGCTTCGGCCATATCCTGAATAACAATGCTGGGAGCTGAAGACCTTGCATGGGAAAAGGTGGCCCTGGTTTCTTCATGTTTTGCTCTACCATGGATTACGATGGTGTAGCCTTTCTGTCCCAGTTGCTCGGAGCGATTCCAGACTTTTTCGACGAAGGGACAGGTGGTGTTATAAGTTCTGGTTTCTATACCCCTGGATTCCAGATCCTTGAACATCTCCACTGTGGTTCCAAAAGCGGGAACAATCACTATGTCCTCGGGCTTCAGCTCCGAGAAGGGAATCAGTGAAGTGCCATCGGTTCGCATCAAGAAACGGATGCCCCTGGAAATGAGGTCCTCGTTTACGTGCGGATTGTGAATCATTTCGCTGAGCAGAAAGATACGCTTGTCCGGATTTTCGTCCAGGGCCCTGTAAGCAATCTCGATTGCATTTTCGACTCCGAAGCAGAAGCCAAAGTGTCGTGCAATGCGAATTTCTATGTTGCCCAGATTTACGCTGGAAGGACTCAAATCCTTGCGGTATCGGTCCGATTCCTTCCTCGCTTTCTTTATAGTAGATATGATCTCCGAGCGGTAAAAAAGCGGTATGTCAAACTCTCTGGCCATTCTGTTGTTCCTTCTTCCTCTGCCTCTTTTTCGGCAGGGCCCTACCTGAC
>JAGRNE010000092.1 GCA_020440915.1 Leptospiraceae bacterium | reverse complement strand
ATTCCCTTTTCATCGATATGACGGGAAGATGCCATTACGACGCCGCTACACAGGCTATGATTTCTGATTGGATCCACCAGAGATTCTCTCCTGAGCGGGCTCAGTAGTTTGGAATCCCGAACCCAGGCCAGGTCCCCGGGCAGGGAGGAATTTTGAAAGAATTCTACCGGAAAAAGGCAGTAGCCAACCGCCACGGGGCCAGCCAAGCAACCTCGACCCGCTTCATCCAGGCCCAGAACAAGGCCGCCGGCGGACCGCTCAATGTTTTCGAATACTACTGGTTTCACGATCCATCCGATGCATCCAGCTCGCGGAGCATGGCCACTCGATCCCGGGCCCGAACCGGTTGCGCGCCAGGGCTTCCCTTGGTCCTTGGTCCGTAAAATGAAAATGCCGGCAGTGTTACCATGCCGGCATTTCTTCTATTGGCAAAGCGTAGCGTTGCCCGGGATATCCCTTCGCAAGCTGTTATTCTGCTTCTGTGGTAGCAGTGGCTGCAGCTTCTTCTCTCTTTTTGGAAGCCTTCCTGGTATCCTTTTTCTTTTTGCCGCCGCTTTTCTTGGCCTTGGCAGCTTCCATAGCCCGGGCATCAAATGCTTCTTTAATGCGGGCGGATTTACCGGATCGCTGACGCAGATAGAACAGCTTGGCGCGACGCACCTTACCTCTGCGGCTTACTTCGATTTTTGCAATGCTTGGTGAGTGATAGGGAAAGATTCTTTCTACGCCCACATCATGGGAAACCCGGCGGACGATGAAAGTGCGGGACAGTCCTTCTCCGCGAATGCTAATTACAGCGCCTTCGTAGACCTGGATACGCTCTTTGTCCCCTTCTGTAATCCGGTAATGGACCTTCACGGTATCCCCGATGTTGAAGGATGGCCATTCCTTGAATTGCAGATGATCGGCTCTGGCCAGGGTTTTCTTTCCGCCATTTAATGAGATTTGCACCATCTCAACAGGGGCTGTCTTCTCGGCAGATTCGGCGGCCTCGGTTGCTTCCGCAGTTTCGGCGGTTTGATTCTCGTTATTTGTTTCTTCCGTGCTCATCTCAGTACTCCTGGTTACGATAAACCATCATTCCATTTACTGGAGCCTGCATTGGCTCCCGGCTTCTGCTAAGCCTGTTCCCTTCTCAAGCGACTGATTTCTTCGCTTCTTTCTTTTCTCCATTCTGCAATCTTTCCGTGATCCCCGGAAAGCAGAATGGGCGGCACTTCCCAGCCATTATACTGCGGTGGCCTGGTATACTGCGGGTATTCCAGGCTGCCCTCTTTCTCATGGCTCTCTTCTTCCTGGCTTTGCGCGGATCCCATGAAGCCGGGAATCAGTCGCGTTACACTTTCCAGGAAGCAGACAGCCGCAGCATCCCCGGAGCCAAGTATGAAGTCTCCTACCGAAATCTCATGATCAATGAGATTCTGGGGAACCCTGTCGTCCACACCCTCGAAATAGCCCGAAACCAGGGTTAAGCCAGGATAACCGGCAAAGGACCGAACCAACTGTTGATTCAGTCGTTTACCTCGCGGCGTAAACAATACTACCGGATAGCGACAGGGAAAGCTTTCCAGCGCCCTGTGAATGGGGCCCACCTGGAGCACCATTCCCGGTCCGCCCCCGTAAGGGAGGTCATCCACGCGCCCGCCACGACCGGGATCTGCGAAGTGGCGCAGCTGACGAAACCGCAGTTCCAGCAAGGCTTTTTTAAGTCCCCTGGATGGCAAGCCACTTTCAAGGAAGTATCTGTAACGCTCCGGAAAAAGTGTCAGTATCTGAAAAACCATGGGCCTATTGCGGATCCAGCGCTCCTATGTCCTTGAACCGCAGGGTTCGGCTTTCCGCATCCAGCACAACATGCTCATCGATGAGGGGCACCAGGATCATTTTTCCTTTCCATTCCACTTCCAGAATGCCATGGGCGCCGGTTTCAGAATAGCCCCGCAGAGTTCCTTCCGTTTCTCCGCTGGCCTCATCAAGGCAGACATAACCCATCAAATCAAATAAGAAGATTTCATCCGAGTCTGACTGGCGGATCTCCTGTTGGGATACAAATAACCAGCGCCTGGAAAAGTCCGCCTCAATGGCTGCTGCCTGGTTCGCTTTTCTGGCGATCCCGCTTTCTTCCGCAGGGCCGGTGACGGAGGCCATGGATGAGCTGACCGGGAAGATCGCCACTCGGCCAGTTCCCTTCTCCACGGAGCCGATTTTTTGAATTTCTACGTTCAGCGCTTCGTCAGGAACTCGCTCAAAATGCCCGTCGTACGGAGGTCTGTCCGGGCCCTGGCTTTCCGGCAAAAGAAAACCGTGAAAGCGGGTCGGAAGGGAACTCAAACCGTCCCCCGGGCATGTGACCTGGTACAGCGACCGGCCAGTATGAATACATTTTTTGATGCGGGCTACGGAAAGATAGCCCACTCAGTCGATGATTTCTACGCTGTAATTGGTATCATCTTTGAGCCCAACAGCGTTTACTACATTTCGAAGCGCTCGGGCAACGCTTCCAGATTTTCCGATTACCTTTCCCACATCCTGCTCGGCCACACGGATTTCGATGATGGACTCTTCCGGCCCTTCTATCTCATTGATTTTGAGTTCGGCTGGCTCGGAAACAATGTTTTCCAGCACATATTCAACGAAAACGGTTGCCTGGGACATGGAATCTCCTCGGAAAACTCTTCAGGACCTGAATCAGTCCAGAAGCCCTTGCTTCTTGAGCAGGGATCGAACCGAATCGGTGGGTTGGGCGCCGGATTGCAGCCAGTGCTTCACCCGTTCCTCTTTCAGGACGCAGCCGGCATCGAAGGAAACAGGATTGTAGTATCCAATTTGCTCGATGAAGCGGCCATCCCTGGGATACCGGGAGTCTGCTGCCACAATTCTGTAAAAAGGCTTCTTTTTGGTGCCGTATCTCTGTAGACGTATCTTAACCACAAACCGAGAAATTATGACGCATGTTTGCTGTCAAGGGAAACTGCAGCAGCCTCTCGCAATCGCGAGACATTACCTGCAATATCGCCACCTTTGAAGCAGGCCGAGCCAGCCACAATCCGCCGGGCCCCGGCTTCCATGATCCGTCCAATATTGGAAGCGTCAATACCGCCATCCACTTCGATGGTTATATCTCGATCGCCGATCAGTTCGCGCAGCCGTTCGATCTTTTCGAGGCTGGATTGGATGAAGCTTTGCCCATAGAATCCAGGCTCTACGCTCATGATCAGCACCAGGTCGATTTCATCCAGTAGATAGTCCAGGGAAGACAGCGATGTGGCCGGATTCAAAGATACGCCGGCCTGGATGCCCTGTTTGCGAATCTCCCGTGCCAGACGAACCGAGAAATCAGTGGCTTCCACATGAAAGGTAATGTTTGCGGGCTCTAGCTCGAAGTATTTAGGCACCTCTTTTTCGGGCTGAGATACCATTAGATGGACGTCCAGCGGAATCCCTGTATGCTGCTTCAGTAGCCTGGTGTAAAGCTCGCCAAAGGACAGAGTAGGCACAAAGTGCCCGTCCATGATGTCCATGTGCAGGTATTCTACCTTCCCTTCCAGCTCCTGCAAGCTGGATTTCAGGTCAGTAAGGTCTGCGGCCAGAATGCTCGGTGATAAATCCATGAAATGACTTTCCTGTCTTGTGCAGGGGCGATCCCGCACTTACCCCGAGAAGTCCGGACTCAGAGTTTTGCGGCTCACTACCTTGTTTGCGCAACGCAGTTCCAGAATCTCGGTATTCCTTCGAAAGAAAACCACTGTGGCAGTCTCCGACGACAGCTTCTGTCGGAAGATTGCTTTTCGGCTCTGAGGGTCGTTTTGCGGATAATGGTACAGGGAGCACATCTCTTTGTCGCGGTATTCGGCCGGAATACTTACCTGCTCCTGCTCATAGCCGGATGCAAAGGCCGCCGACGGCTTCTGAAAATAAACATCCAGCTCGAACTGGTCAGCCCCGGTCTGACGGGCTTCAGCCACACGACCCTGCATAGAAGGCGTTTCCGGTCGCTTCACTTCTTTGATTGAAAAAGTGGAGCCTGTGCGAAGCAGGAATTCATAGGCAAGATCCACCGGCATTTCTTTGAGTTCTGCGGGGCTCACCCGTTTTCCTCGAAAGGGACTGGAGGTAGCCACCAGGAAATCTACGGGGAAGTCCGGATCCACTTTTTCTCCGGCCGCCGGGGATTGGGCCAGGATCGTTCCTTCCGGAACGCCTTCATCAAATACCAGAGCAATGCTTCCTTTCTTCAGAGCATAGACCTGATCGCCAATTACGATACGTTCCAGAGCCGCGCTAATACCGGCCTGGCCGGTGCCCACCAGATCAGGCACCGTTAGCAAAGGCTGATGCTGATTGACTACAAGGTGCAACTTCTGTCTTGGCTGAACGATGGTTCCGGGGAGAATATCTTGATCGAGAATTATCCCTTCCGGCCGATCCGGAAAGTTCCTTTTCTCGATCTGGACTCTCAATCGCCTTCGGTGCAGATCGTTGTGGATATTGATGTAGTATTGTCCTCTGTAATCCTGAAGCGCAAAGCTGCCTGCATCTTCGGAACGAACAATAAGGATAGTCACTGCAATCAGAACGAAGGCGGCAGCGGCCACGATCACAGGAAACAGGGTTTGTAAAAGGGTCTTGAAGTATTGCACTTTAGATCTCCGCTGGCATGGCGAATTGTTCTCCGGCTCGAATCCTGTGGCCGTTCAGAAAGGAAGCCGCATCCATTTGCTTTTTGCTTTGAGGTTGCAGCGAAAGAATCTGTAACAGTCCTGCCTGGCCGGTGACCACACAAAGGGCCGGTTTGCCATCCAGTCTAATAGACAGGAGTTCGCCAGGGGCCCGTGCCATCAATTGCTTTTCGGCCTGGATGGAAGCCAGCTCGGCTTGCAAGGACATGGCCTCCAGTACCCGGCTTCGATAGATTTTCACAAGGGTATCATTGAGCATTGTTCGGGCCACCGGGCGGGGATTCATTCCGCGGATCTGATTGTGCAGCTCGGTGGCGGTTTTGGACCAGTCCAGAAAGCTGTCTTCCGGCCGTATCTTGCGACAATAGGTAGCCCTGTTTTCGTCTTGTTTCTTTGCCTTACCGGCCAGTGCCTGCAGTTCGGGAAGAGTGTCCAGTACCAGTCGAACACCTTCTGGAACCATCCGCTGGGTGAGCTCTGCGGCTGTCTCTTCCTCTCCAATGGGCAGTGCGCATTCAGCTACAATATCGCCGCAGTCCATCTTCAGGGATACAAACTGAAAGGTCCAGCCGGTGCGATTCATTCCCTGAAGAATGGCGCTCTGTATGGGACTGGCTCCGCGTAGCTCCGGTAAAAGGGATCCATGCAGATTGAAGATTCCCAGTTGGCCCAGGGATAGAAAGCCTTCTGGCAGGATGGAGCCATAGGCAAATACAATAACTGCATCTACGGTCAGGGACTGCAATTCCGGCAGTACTTCGGCGGGTTTTTCCGGGCGATAGAGTCTCAGTCCTGCATCCATGGCCACCTGGCTTACGGCGGATGGCTGAGGTGTGCCGGACCGTCCTTTTGGTCGATCGGGATTCGAGATCACATAGAGGACTTCGTGTCCTGCTGAGAGTAGCGCTTTAAGCAGCTCCGCGGAAATCTCCGGTGTTCCCATGTATCCCAGCTTCATCGATTCTCCCTGTAATCAGCCCTGCAGCGTTCGGGCCGGACGTGGTGCACAAAATCCCGGTTCACACTACGTCCTGTGGATCTGGTTCAAATTCCAGGTAGCCCTTGCGCAGTCCAGGACGAAATCCGGCCAGGAGTTCCCGCAAGGCCGGGCGGATCTTTTCGTAGGTTCTTGTCTTTAGAAGAATGTGCATCCTGTATTGATCGTGGATTCTTTCTATGGGCGCCGGTGCCGGTCCTAGAAGCTGCATATCCTTTTCCAGTTCTGAAGCGAATTGTCTCTCCAGAAGTTCTGCCAGTTCATCGATTTTCTGTTCTGCATACTCCTGTTCTGGAGAGCGGATCAGAAATCGGATGAGACGGCAGAAGGGAGGATAGTTAGTAGCCTGTCTAAGCTGCAATTCTGAAGCATAGAAGCGATGATAATCCTGGGCTGCCGCCATGTGGATAATAGGATGATCCGGATTCAGAGCTTCGATGAGCACCCTTCCCTTGAATTGTCCCCGGCCGGCCCGACCCGCCACTTGCATCAAAAGCGAAAACGTCCTTTCCTGGGCCCGGTAATCGGAGAGCATGAGGCCCTGGTCCGCCTGCAGCACACCGACCAGCGTTACGTCCGGCGCATCCAATCCCTTGGCAATCATTTGAGTGCCCATCAGTATATCCAGTTCCCTGTTGAAGAATCGGCTCAGGGAATCCTGGAGATTCCTCCCCCCTCTGGAAGTATCGGTGTCCACACGTTCCAGGCGAGCCTCATGAAAGCGATTGGCCAGGAACTCTTCCAGCCTCTGTACGCCGGTGCCTGCATTTTTCGTAGGACCTCCGCATTCCGGGCAGAGGCCGTCGTTTCGCATACTGAAGCTGCAATAATGGCATAGCAAAATGTCCGGGCGGTGGAAATGGAGAGTCACCGAGCATCGAGGGCATTTGACGGTGCTGGCGCAATTTTCGCAGTAGATAAAAGGCTGATAGCCGCGGCGGTTCAGAAGTAGAATCGTTTGCTGGCCGGCCTTCAGGTTCTTTTCGATCTCTGTAAGCAACTGGCCGGACAGAGGGTTCTGATTCATCGGCGCCTGCACAATCTGGACTTCCGGAAGACTACCCGAAGCGCGGCCCCTGATTTCATGATACTGGAAAAAGTCTGGATGGGTTTCGCAGGCCCGTCTGCTTTCTAACCTGGGAGTGGCGGATCCGGCCACTATCATCGTATCGTATTGAGCGGCAATCCACCTGGCCAACAATCGCGCATCGTAACGCGGCGAGCTGTTTTCGCGATATGAGCTATCGTGCTCCTCGTCTATAATTAGATATTTCAGCGATGGAATGGGCGCAAAAATGGCGGAACGAGTGCCTACTACAAGCCGTCGACTTCCATTCAGTACCGAAAGGTAGTTTAGAAATCGTTCCCGGGGAGGAAGTCCGCTATGGAGCAATGCGATGGCCGGACCGAATACCTGTTTCAGTCGCTGAATCATCTGCACCGTTAGTGCGATTTCCGGAACAAGAAGGATTGCCCCCCGATTTTCCAGAAGAGCATCCCGCATAAGATGAATGTAGATTTCCGTTTTTCCGGAGCCAGTGATACCATGAAGAAGATGCATTTTGCCAGCACGGTGCGTAGCGCGAATGTCTTCGTAGATTTTGCGCTGTTCTTCGTTCAGTTCATGCTGCGGGCTGGGCGTAGGAGCGGGCTCAGAGTGCGGAAGTTTCAACGGCTTTTTGGCAGCTTTGTAAAAAGAAGCAGGAGGCGAAGGAAACATTTTGAACAGCGCTTCGCCAGGACCGCAAATGTAATAGTCAGCCATGCGATGAGCCAGATCAATCTGACCGCCGGTAACAATAGGAAAGGGATCCAGCACCGATACAAGATCCAGAGTTTCGCTTTCCGATACCTCGCTCAGGCCGGTTACAATGCCGATTTCAGGGTTTCCGTTGAGCGTAGCCTCTACCCGGCTGCCGGGCAAAGCGTCCATTGTGGCATCGGTGAGGCGATAACTCAGGGATCGGTCCAGGGGAATCCGAAACGCCACTGTGGCAAATCGATCAAACACTGCTGGCAGAATTAACGTATGCCCGGAAGGGAAAAGGCCTTTTCCAGGCTGGCCAGGATTTGCTTCTTTGCCTGAATCTCCTGTTCTCTGGCCTGCTTTTGAGCCTCTTCGCCGGAGGATGCAGCTTTGCGGGTTCTGGATTCCAGAGATAGAATTGCAGCCGGGCTTCGCACTACCACTGCAGCCACGGTAGCGGAAAGCACCGGCATCTGGATAACTTCGCCCGATTCTGAAAACTTCCTGGCGGCCTGTTCGCCAAAGAGGAGCACAGCGGCCGGGCCGGTGATCAACGCCAGCTTGATGGCCTCTCTCTGGATGGTATCTTCCAGATGTGTAAGACAGTTGGCGGTGCGTTCGTTCCAGTCCTCCGCAGTGCTCGTTTCTGCAACAAAGTGACAGGCCGGCAATTGCTGGAAGTGCAGTTCTTCCATGCGGAATCCCAGGCGCTCGACCATCCGTCGGAATAAATCGTCTTCCTGCTCGGAAGCGAAGTAGAGCTTACCGCTGCGATCCCTGGCCTCGATGTTTTTTCCGAAAGGCCCTTCAAAATGCACCACCACCACGGGTCGAGATCCCTGAATCAGAAATCTGCGCGTTGCGTATATGCGATCGTTACAGAGGGTGCATTTCTGATTGGCGGGCAACTCGAGGAAAGGCTGGCCGGCTCGGGAAGGAGTGACAGGTCGCTCTGCTCGGGGCTCACCGCTTGCAGCATAAGAAGGACTTCCAGAGATGCTAGAGAAGCCAGAAGGGCTTTGCTCATACTGCGTTGATCTAGCTTTCCTCTCTGGCGCCGCTCTGGTCTGGCCGACGCCTGGCTGGCTGCGTTGATCGGCCTGGTTGGCCGCTGAAGATTCGTTTTCGTAGACCTGTCTAAGCAGAGTAGACATCCCGGAAAAATCATACTTCTCGGGATGGGTTTCCTCTCCCACATTCCAGAGCAAATCTTCATTCTCCAGCACCTGATGCAGGTCCTCCAGGATCTGCCGCATGATGTCGGACGCCTTTCCTTTTTTTCGTTCTGTGCCTGTGTTCATGCTATGGTGCGCGCCTTCCTGCTTCCTGTGGCCTACTTGCCCCTGGCGCTCTTTTCGTCGAAACCGTTGCCTTCCTTCCAGCGGTCCGCCAGCATATGGAAGAATTCGGACTCATTGCTCTGTTGCGCAATCTCCATGCTGTGTTGCCGAATTCCTCGTAAAGACCTATTGAATGGAATCCAGGTCAATTTTCAAGGACTTGATTTTCCTGTGAAGATGAGTGCGCTCCAGTCCCAGAAATCGCGCAGTCTGAGATATATTCTTGTCGTTTTGTTTGAGGGCCCGCATGATGTAATCCCTTTCGAATTCCTTGCGGGCCGTCTTCAGATCGGAAGACAAGGGCCCTTCGGCACCCTCCCCTTCTACCGGGAATTGCCGGAGATGGAGTTGCACCTCGGTTTCCGTAATCTCCTGACCTTCCGAAAGGATTGCCATCCGCTCCACGACGTTCTTTAGCTCTCGCACATTTCCAGGCCAGGGGTAATGCGTTAGCGCTTCCAGTGAACCGGCCGTAAAGGTTCGTGGTTCTAGCTGATTCTCTTTGATGGATTGCCGCAGAAAGTGATCCAGAAGGAGAGGTATGTCCGCCGGCCGGTCCCGCAAAGCTGGCATTACAATGGGAATAACATTTAAGCGAAAGTAAAGGTCTTCGCGGAACTTCCCGTCCTTTATGGCCTGTAGAGGATCGATGTTCGTGGCGGCAATGATTCGCACATCCACTTCGATGGCTTCGGTGGCGCCTACGCGGCTGAAGCGCTGTTCTTCCAGGACGCGAAGCACCCTGGCCTGGGTTGCAAGAGACATGTCGCAGATCTCATCCAGAAAAAGAGTGCCTCCGTTGGCCTGCTCAAACTTACCGATGCGGCGGTCCGAGGCACCGGTAAAGGCTCCTTTTTCATGGCCAAAGAGTTCGCTTTCTATCAATTCGCCGGGAATGGCGGCGCAGTTCACATCTACAAAAGGGCTATCTGATCGTTTGGAGTTTCGATAAATGGCCCGGGCTACCAGCTCTTTGCCGGTACCATTCTCCCCGTAGATGAATACCCGTGCGTTGGTTCGCGCGGCCTGAGCAATAGATTGTTTGACCTTATGGACCTGCTCGCTCTGGCCTATGATCTCATCAAAGCCAAGTTTGATTTCAGGCTTTCGCGCCCCATTGCTTACCGGTATCTGTAGAATGGAATTGATTCGCTCCAGAACTGTATCCAGGCTCAGCGGCTTTTCCAGGAAATCCACAGCGCCTTTCTTGGTGGCGGCCACTGCCTGTTCAATAGTCCCATGCCCGCTAATCATCAATACCGGAACCGCAGGATACTCGGCACGGACCTTGTCCAGGATATCCAGTCCGTCCTCTTTACCCATCCAGACATCCAGTAAGACCAGATCTGGCCTTTCATTCTTCAGCGCTTTGAGCATTGCGCGGCCGGTGGCGAAGTCATCGACGTAGAAGTCTTCATCCTCCAGTACGGCGCGCAGTGAGGAGCGAATGCTCTGATCATCGTCTACAATATAAATTTTCATACAGGAAATACCATGATGTCTCGTTCGCCCTCATTTTCCAGGGGTACAGGAAAGAATACGCGAAAAGCGGCGCCGCCAAGGCTGGAGCCAGTCACGTAGATGCGTGCATTATGATCCAGCACAGCCCGTTCCACCAGCGCCAGTCCCAGACCATTGCCGTTTTCGCCTTTCGTAGTATAGTAGGGCTCGAAAATCTGCTCCCTTCTGTCTTCTTCGATGCCCGGCCCGGAATCCTCCACCGTCAGTTGCACATAGCGCTTCCCGGCCTGAAGATGGGGAGCGGCTGATACACGGATGAGCGGGCGCTCTGGCTCATCTTCCGGTTCTGGCTCAGTGCCCCGGATGGCATCAATAGCATTCTGAATCAGGTTGTTGACCATACCAATGACCAGGTTTCGGTCCAGAGCCAGCTCCGGCAAATCCGGGGAAATTCTAAGCTCAAAGTCAATGTCCGCGAGGTTGGTATAGGCCTGGGTGGATTCCTGCAGAATCTCCATCAAAGAATTGGCCTCTAGCCTGGGGGCAGGCATCCGCGCGAAGTTGGAGAATTCTTCCACCAGATGCTTCAATACATTTACCTGCTCCAGAATAGTGCTTCCTCCGGATCTTACAATCTCCTCCAGATTGCCCCGGTCCGGACGGTCCAGACGGCGAAGCATTCGCTCCGCAGACAGTTGAATTGGGGTCAGTGGATTCTTGATCTCATGGGCCAGGCGACGGGCTACCTCCTGCCAGGCCGCAACTCTCTGGCTGTGTAGAAGTCGACCTCTTAGAGTTTGTAGTTCCTCGGTCATTTGATTGAAGCTATCGATCAAGATGCCCAGTTCGCCTTCGGCCTTTACATCCAGACGAGTATCCAGTTTCCCCTGGGTTACAGACCTGGTGGCTGCTGCCAGAGAAACAATGGGATGGGAGATTTGCCGGGCCAATACTATGGCCACACCCAGAGCAATGGTAATCATGAGTGCATAGGCGATGGCCAGTCCCAGGCGCAGATTGTAAGGTATCTTTTCCTCCCATTCTTCTTCCCCGGAGGCCACGGTATCCAGGATTTCCTGGAAGCGTATTTCCGCAGCCGGACTGCCCGCATACAGATGCCTGGTTACTAGATAGTAGCGACCCGGCTGCGCGGTGGGTAGAGTTACCGCTGCGTATCTGCGACCGGAGGATACGCCCAGGAAAATGGGCAACCCCTCTTTCTGAATTTGCTCCACGGAGTTCCACCGCAATGGATTTACCGAGGCGCTACCGAATCTTTCCAGAATAACAGAGTTCTCTATAAGGAAAACATTCTCCCGATCGGGATCGAAGACGGTGCGAAGGTTCCCGGGCCAATTGGCCCTTCCTGGCAGGAACGCCTGCCGACCGGCAGCGTACTCCGCCAGAGAGTGTGCATCTTCGCGCTCATGCTGCTTGAGCAATTCTTCGGAAGCCAGAAGTCCGCCTTTAAAATCAAGGGAAAACAAAACTCCGATAACGGTCTCCACCCGGTCCGAGCTCACCAGGAAGATGGGGATGGAAGGAAAGATGGAAACCACCATGAAGGCTATCATCAATCGGTAGCGAAGAGAAGACCGGAGGTTACCTGTGCGGCGAATGCGCTTATTTCTGTAGTAGTACAGAACCAGAAAGTTCAGCGTTCCCAGAGGGATAAAAACAACGAGATATAGAAAGATGCGATCCACCGGGGATGTGGCTTCGCGGACAAAGTAGGATTCAGCAATGAAGACGGAGATCCAGAGTATGAGAATTAGAAACAGAGCATCCCGGAGAAGAATCTTGGATTCTTCTCTTTTCCAGGGTTCCGTTCTTCTCAACTCTCGGCTCCGTTAAGCAAAGAAGGCAATTTCTCAATGGCCGCCTCCTCGTCTTCTCCTCTCACTTCCAGAGTTACTCGGGTTCCAGGACTCAAGGCAAGCATCAGAATTCCCATAATGCTCTTTCCGTTCACAGTGACTCCATTGGCAGTCAGGAAGACCTCGGATTTGAATCGGGACGCTTCGCGCACAAAGATGGAGGCAGGTCGGGCATGCAGCCCTTCCTGCAGATCGATAGTGATTTCTATGGTTTGCATTATACCGGTCCCATCAGAGGCCTGG
>JAGRNE010000091.1 GCA_020440915.1 Leptospiraceae bacterium | reverse complement strand
AACGTAGCTGTCAGCGTTCAGCCAGCCTCCGCCCCATTCCCAGCTACCAACGATAGGATACACGATGGCAACGTAGATCACGGAAAAGATGATGAACGAATCCAGTCGCACTCGTTCGGCAACGGCTCCAGATACGATAGTAGCTGCGGTGGCAGCAAACATTCCCTGGAACAGGAAGTCGGTCCAGTAGGTGTATCCGGTGTCTGCATAGAGTATGCTGACGTCCGCCGAGTCCATACTCTCGATGCCGAAGCCTGCAAAGCCAAGCCAGGTACCAGAAATCCAGGAGTCCCCGGGATACATCAGGTTAAAACCGATGATTGCATAGGTAATCAAACCAATGGCAATAATCATGGTGTTCTTAAATAGGATGTTTACAGTGTTTTTCGCCTGGGTAAGACCACTTTCAATCATGGCAAATCCCAGGTGCATAATAAACACCAGGAAGGTGGCAACCATCATCCAGATGTTGTTCGCAGTGAAGTCTCCGTAAGTGTTTACGGTGTCTGCAGTAACGGGGCCTACGGTCCCATCGGCAGCTACTTCCTGAGATACTGTTCCATCAAATGTAATGGTGGTCAGCCCGATTTTTTGCGTGATGGTTGCGGTTACTGTGGCGGTATCGCCTTCAAATTCCGCTCCCGCTTCTTCTTTGGCTTTCTTGATGCCTTCCACTGCTTCAGCCAGCGCTTCTTTATCGTAGTCCAGAGTAACGGACACGGGCGCTTGTGCAGTTGCAGCGGGCTCTTCGGCATATAGACTGGAGACTTTCAAGGATCCGAATGTAATCGGAGCCACAGTCATCGCAGCGAATGCCAGCAGTAGCCATTTCTTCTTACTGGTCATAATCAGCTCCTCGTATTTCCTGTGTTTTGCGTATTCTTCCAGCTTGCTACAGCCCGAAGTTACTCGGGCCGCAAGACCCGTTTGGGGTTATCATTGCAAGGAGGGTACCAACCGCGCCGAATTGCTAAAAAAACTGGCGAACTGCATCGCCGGGCGATGCGGCGCTGTTCGGTGGACAGGAACCGGTAGCTGTATTGTGCGCCGCAAAGAGGTATGGAGGCAAATCCATAATCAAATGCAACAGGAAGCCTTTCAGGCCGCGGATTTGCCAACGTTGAGGAAAACCGAAAGTCGCTGTCCGGAAGTGAGAATGCATCATTGGCAGGTAAGCCCGATAAGATACGGGCCTCTCAGATCGGGCCGGACGGATTGCACTTGACCTTGATGGCATTTCACAAAGGCAGGATGCTTATTTTTTAAGCAGTGCTTTATGGATCGACAGGATATGCCTGGAAATCGGGCATGTTGCCCTGGCTCCCAAAAAGACCCGGCCCGCATGGAAAGCTTGGTGCTCAATGCAGGCCTCGGTATGCAGAAAGTCTACGAACCACCCATCCTCCCCGGTCCGGACTTTTTTCTATGTGTTCGAGTTCGAACCAGGCTTCAGGCCCGAATCTGGGCCCCGCTCCAGAGCGCGGAAATCACAGCAAAGCCGAAGGCCAGGGTAGCCAGACCAATTCGGATCCATTGCCAGATCTCCCAGGTAAGCAAGGAGGCCTGTAAATCATTGTCCGACATCGGCCCGGCAGCGAGCCCCGCATTGGCATCCTTGAAGAATAGAAAAAAAGTGGCCAGGACACCCAGGGCAAAGAGCGCAGAAAGCAGCGCGCTCCAGAGCGGGCTCCTCCTGGAAATCCAGTGAGATGCGGCCGCCAGCACTGCCAGAACAGCGCTCCAGATTTGTAGAGGGCTGTAGAAAGCCACCAGGGTCTCCTTGTTCCCTTGATACCAGGCGAAGAATTCCATCCCGCTCATGGTTTTCCAGAAGGGCACAAGCAATGTGGCCTCGGCCAGACTGGCCCCGGCTGAAAGGCCCAATACGAGAATGGCGAGAAAGGTCAGGCAGGATGTGAGCCTGCTCAGCAGAATCCCTTGTTCCGTTTCCATCTGGTTGATTTGTGTGCCCATAAATCATAACTCCTTTTGCGTCATGACCATGCGAAACAGATAGTAAATGTAGAGGGCCGAGAATAAAGCATCCCCTACAATTACAACAAGCACCACCGGTTTGGCCAGGCCCGCCGAATACAGGCCCCATAGCTTCAGGGCAAAGAAAATCTTTCCCAGAGTTCCCAGAGCCACAATGCCGGTATGCTTCTGCGGATTGTGCGCAACCAGGAGATATCCCAGGAAGTAAAGTAAAGTTGTTCCCCAGGAACCCTGGTATATCGCAAATTGCAGCGGATCTGCAAGCTCGCGACCAAAGAAGTTTTGATAGGTTGTAGCCGTATTGAAATAGCCGAATACGGCTCCCAGCAGATTCCACAATGCGCCGGCCAGAAATAGCCAGCGAAAAAAAAGCAGCTCCCTCGCTGCCAGCGCCTCTTTCCTATTCGAATCAATCGTTGTGTGCATACTTGCTCCTCCCGGACCCTACCCGAACTCCGGACTTCGCTTTGCTACCTATGGTAAACGGCTGCCTGGCGAAATCCCCGATTTCATACGAATCCAGGAGTGAAGCATACCTTGGACCCGGCCCTGATTCGACCGGATTGATCAATCCGAACGAAAAAAGTTCCACCGGTCTTTAATTTTTGGATTCCTGGAGGCCGCGGGCGCGATAGGCTGTGGGAGTAAGCCCTGTCTCCCTGGAAAAGGCGGCATTAAAGACGCTCTTGGAATTGAATCCAACGGCAAATGCGATATTCAGCACCGTCAGTTCCGGCTTCTCAACCAGCAATTTGCAGGCCTCTTCTACACGATACCGATTCACGAAACGCGAGAAATTGACTTTGAGCTGAACATTAAAGTACTCCGAGAGCTGATGCGAAGACAGTTGCACAGATGCAGCGAGCTCTGGAAGGGTCAGATTCTCCTCTTTGTATAATTCCCGGGATTCCATGAGCACTTGAAGGCGGCGACCGATTTCCTCCAGGTCTTTTCCCTTGAGCTGTGTGCTTCGGTACTTGCTTCGCTCCACCGCCGTTCGCAATTCATCAAAGAAATAGGGATAGCGACATCCGAGCAAATACAGCAGAGGAACCATGCATGCGCTACCGAGGGCGCCCGCATAAAGCAATAATGGGTTCCGCGAAACAAATCCGGCAAAGAGTAGAAGCGACACTAAACCAGAAGCCAGAAGCAAAACAGCCAGAAGTCTAACAGAGCCCTCGGAAAAATCCAGACGCCATCCAATGGATCGCATGAGCTGCATGCCTCCGATGCCAGCATATGCGATGGGATGCAAACTTGTGAGCGCCAGAATCAGCAGGTATTTCGGCGAAAGAGTTAAGGAGCGAACATTGGAGATCAGCTCCTGCTTTGGAGCCGGATCAAAAAATAAAAAGAGAATCAATCCCGGAACTGAAAGAACTGCCGGAGCCAGATGCCAGACCAGGCTTACTCTTCTGCCAGGCAGGTTCAGCCGAACCTGCGCAAAGCGAAGCAACAGAGGGCCGAAGCAGAGCAAACCGGGCAAATACCAGCCCAGCCATCCGGGCCAGCTATCCACCACCCCGGATACCAGCACAGCCGCATGACAGAACATTGAGGTCATAGCCAGATACGCCGCCGCCATCAGACGAGACTCGTAGCCAGGCGAGGTGGCCAACAGACGACCGGCAGAAAAGAGAAGGGAAAGAAAACCCGCGAACAATAGTAAGATGCTTAGAGCCGTGGGCGCCTCCATAGCTACCGTTGTACTGTACCGCTTGAGACGCTGGACATTTCCCCAAACTCCGGAACCCTCTTTAGCTCAGTCCCAGGCGGCGGTAAATTGGATCGATGTTTCGCAGAAAGTAATCGAGCTGAAAAACAGTATCGATTTGCTCTGCACTGAGTTTGCCGGTAACGTCAGGATTGGCCTTAGCGGCGCTTTTAAGATCCAGGGACGGATCGGCCCAAACATTCATGCTCATGGATTGAACTACGTCGTAGGCATCGTCTCTAAGCATACCGGCATCGATCAGGGTGAGCATCAGTCTCTGAGAAAATATCAAGCCGCGGGTAACGTTTAGAGTCTTCTCCATGTTTTCCGGATATACATGCAATCCGGATAAAACAAAGATCATTCTTTCCAGAATGTAATCCAGCCCTATGCAAATATCTGGTAGCACCACGCGCTCCGCAGAAGAATGACTGATGTCACGCTCATGCCATAGGGGCATGTCACGATACGCCACCTGCACGTTGGATTGGACCACGCGGGCCAGACCACAGATACGTTCGCAAACCACAGGATTTCTCTTATGCGGCATAGCGCTGGAGCCTTTCTGCCCTTTTGCAAACGGCTCTTCCACTTCGCGTCCTTCCGACTTTTGGAGCAGGCGAATCTCATTGGCCATGCGATCCAGCCCGCCGGCAATGATGCCGCAGACCGAGGCAAAATAGGCATGCCGGTCCCGATTCACTACCTGGGTGGCCACCGGCTCGGGCTTCAGGCCCAGAGATTCGCAGACTTCCTCTTCCAGATCCGGATCGATATTGCTGAAGGTGCCTACTGCCCCGCTAAGCTTGCCGACAGCGATCTGCTCCCGGGCATGGAGTAGCCTTTCGCGGTTGCGCAACATCTCCGCATGGAAGTGCGCGAATTTCATACCCAGAGTAGTGGGTTCGCCGTGAATGCCATGGGTTCGTCCCACCATCGCTTGATTCTTATATTTTATTGCCAGGTCCCTACTGATCTGGATCAAAGCGTCCAGGCGCTTAAGAAGCAGGTCCGCCGATTGAACAAGCTGCATACAAAGTGCAGTATCACCTACATCGGAGCTGGTCATTCCGTAGTGAATCCAGCGCCCGGCCGGACCAATGCGGTCCCGAACATCGGTAAGGAAGGCGATCACATCATGATGCACCCTGGACTCAATTTCCAGGATTTCTTGAACGTTGAAATCCGCCTTCTCTTTGATGGCCTTCAAATCTTCATCGGGTACTACGCCGCGACGGTTCCAGGCGTCGCAAACGGCGATTTCCACCTCCAGCCAGATTCTGTATTTGTTTTCCAGGGTCCAGATTCCAGCAATTTCCGGATGGCTGTATCGTTCGATCATAGAGGGCAGGTTGAGGCCGGCCCCGACAGTCGCAACCCTTTCAAGAAGGAAGGGGCAAGCCCAGCTTCTGCATTACTTTCTGGATATCCTCCCAGACATCGCGCCGCAGAGGGCTCTTTTCGCCGCCGTTTCGTAGCACGTAGCTGGGATGATAGGTAGGCATCACCGGAGTTCCCCGAAAATCGGCCCATTGACCGCGTAGCTTCGTAATTCCAAGAGAAGTGTTGAGCAGGAAGCGGGTGGAAGGATTGCCCAGGGTTACTATGACTTCCGGTCGGATCAGTTCGATTTGTCGCAGCAGGTACGGACTGCAGGCAGCGGTCTCTTCCGGATCTGGTGGACGGTCCCTGAAGCCCTTCTGTTCCACCGTTGGCCTGCACTTTACTATGTTTGCTATATAGACCTGGGAGCGAGATAATCCCATGCCGTTTTCGATGATTCGAGTCAGAAGTTCTCCGGCCCGACCCACAAATGGCCGGCCGGTTTCATCTTCCGTCTTACCGGGACCTTCGCCAATAAACATTAGCCGAGCAGCGGGATCGCCCTCGCCAAAAACCACGGTACGCCTGGTTTCGCATAGCCTGCATTTGCGACAGGACTGCGCTTCTTTTTGCAAAGAGTGCCAGTCCAGTTCCAAAACCATCAATCCTCCATCAAATGCGATGCGAGCTCTGCCAGCCGCGATCGCTCTCCTTTGGTCAGGGTGATGTGCGCGAAAATGGATTCGTTGCGCATTCTCTGAGCGGTAAACGTGATACCATTGGAGTACAGGTTCAGGTAAGGATGATCGATCTGAAAAAAGTCCCCGGTAAACACAATCTTGGTTCCTTCGCCGGCCCTGGTAATGATGGTTTTGGCTTCATGGGGCGAAAGGTTCTGCGCTTCGTCGACGATAACGTACTGCTCCGGAATGGACCGACCGCGAATGTACGTCAGCGGTTCGACTGCTAGAAGACCGCTCTGCATCAAATACTGGATTGTTCCCTGGGCCGGGGCTCGCTTATCCCCTTCCTGATTTCCAGGATCGTCATCGGCGCCGAGAATAAATTCCAGGTTATCGTAGATGGGCTGCATCCAGGGACGAAGCTTTTCTCCCAGTTCGCCAGGAAGAAAACCGATATCGCGTCCCATGGGGATCACTGGACGCGCAACAAGCAGTCGGCGATATCGCTTCTCCTCCAGGATTTGCTCCAGACCACATGCAATTGCCAGAAGGGTTTTTCCGGTCCCGGCCATTCCGGCCAGCGTTACCAGTTCGATTTCTGGATCCAGCAAGGCATCCATGGCAAAGTGCTGTTCCCGGTTCCTGGGATTGATACTCAAAGCCGCCCTTTCAATTAAGGAGTGCACCCTCTTGTCTTCGCGCACTCGGCCAAGCCCGCTGCGCGAATCTGACTTCAGCGTTACGTACTGATTCACAAAGAAGGGCTTTTCTGCCGGCGCTTCCAGATGTACTCCATCCTCCTCGAAATAGACTGCGGGCCTCTCTTCTACGGGCTCTTCTTCTCTCGGATTGCGAAACTCCCGGCTATCCCAGGACGTTCGGCGATCCAACCCATTGGATTCGGACTTCGCCCCGAAAGGGGATGCGGCTTTCGAAGATGCATTGGAGGTAGCATCCGAGGTCTGCTCCCCGCTTCCGCCGGCTGATTCCTCGCTCCCTTCTTTTTTACGAGACGCGCCATTGTCCTTTTCATCGGCTGGCAGAGGCTCGGCCAGCCGATCGGCCATCAGTGGTTCGCCGGTAAAAAACCGCTCCACCACAGAATCTTCTACAGCCAGTAGCCTTTGCCCGCTATACAGATGATAATTCCGATCTAACTGATCCTGACTATAGTCGATGGCATCCAGTCCCAGAACGTCGGCCTTAATTCGCAGATCCGCATCCTTGGTCACAAGCCGCACATTTTGATCCGTTCGTTCCGAAATCAGAAGTGCGCAGGCAAGAATGTAGTTGTCCTTGGCAATATGATCCAGGCCGGGAGGAATTTGATAGTCCGGATCCTCGAGAATGAAGACTCGAAGATCCGCTCCATTGTCCAGCGCAACGCCCTCCGTTAAGGGGCCCTTTCCGCGCAGATCATCCAGAGTGCGAATGATTTCGCGGGCAGCCTTTCCAATGGCCGTCAGCTCCCTCTTGAAGGAGTCCAGTTCTTCGATTACAATCAACGGAATAATCAGGTGGGATTCCGGAAACTTCAGATAAGCGGACGGATCGATCAAGAAGACGTTGGTATCCACCACCACAAAGGGTTTGCCATCCGCTTGCTGCTCGCTGCCATAGTGGCCGCGACCGCCATTTCGGGATTTTCCGGAGCTTCCCTTTTGCTCCGATTTTTTCCGGGACTGTTTCTTCTCTTCTTTCTTACGGCCCATGTTCAGACCGAGGGTGCGCCACTGGTTTGTTTTGTAGAGGATTTATTCGGGCTTTCGCCTTCTTCAGATTTTCTGTGTTCCGCTACGTCCACACGTCTGCCGTCCGAGCCCCAGTCGTAGGGAGAATTGGATGCCTGCAAGGATAGAACGATGAGCCAAAGGGCGCACAGGGAAACGGAACCCACGAAGGCGGAAAAAACCGGGGTGCGGAAGTAGGCCATGTAGGATGGTCCATAGGCTATCAAAAAGCCGCTGAGAATATCCAGGAAGGCGAACAGGTACACCAGCAGCCCCAGCCATTCAGCAGGCTTCCGGGCCCGGCCATCCGGAAGCAAGGAACGGAGCAGATGCAAAAGCAAGAAGGCAAAGAGTCCGTATGCAAGACTGTGACTCACGGCCGTCTTAAGAAGTCCATGAAAGGTGGCAGGATTGCGAAATCTGTCCGGCCGATCCGGATATTCCTGGAGCATTTTCTCAGAGCCGGCATAGAACTCCAGGGCCCCGGCAGGATGCAGACCTATTTTTTCGACGTACAAAATACTTCCCGTAATGAGCTGCGCCAGAGTGAAGAGCGAGAAGACCAGGACAGCCGGCCGAAAGAATGCGTGATCCTGCAGCCTGAAGCTCATTGCGGACTCCGGTACAGGTCCTGCAAAATCCAGAGCAAAGTTCCAAACATCAGCGTATGCACCCCATAGAAAAGGGCCACCACCGGATAGGCCATGAATTCGTTTAGAGGAACCAGAAAGCGCGATACTATATATAGAAGAATTAGAGTGGATAGCGTCAGAAAAATGCCATTTCGGAGGCGACGTGAACCCCGCACCTGATAGAGAACGGAACCGATAAAAAGGAGCGCCATACCAAAAAGCACAAGATCAATGTGCAGATCCTCCAGAAGAAGGATGGCCTGGGTGGAGAAATCCTCCTGGCCCAGCGAAGCCTGCACTTCCGCTGGCGTGGCCCCCGTAGAATTCCACTCCCGCGCGAAATGAGCCAGGGTAAACAGCAGAAAGAAAATCAATGCTCCGGTCAGGATGGTTCTCGGGCCATTGTCGCTTCGAATACTTCCTGTAACTAAAAAACGCATAACCTTGGCTCCATGCTCCCCGTCACGAAAAGCCTGGATTCATAGCTTGGCCTTGACCAGCGCCAGAACCATGCGAACCGTATCCGAGGTCGCTCCCGCTGTAAGAGTAGCGCCGCTCATGGCGGGTAGATCTTTTCCGGGCTGCAAGGATTCATTCAAACTTTTTCCCTTCAGCAGAGCCAGCCATCGATCCGGAGGCCGATATTCTTCCGGCTCAAAAAATGAGATCAACCGCACATCCAGGACTTTGCCGGAAGGATCCACAGCCACAAAGAGAGTCTGTTCCTTTGTCCTCACCCGATCCGTCACAAAAGTGCCGTATCCGATGATCTTGCCATTCTTGCTGGCCTGATAGAAGGTATAGAACCGACTCTTGAGCTCCACCCCGGCCGCTTCTCCGATGTTCTTCTGCTCATCCTTGCTTAAGTACACCGGTTTTCTCTGCACATCTGCTCCCGGAAAAACCGCCTTCAAAGCGTCTTCCGGCTGCTCATGCACACGCCCCACCAGGGGCCACGCCACGGTAAGTGCGCCGCAGAGCAATAGTCCGCTCCGTACAATAGTACCGGCCCTTTTTCTGAAACTCAATCTCATTCTCACGCTCAGAAATGCAGGGTGGGCTTTTGTGTAAAGTAAATCAGGGCCGGGAATCCATGCTGGGAGGCCGGGGGAAACCCGCCCCTCCCGATCATACGCACCTCAGGCACTCATTGAATCACTGTAGATTGCATTCATCCAGTCGGCTTTCTCCCAGGACGCATGCATCCCGGTCGGCGCCCAGAAGAATGCCAAAAATCCCTGGCAGGTTGTCCGGATCTTCAGGATCCCCAGCATTCTCCAGGTCGGCCTTGAAGCAACTCCCTGAAAGAGCCAGCGTAAGAACGGCCATCCAGATACCCGGCTTTCTCACAAAGCCAGCCCCGGTCGTCGCACTCGAGGGAGCTTCTGCGTGCGCCTTCATCGCAGTCCTGCCAGGTTTCTCCAGTTGAGCGCCCCCATAGGAGTCGAGTCAGCCGGATTCGCAGAAGTGAGGTTCTCTGCCAAATCCCTGGCTGTATAGTTCTGGGTCCCTGCTGTAGATGCCCGTTGCCTTTTCAGCTCCAACAGGGCTGCGGACAGACTTTTCTGTTGGGCCTGCAAAGATTCTATAGTCTTCTTCTGTTCCTGCATAATGGCATGCATTTCCTGAATTGCTTTAGCCAGTTCCCAGGAGCTGAGTCCTCTCACGCTCAGAAGACCGTCCTCTCCTTCGCTTACCAGCTCGGGACGAACCTTCTGGATTTCCTGGGCCACGGGCCCCATGTGCGCGCTATTGTCCACTTTGAGCTTGTAGTCATGCATGGGAATGGACAGTACCTTTTGTAGTACCGGCCTGGCGGGACGAATATCCTTCTTGGTTCTTTCATCGGAAAGACAGTTGGCAGGCATTCCCGTGGGTTCGGGATGAAAGGAACAGTTCCCATTGTTGTCAACAATCCTCATGATGGGGGCCCCGTCGGTGGGCGCCTGTACGTGAAGCCGAGTATTGCTACATCCTCCGTTCGTGCCAATGCATACGTCGCCAATGGAGTTGATGGTCATGCCCTCATTCAGTCCGTTGTAGTAGAATCTGTGCACATGGTTGTTGAAGTCATACACCCATGCAGGTGTAGTGCCGCTCTGGAAGATGGCAGGATAGTTTCCGTACACCCCGAAGCGAGCGCTTCCGGATTGGGCCTGGACTTCTATGTAGGAAATCCCATCGGCCATGTTGTCGGCAAAGTAGGCAATGCGTTCGGTGGCGGTTGTACGCACATCCAGTCGCGCCACCGGCGATGAATGACCTATTGAGGCATTGCTTGTGGTGTTCAATGTTCCTGTATTGGTGGTTGTTGCATCCAGGGTAGTGGTGGTAGTGGTTCCATTCACCTGTAGCGGGGTACCCGGCGAAGTAGTGGCAATACCCACCCATCCGTTGTTTTTCACCACCATGCGAGTGCTATTCTGCGTCTGAAAGGTAATCTCTCCGGATCCGTTGTTATCCGTATCTGCTCCCACATTTGTAGTGGCAATATTCACCACACTTCCGGAAGCGCCTGGCGTAATTCCGGTGAGGGCCGAACCATCACCTACGAAAGCGGTCGCATTGATGGTACCATTCACATCCAGAGCTGCCGTGGGATTGGGCACTCCGATTCCCACGTTACCTGTAAGATACACTGCATTGGCGCCATTCTTTGTCCATTCAGGTATGGATTCAATGGTGGTCTGCAGTGTAGTGAAGTTGTCGTTCAGATCGGCCGCCGTCAGGGTATCCCCTGCATTGAACTGCTTCAGAGCGCCCACCAGAGGCACCGCCAGCAGGGCCGTGGCGCCCAGACCCACCACGAATCCGACCCCTGCAAGCATGCCCTTTAGAAATACCATAAATATATCTTTTCTCATAAACTTCTCCAAGGATAAGTTTAGCAGAAAAGATTAACAGATCAATGCCCAACATTGGTTAGTTTGGAGCCCTGGCGGAAGCGTGAAATGGGCGTGTACTTTGTCCTGTCTGAACAGGTAAGCTGAAGAGCGTAGATCAGAAGAGACCTTACGATTCCTCCCCGGTTAGCATCGGAAGCACCGGGGACAGAAAATGGGGACCGGGTTGCCAGGAAGGCGGACACGGAGATGGCAACTACACTGTGTTCCTCGGGTGGGTCACCAACTCATGAATTGCCGGGGGCGCAGATCAATCCCTGAGGCCTTGGATCAATGCATCGATCTCTGGATAGATGCCTCCAAAGCCACCGTTGCTCATGGAAAGCACAAGTACCGGTTGCTCCGGGCCCGAGTTGCCCCGGCTTCCACCGCTCTTCTTAGTGCCCTCCCGGGCGCGGGAGCGAGCGACGCCGCCAGAACCGGAAAGCTCCTTCTTCAGAGCCTGGAGCACTCCCTGCGGATTCTTGCAATAAAGAGCGGCTGTGCCGGACTTCTGTAGTCCTTCTACGATTCCTTTCACATCCAGTCTATGCGAAGAGGGCACCTTGTTTCGATTGAATACATCGGGAAGCAGGACCAGATCCGCACACTTCAGACCGCGCACATACTCCTGTGCGAAAATATCCCTGTGAGAGGTGGCGCTTCTGGGCTCATACAGCGCAATGATTCTATAGCCGGGGTAGGCCTGACGCACCGCGGCCAGGGTTTTTTCCACTGCTGTAGGATGATGGGCAAAGTCTTCCATGAAGATGCGTGGCGCTGCGGCTACTGTAACCGGGCCGGCATGTGCGGACCGGGACCGGGAACCCGGCGCGGAGCCCCCGGAACCTTTGGAATCCGAGGATTCATCGGATTCCTTTGCAACATAGGCCCGGGCACGAATCTGTTGTCTTCTCAGCACCCCTGGAAATTCTTCCAGACCACGTACAAGCTGAGCTTCAGATATCCCAAGACGTCGGGCCACCAGGCAGGCAGCAACGGCGTTCAGAGTGTTGTGTTCACCGATCAGCGATGGCTCGCAGGAAAAGGAAAGATCTGCGGAGCCATCTGCATTGCGCAGTTCAAAACTTACAGCACGGCCCCGTCGACGTGCACTGGAAGCACCTTTCTTACCGTAGCCGAAGAGGGCGCTGAAGTTATAACCCTTCACCACATCCCGCACACCCGCATCGGCCAGACAGGGAATGAGGCTGCCGTTCGCAGGAATCCATCGAAGTAGTATGCGAAAGGCTTTCTTGTAGTATTCCAGGGATTCGAAGATGTCAGCATGATCGAATTCCACGGACGTTAGAATCAAATGATGGGGACGATAGTGCAAAAACTTGGAGGCCTTGTCAAAGAAGGCTGTATCGTATTCATCGCCTTCGATGACGAAGTACGGATTTTTTTTACCGGGTAGACGAAAACCGGGATGCCCATCCGCGCGAACACCTCCGACAAAGAGACCTGGTAGATTGTCCGCCTTCACGGAACGCGCTCCAATGTCCGAACTCTTCCCTTTGA
>JAGRNE010000090.1 GCA_020440915.1 Leptospiraceae bacterium | reverse complement strand
GATACCGTTTCCTGCTACGCCTTCGCAATCGTTTCCATTGTTTCCTGTAATCAGCAGGCCGGTAACATAGTTGTTCAATGAAGCGGGATCGGAGTTGGAGAAGCCATAGCCCAGACCGCTTTGATTATGCAACAAAGCAATGTCCGCTACCTGATTGCGATCGGAAGGCCCGGAGTTTCCGCCGCCGGTAGTACTGAATCCAAAGCCGCTGCGGTTATGATTGATGGAATACATGTTGGAGGTCAGCATATAGCTGGGAGTGCCAAATCCCCATACAACACCTGCATAGGTACCGTTGGACCACATCGCCCCTCCGTTGAGCAGTACATTACTATCGCTGTCCCAGGAGATGAGGCCCACGCTGGCATTGCCAAGTATCAGATAGTTGAGCAGAACATTGTTATCGCATTGCGCCGCCGCTGCATCGCCAAAATAAAAGCCATAGTTGGGGCCAGTAATGTGAATGTGATAATACGTGTTGTAACGATTCCCGGCTCCATTTTCCAATCCTCGTAGCATCAGTTCCCCGCTGATTCGAATATGCGACAGGAAGTTATTGGAGCTGTTTCCATTTAAAACGATGGCATTCAGCAAGGCGGTGGGGCCGGTCTGAGTAATGCGGACGTTCCGCATGACGCTGAAATAGGTATTGTTGAAGTTTATTCCATTATCGCCTTTGATATCCCAGTCCCCTTCTACCCACAGGAAACTTTGCGTCAGGGATCGCAGCAATTGCTCGCCGTTGGCCCCTGTTCCCTGAAGCGTTACGCCCGGCTGGCCTACAAAGGCAATACGATCTGCATTCAAATCGTAAATCCCTGCTGGATCGGCTGTGAAAATATATACAGTCCCGGCTGCGGACAGTACACCCGGGGCCGGATCCGCCACCACAGGATTGAACCACCAGACAGACGAGGCGGTGCTGGAACTCAAACCTGTATCGGTAAATGTTACTGTAACGCTGATAGGTCGAAAACTGGTAGAAGCAAAATCAATCAGGTCTGAAAGATGTTTATCGTCCCGAAGACCGCCGGTAATCATCCGCACCGTGCCCGTGCTGTCATCGCAGGTCCATACGAATGCATTCAGACTATCTGTGGCGGTGACGCTACCGCAACTGGTACGATTGCTCACCGTCACATACCGCTTCTCTCCGCCATGGATGCAGCGGCGATACCCGCCCATTTCGGTGCCAACGCAAGGTGTATCGCTGGCGCTAAAGAAGTTGGGGCCATCCGCCAGAACATAGTCATTCCAGTTCACTCCGCTTGCCGGATACAGGGGGCGCACGGAGCCGAGCTCAGGAGGACCGCTACTTCCCAGAAGACTGGCCAGTGCCAGAGCGCCATCGTTGGGAAAGCCTTTGACGCAGCCCGAAAGGAGCATCGCAAGAGCTGCCAACAGCATCCGGGAAACACAGGCAGAGCCAGAGAAAAAAGAGAGATGGGATGGCAGACGGCTCCTACGGCTCCTACCCGGTGGACTAAAGCCATCCGGCTTCATCATCTGGGGCACAGGACGGCTCGGTGCCGCTCTCAAATGAAATCCAGCGCTGGATTTGCCGTTTTTTTCCGGCCGGTGCATACTCTATTAACGGATGGCTGGCCAAATATTGCAATCTGTTTAGGGGGCCGGACCCAATACTCATTTAAGAGAAATCCATAGCAATCCCGGCAGTACATGCTGCATGTGCAGGGTTAGGTGCAGCGTTAGGAGACAACGCCGCAGAACCGGTTCTAACGTTTTACTGCCAGATAGATGTTTTGATACTCCAGCATATGATCTACGCTCACATCAAAGCCTGCATCTTGAAGTTCGCGAACCACCTGATCTTCCGGCAGCTTGATGTTCTCCGGAGGGCCCACCGGCATCTCTCCTTGCTTAAAATCAATGATGATAAGCATCCCCTGCTCCGACAGTCCCATTCGGGCCTCCCTGAAGTAATCGATGCGATCATCGATATGATGGTACACGTTTACCGAGAAAATGACATTCACTTCTGCCGGCTTCAGGCCAATGGACTGTGCTTCAACCTTCCTGGTTTCCAGCCTGTCTTTATAGTCCTGGTATTCAGGCCTGGCACGAATGTAGTCCAGAAACCTCTCATCGATATCCAGAGCAATTACGGAGGCGCCCTGTTTAACCATGCGAAAAGAGAAGTATCCTGTGCCTGCTCCGAGATCCGCCACCTTCAGGCCCTGCCAACCGCCGGCAAAGGCAGGAGCTTCTTTACTGTGGTTGCGGAATATTGATTCCAGGTGCTGCATCACCTCTTGCGGCTTCTGATACTGATTTCTTTCTTCGCTTTCGAAGCGACGCACCAATTCCTGAAAGTCGCTCTTATGCATATGCTCCTGCGCTGATTCATGTTGCCCTTTGTTACAGAATGGCAGGACGGCGCAGAGCGCGGTGATAATACTGAAAATTCCGGCTTTCTTCATCGGGACAAATTCGCCCAGGGGCCTCTTATTGTCACCTCATCTAGAAGGTGCCGGAGCAAGCCAACAGAAAAGCCAGCCAGGTATGTTGAAGCCACCGGGGTTCCATGCTACAGAAAGCGCAAACCGCCGCGCCGTACCGCTCCTGGCCCCCCAGAGCCAGTGGGTAAAAAATCGCACTTTCATAGGAAGGACGGGCTCTATACTACTGTCCCGGAATACCCGGACCAGGCGCAGAGAGAGTCCCGGTACGGGGCCCCCGGCCCAGAATGCTCAGAATGCGCAGAATTTAAAAAATGCAGAAGAAAATATCGAAGACACCATGGATGCTTTTCTTATCCGCGCTCTGCTTCCTTTTTAGTGGCGCCCTGCGCGCAGAGGAAAGCGGCATTCTCATAGAGATCCTGGGTGGTGTGGGCCGCGGATCCGGGCCGGCTGTAGAGCAGTACAATAGCTCGGACTATCAGTTCTATCTTCTGGACGATTACTTCAACACAACCAATCCGGAAATACAGCAGATTCAGATCTATCAGTACCTCCAGGGATTCGAACCGGAAGTCAGTACTTCTTCCCAGCGCTTTAGCATTCTGGGGCAGCCCAGCGAATACCTGGAACTGGGGACTTCGTTGCAGATTTCCAACTTCAAAGCGAAGAACCTTTATCCCAGGTATCTATCGCCGCCCTTGCCCCAGCCCATTCCATTCTACTCCCCTTCCTGGAATCAGAGTCCCTTTCGCGAACTGGCAAGAACCGATTTCAATTCCGCACTGTACCTGTACAGCCTACGGGATGAGCAAAACCTGGATCCCGCCTTCTTTCTTTCTCTCGATATCCGCCTTGTTTTTCCCATGGGACCCACAGCTATTTACGTCACCGGCTCTTTGCCGGTGGGCGAAGAATCCGGAAATGGACGCGCCGCTTTTGCCCTGGGATTCCGGCTGAAGGTGGCGCCTGCGCTATCGCTCTATGCGGAAGCCCATAGGGGATATATGAAAGTGAACTGGGATGATCGAAACAGTCGGTCCATCTCGGACATTGCCTACGATACGGGTATGCGTTTTGGCATAGGTATTGGCGGATCACATTGACTCGCGAGTCAAAAAAGTTGTGGATTCCGCCAGGGTGATTCGCTAGAAATGGTGCATGGCCCGTCAATCCTCTGCTTCTTCCCGATCGCGCACAAATAGCCCCCCTTCATCCCGGAGTGCAACGAGGGACTTTAAGGTCGTAACAGAACTTAAGAACGCCAGGGATTCCTACAGCCCGGGCGTTCGCCTGGACCAGGTACGGGCAGGCGCTACCAGGTTGCGCGAAAAGCTGTTGTCCATGGATCGGGCGGTGTACTACCGCACCTGCGATCTCATCCGTGCTCCCTATCCTACGAAGTACGGACTGCTCAATGCCTATAGCATGCCCACTCCCTTCATGCATATCTTGAATCGACTGTTTATTGTTCAGTACAAAGCTGGAGGCGATATTCGCACACTTCTGTTCTCGCCATCCGATATCTATGGCAACCGGCTGACTCCCTTCTTTCATCGCCTGGGAAAATCCTTCGGGCCTTTTGAGGAACTGGGAGCAAAGTTGATGGCACCCATCATTGGAACAGTAGAAGACTGGCTGTCCACCACTGGCATTCGCCCGGAGCAAGTGGACTACATCTCCTACGATCATCTGCATACCCAGGATCTAAAAAAGTGGCTGGGAAGCTACGATGAACCTGGATTTTTTCCCAATGCCCGTCTTCTGGTCACCAGGCAGGAATGGGAGTCCGCAAAATCCCTTCTGCCTCCGCAGGCAGACTGGTATTGCCCGGGAGGGTTGGAAGGCGTTCCCGAAGACAGAGTGATTTTCTTCGAAGACGACATTGTACTGGGAGAAGGCGTAGCTCTCGTACGCACGCCAGGCCACACAGAAGGCAATCATTCCCTGGTAGTAAACACCCCGGAAGGCTTGCTGGTTTCCTCCGAGAACGGCGTAAGCGCAGATAGTTACAGCCCAATGAATTCTCGCATACCCGGAGTGCGCTCCTATGCGAAAAAGACCGGCATGGAAGTGATCCTGAACGGAAATACTCTGGAAGGCGGTCTGGATCAGTACATCTCCATGGTGGCAGAAAAGACCCTGGCCGGGCCTTCGCAAAGGAATCCGGACTACTATAACGTCGTTCCTTCCTCGGAACTCACATCTTACTGGGCCTTTCCTTTTATTAAGCCTACATTCGCTTTCGGCCCTCTGGAATTCGGTTCGCCCATAATTCGATCTACCTCGGCGCTTCCGCCCCTGAAACCGGGCACAAACGGTTCGCCGGATCGCAGCAAGCGAAATGCTTACCGCAACAATCCCGGACAAATAAGCAAGAAAGGGCGTTCCGGGCGAACCAGAGCGAAAAAGAAATCATGAAGAGTCTATCTATTGTAATGACCGGCGCGGCCGGAGGAGTGGGAAGAATTCTGGCGGCCGATCTGCTTTCCTCGGGACACAGATTGCTTGTTACGGATCGCAATCTCAAAGAGCTCAAGAGCTTCTACCAGGAAGCCGCCGAACGATACGCAAGCCAGCTTTCGCTGCAAAAACTGGACATCACATCCCACGCTGCCTGGAAAAAGACACTGGAAGGATTTGCGCGCAAACAGGGAGGACTGGATGTGCTTCTGAATATCGCAGGCTTCCTGCAACCGGGCTACAGCTACGATGTGGGAGAACGAGAGATAGATGCTCATCTGGACATCAATGCAAAAGGCACAATTTACGGAATCGCCAGCGGGGCCGCGCTGATGAAACAGCAGGGTAGCGGCCATATCATCAGCATTGCTTCCCTGGCCGGGGTGGCGCCCATTCCCGGCATTTCGCTCTACTCGGCTTCGAAGTTTGCCGTTCGCGGCTACAGCCTGGCCGTGGCTCAGGAACTGGCGCCGCACAATGTTCAGGTCACCGTTCTGTGTCCGGATGCCATTCGCACGCCCATGTTGGATCTCCAAAAGGACTATGAAGAGGCAGCCTTGACTTTTAGCGGCTCTCGCTTTCTTAGCGCCCGGGAGGTCAGTCAGTCTCTGCAGGAACTAATCGAAGCAGGGCAGAGAGGTCGGGCGCCGGTGGAGCGAACTCTACCCTGGAGCCGGGGGCTTCTGGCCAGAATTGCCAGCTTCGCTCCGGCCACAAACATGAAGCTGGCCGGAATGCTAAAACGGAAAGGATTAAAGAAACAAAGCAAGTATCAGGTCAAGTCGGAGGATTGATTCCCGGCTCGCCTGGCCCCTGACTCGCTGGTTTCCTGACCATCGCCCCATTCGAAGCCTGACATAGCGTCACAAAAACAGCAATGGAAAGGCCCCTTCCGTCCATGGTTTTTTGCTTCACTCTTGAGTTACATATTTGAGTGTGAGGTTCTGAAGAGTCATGCGCGATGAAGAAAAAAAGAATCAGACTGCTACTGCTAGCAGCTTTCCTGGCGTCTCAGGCACTGGGTGCAGAATCGGTATTTTTGGACGGAGAATGGTGGATCAAAGAAGGCTTTGATCGAACCTATGCAGGGCCGGACTACAATCCGGAACAGATGGGCTGGGAGAAAGCGACCTATCCCCTGGATTTCAGCAAATGGAATAATGCAGACTACAGAGGCTGGGTAACCGTCCGCTACCGCTTTCCCAGGACTTCTCTGGAATTGCGCAAAAGGGATTCGCTTGAAGTCTTGGGAGAAGAAAGCAGCGAAGAGCTGGCCATATTCACCGGCTTCATATCCGACGTTTCGCGCATCTACATTAACGGCCATTTGATCGGCGGACTTGGCTCTGCCGACCCCTATGAGAATGGCAGCTACATGAATTATCTGGAATCCTTTCCGGACTCATTGCTGGGTAATTCAAAAGACGTTGTGGTCACTGTTGCGCTTTATCGGGGCTCCGACTATGCCCTGGCCCTGCGAGATTCAAGGCTACAGATTGGTCCGGCCGATCAAGTGATATCTTCCTACTATTACCAGGAGGTACTATCCTTTGCTCTATTGAGTGTGTACGGCGCCGTTGGTCTCTATCATCTTTTGCTCTTTTCGCGCAGGCGAAAGGAAGTCCATAACCTCTTCTTCGGGCTCTTTTGCGTTGGAGTCACTCTGTACTGGTTCCTCCGCACAGGAAGCCGGGACCTGGTTTTCTCAAACCATGTCCTGGTTCGAACGTCAATGGAATACTCCATCCTTTTTGCTCTGGGACCGCTACTTGTGCTTTTCTTTTCGCAGTTTCTGTATCGCCGGTACTCAAAAATAGGTCTGGCCTACGCGGCTTTTGCTACTATATGCATTCTAATTACGGTGGCTGCGCCTTACCCCATTAAGAATCAGGTCTTGAATATTAGCAACCTGGTAGCGGTCATCATGCTGGTCTACATTCTGTACTATGTGATACGCGCAGCGGTGCAGAAAAACAAAGATGCATATTATCTTCTGGCAGGTTTCTTCCTTTTTCTGCTGGGCGCCGTTCATGACATTCTGGCCACCTTTCAGGTGTTAAACACTCCCCACGTAACCAGGTATGCCTTTCTGGTTTTTATCCTGGGAATTGCTGGAATACTGGCCAACCGTTTTGTTCGCGTTCATAATCAGGTGGAAGAGCTCAACCAGTCCCTGGAAAAAAAGGTAGAGAAACGAACAGAACAACTCCAGAACTCGCTGCAGGAAATCCAGACTTTAAAGGTTCAGCAGGATGGAGATTATTACCTTACTTCTCTTCTTATAAAACCGCTGGGCGGTAACTTTGTAGAAAGCCGAAGCATAGACATAGATATTCTAATGCGCCAAAAAAAGCAGTTTCAGTTTCGCCGATGGGAAGCAGAAATTGGGGGCGATCTCATAGCTTCCCATACCATCCAACTTCAGAGCAAGACATACGCAGCTTTCGTAAACGGCGATGCAATGGGAAAATCGATCCAGGGCGCCGGAGGAGCGCTTGTGCTGGGGGTAGTCTTCAAAGCCATCATTTCGCGCACCCAGCAATCATCCGATATGCAGCAGCTCAGTCCGGAGCGCTGGTTGCGGATCTGCTTTGAAGAGCTTCAGAATGTTTTTGTATCCTTTGACGGCACCATGATGATTTCGGCCATCCTGGGCCTGGTGGATGAAGATACCGGTATGCTATATTTTGTGAATGCCGAGCATCCCTGGGCTGTTCTCTACCGGAATCAGAAGGCTACATTTCTGGAGCACGAACTACAGCTACGAAAAATCGGCATCGAGGCTTTGCGCGGTAAGCTAACCGTCCAGACCTTTGCCATGCAGCCAGGGGATGTTGCCTTTATTGGCTCTGACGGTAGAGATGATATTCAAATTGGAGTGGATAAAGCGGGACATAGAATCATAAACGAAGACGAAAATGAGTTTCTTCGGCGGGTGGAAGATGGCGACGGTCAGCTGGAGCGTATCGAAGAGTCCATTCTTTCCCACGGTCTACTTACCGATGACTTCACACTTATTCGCATTGCGTACAGGGAGGATGCGCCTATTCAGCAGGATCCCGATCCGGAACTCCAGGGTCGATGGCACACTCTGAAGGCTAAACTCCCGGAACCGGGGGCGTTAAATAGAGAGAATCAAAAAGAAATTAGCGATCTATTGACCCATATCTCCGGACTCCGGCGGTATCCGACCCAGAAGGAAATACTTCGAGAGTTGGCCCAGACCGTAGCAAAACTAAAAGACCACCAGCTGGCGGTGACGGCCTATGAAGCGCTGAACCAGCGATTTCCGGAAGAGACCGAAGGTCTATTCTGGCTTTCGTACCATCTGAAACGGCTGGGAGATTATGAGCGAGCCGTCGATGTAGGAGAACAGGTTCGCCTACGCCAGAGGGATACTTTTCGCTATCTCATCCATCTTGCAGATAGCCATCGCTTGAACGGCAATTTGGTACGGGCGCGAAAAATACTCAATGAAGCGGCGGAACTAAATCCAGAAGATGAAAAGGTCAAGCTCCTGCAGGGCAGGATACCGCAATCCCTGGAAATCGGCGCCGATCTAGCCGGTTAAATCATAGCCCGTGGTCAGGCGGACTCCAGGCCGCCCTGTACTGCCAGAGCTGCACCAGGAAAGAACCCCGGGACGCTCAGCGCCACCGGGCTTATGCCCTGTGCCCTGGCCTCTACCATCGGCGTTATCTCAGTTCATGACTTCAGAAATCAGCGTATCGTCGTATTTGCTGCCCGGATACACAGAGAGAATTTCGATAGCCAGAAAAAGAGAACTGCCTTCCGGTCCGGCTGCGGGCAAAGTAAGGGTCTGCCAGGCATTCTTATCCTTGAGCACATACTCTTTGCTGTTTAGCACTGTCCAGTTGCTATAGATCAGACCGATCTGCGTAGCTTCGCGATCTCCAGCTTTGAGCAAATAGAGTCTTACCTTCCTGGGTCTGTTATTCGCTTTAAAAAGCGCATCGCTTTGCGCAAAACCAGGTCGGATGCGAATTTCAGGATTGTTGCTGTCCAGAGGAACTATCAGAGTCTCTCCAATGCCAGGTCCTTTCACCCCTTCCGACCAGGCCGTGTCTTCATTCTTATCAAAGGCACGAAAAGCCGAAAACATACAGGTCCAGTCATGGATGTCCATGTCGCCATCCAGTTCCACATCATAGTCCGGCATTCTCTTCGGAGGGCTTCCTTCAGCCTTCAAAAACGATGTAGACCATCGATCCCCATCACCGGTAATTCCAAGACTCAACGGCATCTCATGGATGGCGCCGGAACGGATTAATTTCTTAATGCCGGCATTACCATCTTTGCACGCTCGGCCTTCGTAAGCCTGGGCCATCAGAGGCCCGGACAACAGGAGAAGGAGCAAAGCAAAGACAGCCATTCCCGAGCTACGGAGGAACCGGCGCTTGCTCGCCGATGGCGACCCGGCAGAATCTGTGACCGCGCCATGCGAGGCGGAAGTGAAATGCAGGTAGCGATTCCGGTAGTAAGCGAAAGCGTTTTTCACAAAGGATTGCATGCAAAATAGACGGATGGGCCGTATCAGGAGGCAAACATTTTTCGTTGAGTCCTGAGGCAGCTCTCACTTTTTGAAGCGGTGAAGAGCCTTGTAGATTGGACATACTGCAAACATGCAAACAGACATCCATTTTTCCCGGAAGGCTGGGGCAATCCAGAACTGCTACGTCATCTAATACGGCGCGATGTAAGAGTCCTCGAAAACCGAAAAATCGGTAGCATCCGGATAGAGCTTGCCCCTTCCGGACAAAGCAAAATGCGTGGAACGCAAATCCAGCATGGCTCTTTCGAAAGCCCTTACTTTTACCAATGGAAGAGAAAGGAGTATCTGCCAGATTTTTCTCGAACGGCTCGCTTTGAACTCCTGGAAGCGAAAGAACGCCGCGGCCTGGTGATTCACTTTGCCGCCACCGGGGACGAAGGCTACGCAAGAAGAAGAATGGTGGCGAGCCCTCTTCTAAAGCATGGAATCTCCAGTTTGATTCTAGAAAACCCTTACTACGGAAGCCGCCGCTCGCCGGATCAAAGTTCTGCCGTGCTGCCCACGGTGCTGAGCTTGATGCGAATGTCCCGAGCCGCTCAGGATGAAGGTATTGCTCTGGCTCGCTTTTTCAGGAAGCGCGGCTACAAAGACGTTATGATGAGCGGCATCAGCATGGGTGGCTACGTAGCCGCGGCGGCTGGACGAGAAATAGATTTTCCGGTAAAGATCTGCAGTCTGGTGCCGTCTCACAGCGCGGCCCCTGTTTATACAGAAGGAGCTCTCATGACTGCCTGCGACTGGCGAAGCCTCACCGATACCAATCCCATGCCCGAGATACATCCATTGATTCTTATGCGAAAGCTTTTCTCAATTTCGGATATGGATCGGCATCCTGCAAAAAGAAAGAAGTTTCATGCCGCCATTATCGGTGCTCGCAAGGATGCATACATTCCGGAATATTCCGTGGACATTGTGCATCGGGCCCTGCCCGGCTCCAGCCTTGAGTGGATTCGCACAGGCCATGTGGGGGCCTTCCTGCTGGGTATGGGACTGTATCGCCGAAGGATTCTGGAACTATTTGGTATCCAGAGCTAAGCAAACCGCCAGCCCTCGTTTTCCGGGCCGGGAGCACTGCCCGGCCACACTGGCCCGGATGGACTTATCGCGGTACGGTAATTCGCTCGATTCGGGAACGATCCAAAGAGATGGTTTTCAGCTCCACCTCTTCGCTTTCCGAAGCGCTGACGCCAAATTTTAGTTGAGCAATGTCCGCTTTCAGAATGGTGCGATTTTCGGTTTTTCCGTCTTTGGAAATTCGCAGAACAACTTTGTTCACATCCTGATTCACAACATGCCCCTCCATTGTCTGGCCGTTCTTCATGGTCACGCGGTCCACCGTTTTAGAGGCAGGAGCTTCCGAATCGGAACTGTCGGAATCGTCCGGTGCATCCGAGGACTCGTCTTTCTCTTCTATTTCGATCTGTAGCTGCTTTTCGTCGATTTGCAGGATTCTCCCCTGGTAGGAGCTGCCATCCTTCATGATGAAGATTGGCTGCCGCTTCATGCTTCTGGAGGTGCCTTCATCCTGCAGGTGCTTTGCCAGAGCGTCTTCTATTTGACGATTCACATCCTCCGGCGTACGAATTACAACCTGCTGATCGCACTTCATAAGATGCACCGTATGCCGGGTTACGGTTGTAAGAAAACCTACAGTTGCATTGATCAGGATATCGGTCCATTCATCTTCCAGGACATAGTTGTAAGTGATGCCGGACTCAAATTTGTAGTCGCTGAAATCAGCATCCCAGAGCCTGTACATGTCCCATACTGCCTGCCACTGAGTATCGCTATGGACTACTGCGCAAGCGGCGGACTGCGAGGCCAGAGCCACCGGCTGATCAGGCCTCTGCACGATGGATCGTGAGGTACATCCGACCAGCATCAGAATCGTAAGTAAGCCGCATGGTAAGGCAAATGTGGATCGTTTCATTCTGATTTCCAGGTTCTTCGAAAGTCTGTAGAGTAGAACAGGCCGAGGCCGAGGTGTCAAGCAGGGAAAGTCCGATGCGAATACCCTCATAGCACTAGCAGGCCGGAGCTGCCCGATCCATAAGGCCTGACGCTGCTTGCATAGGGCCAGGGCATAAGCCGCCAGGACCTGTAAGACGAATCAATGAATGCGAACCGAAACCGGTCCGGAATCAAAGACTCCTTTCTTTGCGTATTGGAAGCGGCGAGCTACAATTTTCATCCCCGACTGCCGGGCCTGCTTCAATGCATGAGAGAAGTCAGGATCTATCTGGCTCGCCGCACGAAAGCTGGAGCCCTCCGGTCGCGACAGAGCAAAGATCACTGCACATCGAAAACCCTGATGCTGCAGTGCCGTGAGTTCCCTCAGATGTCTGGCTCCTCGTTCGCTCCTGGCATCTGGAAATTGAATCCAGCTTCCTTCGATCTGAGTCACATTTTTTACTTCTACCAGCCAACCCTTCCAGTAGAGATCCGGCCTAAAATCCTGGTTCTCCAGAGCCGGCTCTTTGAGACTATCAGCGGTGGAGGTTGCTCCCTGCCAGGGGCCTTCCGCAGCATGCACCGATTGTTTCTCCAGACGACTCAGTGCGCTGGCCGCCAGTAGTTCCCGGGCATCCCGTGCCTTTCGAATGGCCGGTAGCTCAATGTATCCCTTTTGCAGAGCAGCCAGAACAATACCATTGGTGCGCATTGTATTTACTCCGATCCAACCTGCGGATGATCGTAGCAGCTCCAGAGTGCCCGGTAGTTTTGCTCCGGACTTTGCAATCTGCTGCTGACTTTTCCAGGAAACGACAGCCCTTCCTCCTTCGGTAAGGCAGCTTTTCATGGAGCCAGTATTGGGATTATGGACGGTGATCACCTCACCATTCTTTCGCTCTACATCAACCAGGAAGCGCTTGTAACGCTTCAAGAAGCGGACTTCTTCTAATCTGTGTCCAGGGGCAAGTTCAATCAAAAAATTCATTCGCAGACCTGAGGGGTCAAAAAATCGTGGCCATGTAGGAAGGGGAGGTGTTTTTCTCACCAGAAAATCCTCGATCCTGAATGTCCAGCCTGACGCGCTAGAAGGAAGCCAATGTCCACTCTTCAATCCGAATCAAGAACCAGCCGACTAACTACTG
>JAGRNE010000008.1 GCA_020440915.1 Leptospiraceae bacterium | reverse complement strand
TTCGCTTTTTTCCTCCGCGGTCATTGGCTGTCCGGAAGGATGGGTCATGGATGTATGATCCGGTCCGCCGCTACCATCGTCGAATCTCTGGGGTAATCGCAATCCGCGGAATTTTCGCATCAAAGAGTGGAATGTCTGACGAATCACATTTTCCACTGAAAGAAGGCCAAAGAGTTCCACAAAGAGAAAGGAAGCGATGGGCGCCTTTCGCAGATTGCGAAAATAGCTGAGCATGACGCTGGAGTTCACAGATTTTCTACCAGGTCTTCCGGGGCCCGTAGTTTCTTTCACAAGAAAGCCCGGGCTGAGCAACACCGGTAGCCGCGCCGATGGCGATTTTTCAGCATCCCGAGCGTAGGCCATGGGAAGGCCAAAGAAACCTGCAAATCCGATGGTGGCCAGTTCGGGTATCTCCGCCTCCAACCTTCTGCGAATGACTTCGGAACGCACATCAATACAGAAAGCCATCTGGTAACGAGGAGGACTGTCGTCTTCGTAGCGAAACCTGGAGAAGACTCTCTTCTGGAAGGATCGTTCCTGGGCGCTTTGCCAGATATAATGCAATCGATAACCGTGCACCGAGCGTTCCGCGCGCCCCACTTCGTTGTAGGTGGTCTGCCAGAAAGACATTGCCGGCGCAAAATCGGATTCCAGGGCAAAATGAAACAGTCCGTAGTCGTAGGTGATTCGCACCGCCAGCAGATCCAGAAGGGAAGTTTTGCGCGATACTGGATACCCCAGACCTGCCTGCCATTCCAGAAAGCGAAACTGAGTAGCCCAACCCAGTACAGATGCCAGCAGCCTCTGCAAATACATGGACTGTCCGTCGCTGGAAACCAGACCCATGTCGGAAAGCGCCTTTTCAATAGCATCCACATTCGAGAGCTCAAGCAACGGACGGATATATTCCCGAAAGCCCAGGGCCCCATAGGCTTCCATGGCGCGATCGTATTCCATGATTTTTCCAAAGGCCGACCAGAAGTCCAGATCCTGAAACGGAAAAGGAGCCAGAGCCTGCTGCTCATCCATATAGGCCGCAGCCATCTTTCCCAGGTCATGGACCACGCTGCGATGCCAGTACTGATTGGCCTGAAGCTGCTCTGCCACCGAAGGATAGCGGCGAATGAGCGCATCCGAGCCTCTGGACAATTGTAGAAGATCATCAAGGTTTTCCGGAGCCTCTGGCCAAACCGCCTTCTGTTCCTTGAGCACTGATTCCAGAGAGCGCTCGGTAATGTTTCCTGTGGAAAACTCCTCCAGATAGTACTGCAAGGGCATGAACAGCGATGCATGGAGCACCGGGCTCAGTTCCGTCACTACATCGAAAAAGGATCGATCCCTCAGATACCAGAATGGATTAACGGCCGCGACGCTCTGCAAAGGCCAGGAGGGTGCCACTATGCGAAGCGTCGCTTCCAGTTCTTCCTGGATATTCATGCTACCGGGCTTCCCGGATTCCTGAACTCGCTGACTCATACCTGACCTCCTCGCACTACTGGAGTATTCTTCTCAAATATGCGATCCGATGCTGCAGAAAAATAGCCGCCATTAAGAAGATAGGCATAGAGCCTCCTGGAAAATGAACTGCTTCTTTGTAGCGTCCTGGTGAGCAGTAAACCCATCAGGAAAAAGGAAAGACCTACCAGAGCGCTCACGGAGTACACCGATAGCCCGGAGGCTGTAGCCGGATCCGGCGTAATGCCCATTAGATAGCGGCCCAGACCATGTTCGATCAGCCCGTAAAGAGCCAGAGCGACCAGCATTAGAAGCCAGATGGCGGACCAGACCCGAAATCTGGAATACTTCACCGGAGAAATGCCAGAGTTCTGAACGAAACCCAGCCAGAGCACAGCTCCATAAATGAAATAAGGAAAGAGCGCTCCACCCCGGAAATTGAACGCTCCGTAGACAAGAAAGGCAACTCCTATCAATCCCAGAAGGATTCCTCCAACAGAAATCGGCGATAGTTTGAAACCTGTATTTCGTGCTTCATCCACCAGCGCCCCTGTGGACAGGAAAGCGTGGGCTTTGTAGAAACTATGGGCGAAGATATGAAAAAGCGCTACGCCGTATACGCCCAGACCGCAGGCGAACAACATCATACCCATCTGACTGATAGTAGAGTAGCCCAGCTTCCTCTTAATATTGTTCTGCGTAATCATGGACAGGGCGCCATACACAGAGGTCATGGCCCCGGCAATGATAAGCAATGCAGGCCCGGCCTGGACAGAGTCCAGAAGAGGGCTCAGGCGAATCATCAAGAAGCCTCCGGCATTGATAATTCCAGCATGCATCATGGCCGAAACCGGCGTCGGGGCGGCCATGGTATCTGGTAGCCAGAAATGGAAAGGAAACTGCGCGGATTTGATCATCGCCCCGGTTACAAAGAGAATCATGATCACTTCCATGCGCCCGGAAACCTGTTTGTAAGCAGGCCAGCTCTCGTAGAGAGCAAAGATTCGATCGAATTCGAAGCTTCGGAAAGTGTCATAGACCAGAGCGATAGCGGCAATAAGAGCCAGGTCCCCCAGCCGGCTAATGAGCGCTTTTTTTCGCGCCGCATTGACGGCTTCCGCTCGTTCCGGATAGAAAAGCAATAAACGGTGCAATCCGTAACTTGTGAGCAGCCAGGAACCAAATAACATTAGCAGATTGCTGGACAGCACGAACAGACTGACGCCCACCACGGTTAGCAGCAGATAGCGATAGAAATACCATTGCCTCTCTTCTCCGTCCAGATAGCGAATGGCGAAGCGCGCGATGGCCGCTGCCAGGAGGGTAATCATGAAAAACAAAATTGTAGAAAGGGCGTCCAGCTTAAGAGCGATGGCAACGTTGATCCTGCTGAAAGTAAAACCAGAGACCGGAACGTTAACAGCCCCGCGAATCAAGACCAGAAAGCAGGTAAGCAAAGCCATAAGAGCCAGAGCCCAGAGAATCCCATGCACTATTCGGATACTGACGGATTTTCTCATTGGATCTCCTTTTTCTGGATGTCAGGGATAATTCTGGTCAAAGCGAATATCATACGAACTTCTTTACGTAAATAAATAATCATATTACGGCCGGCGGGTCAAGTACTTTTCCTGGAACAGCAGAAAGCATCTATTGGACCGGCAAGCATCTAAGACTGAAGTTAATTCTGAAATCACAGGGATGGTTTCCAGCGGATGCTATTAGAGGGCCTTTTCAGCGTTACTGAGCGCCCGCAGGTATCCAATCTCCAGAAGTTCTGGAGCGCCGGAAAAGGCCAGAAAAAGACGTCAATTCGCCTCACATGACCTGGGGCTTCACATGACCTGTGCTGTTGATGAGCGCTAAGCCACTACTCTGGAATCAAAGGATGGTCGGGCAGTTCCTGCCCCATTCTGCAGTAGAAGAGTCGTATAGCCTCTCTCCTGGTCTTATAGTGCCCCCGACGAACCACTACAATCGCGCGATAGCTGTGGGCATTTCGCATTCCGCCAACAAACCAGACAGTCCGATCAAATGCCCCTGTCTTTCCAAAGAGCGATAGATCCGGTCGGGCTTTTTCATCCTGCGGGCTTCGGGGCCAGCGCACTTGCTGCAGAAGGATATCTGATTTCGGCACTTCATTGCGCAGAATTCTCTCTATAAAGAGTAGCTGCCGTGCCGGCGTAATTCTCTGATTTCCGCCATGCACAATGTCTTCAGCGTCGGAAGGCGCCTCCAGCCAGTCTGCAGCTATGGTAGAGGGATAATAATTGAGCTGGTCCACACCCCTGCGGAAATAGTCGCTGCCCTTCTCCCGTGCAAGCAGGCGAAAATAATCATTGCTGGAGAAAAGGAGAGCCTCCGAAAGATCAATTCTCCGGGGAGTATCCTTGATATACGGATCCGTCACCTTTATTGCTGTAGTGGGATCAAATCCATCCTGCAGAAGTACCAGCGCCAGGGCCAGTTTGAAGGTGGATGCGGGATCCAGGCTCTGTTCCTTCATCTCCAGCCGGCCCAGCTGACGAATCGGAAGTGAGGACCGTTCTGAGATGGTTCCCTCCCTTTCCAGTATCAAGAATTCCGGATACTTTTCTGCATCGCATTGGGCCGCCGGAAGATCCGGATCCCGAGCACAAGCTTCGCCAGCCAGCAAAAGAACCACCAGAGCAAAGAATCCAGAAAGAAGCTGTTTTTTCGGGCCGCCGGGCTCCTTGTTTTTGAGCCTGGCCGTGCTCTGGACCTTGCTTCCTTCGGTCACGAATGAATTTACCGTCTTTAAGGTTGACCGCAGCAAAACAGAAAACAAGTCTTCAGGTCCTTGTATGCCACTGCCGGATTTCATACAGCTTAATTTCCACGCCATCAGTTCAAGTACGGCGGCCGCTTTCACTATTTTTGCAAGTCTTTTCTTTCTGGTTTCAGTGCCCCGGCGATCCAGCGCCACCATTCACCTGGGCCTGGGTCTGCTATTTATTGGTATTGCCAACGTTGCATATCTGCTTACTTCTACGATCTACCATCCTGGCGCCGCTTTTCATCGGTATCTTACAGTCTTTTTCGTGCCTCTGGCAGCGCTGCACTTTGGTCATTTTTTCTGGAACTTTCCAAAGAATCCAACGCCACGCCTGGCGCGCTTCACTTTGATTGCTCAGTGGATGGCCACAGCCGTCCTGACTGCACTTTTTATTCACTCTACCCTGCACGGCGAACGCTGGTTTCGCTTTAGCGCTCATTACTGGGATTTCGCCGAGTGGGAACTGAGCTCCTACATCGCCAATCTCATCGCCTTTTTTGTCTTGATGGTACCGGGGCTGGCCACCTGGAAAATGATAAGAAATGACCGTCAGCTTCGATGGACTGTGTTCTGGATGATGCTGGCCTTTCTTGCCGGGACGCTGGTGCCGGCCATCGCCAACAAGCTTTCGCATGCAGGTAAGATGAGTCGGGGCAATTTCCAGGTTCTGTACAACCTCATGACCATTCTGGGCTTCTTTGCTCTCATCGTCATCTACATCAACAAGACTCTGGATCGCACCACTTTCATGGCCAAGATTGTGGGAATCAGTCTGGTAACCATTCTGGTGATCTTTCAGTGGTTGAGCTACGCCTCCTATTTGCAGGCAGAAAAGGCCTACGACAGCTTGCGAAGAAAAGACATGCAGCTTGCCATGGTATCCGATAAGAGAGCGCCGGATTTGCTGTACCTTATCGAGCATGGGCCGGCCGAGGATCGGTACGTTTTTCAGAAAGGCCAGGCCGACCTGCCTCCAGGAATAGCAGTACAATTCATGGCCCTGGAAGCCTACGAAGATTTGAAGCGCAATGACAGAGCCAGGGTAGCGCTTCCGGAGAACAGCGCAGACCAGGGGGCTTTGCAGGCCTATGGCAAATTCTTAAACAATCTGGCGAAGGAGGATCCATCCAATTACAACGCAAAATTCAGACAACTGCAGGATGAGCTTAGAATTCGTAGAATCCAGATTCGCATGATACCGGACCGTCTTTTTGAATCAAAGATCCGGACAGAACTGAAGAACTGGGCCTCGAGCCCGGGAATTCTACAGCCCTTCGATCAACTGGCCCTGAGTGCCTTTCAAGATCGTATTTCGCACCCAGGCCTGAGCCCTGAAGAAATGAAAGTGGAACTTATGCATTACTATATGGAAGCGCATCCGGATGGGTTTCGCTATTACCGGCATCATCCTGAATACGGCCATGTTATCTGTTTTGCGCTACCCGATGATGATGGGCATTACTTTGAAGCTGGCTATTCCTATCTAGATTACAGAAAGGAACAGATGAATGTGGCCGTAAACGAAATGTGGATGCTACTGGGCTGCCTATTCATAGTTGTTGTTGGTTTTCGGTTATTTTTTCTTCGCACTTTGACGGATCCTCTGCAGGCTTTGCTGCAAGGAGTCCAGAAGATAAACTCCGGAGATCTGAACATCCGCCTGCCGGTTCTGGTACAGGATGAAATTGGATTTCTTACTGGCTCTTTTAATCGCATGGTCTCTTCGATTCGCGGGGCCAGAGGAAAGCTGCAGGACTATGCCACCACCCTGGAGGACCGGGTTCAGGAAAGAACCCTGGAACTGGAAGACACTCTGAAGCGTATCCAGGATTTAAAAACGCGGCAAGATGGAGATTTCTTCCTGACCAGCCTGCTCATACATCCCCTCACGGCAAACCAGGTGCAAAGTTCTCGCGTACGCACCGAAACGCTTCTCTTGCAGAAAAAGACTTTCTCCTTTCGTCGCTGGGAAGGCGAAATCGGCGGCGATTTCTGCAGCACCCATACAATTCAGCTCCGCGGTATGAATTACATCGCATTTATGAACGGCGATGCTATGGGAAAATCTCTGCAGGGAGCGGCTGGCGCATTGATCCTGGGTAGCGTCTTTGAATCCATAATTCAGCGAACCGAGTTGAGCCTGGAAATACAATCGCTGTATCCGGAAATGTGGCTGCGGGATGCCTATCTGGAATTGCAGAAGATATTCTGCACCTTCGACGGCTACATGATGGCCTCCATGGTTATGGGCCTTGTGGATGAAGAGTCCGGATTGCTCTACTTCTTGAATGCGGAGCATCCATGGCCGGTCTTATTTCGCAACCAGAAAGCCTCTTTTCCCGTAATTGAAGAAGAAAGGATTATTCATAAGCTTGGCATTCCGCAGGCGGAACGAAACCTTCGGATTTACACTCTGCCGCTGCAGCCAGGCGATCTTTTCATATCCGGTAGCGACGGTCGCGATGATATCGTACTGGGAATCGATGCAGAGGGGAACCGAATATACAATATGGACGAGTCCTTAATTCTTGGAGTAGTCGAGCAAGCAGGAGGAGAGCTACCTCGGATTCCGGAAATGCTGAAACAAAAGGGACAGATTTCCGACGATCTTTCTCTGCTAGGAATTCGCTTCGAATGCATGCGCCGGGAACCGCCGCTTCTGACAGAAAAGCCGGGATCCGGCAACCCACAAGCCTATTTGGGCGATTTACTCGGGCTTCAGGAAAGACTACGAAAGGAAGGCGAAGCGATACCGGAAACGCTGTATCGAGAGCTGTTCGAAACCTATTTCCGGCTGCAGGATTTTGAACATGCAGCGGAACTCATAGATTTCTGGCCCGGTCCCCATGCTGTGGCCACCCGGTATCTGTATCTGGCCTCCTATGCCCTCAAGCGCGCCAACAGACTGGAAGAAGCTCGCATACAGGGCGAAAGAATGCTTTTGCGGGAGCCGGATCATGCGAATAATCTGGTGAATCTGGCGGATATTTATCGCATGCTGGGAATTGTGCAAAAGGCAGAGTCTTGCGTTCAGCGGGCTCTGGAATTGCGGCCCGGGCATAAGAGTGCAGAACTGATCTCCCGAACACTGGCCGAACTCCGCGAAGAAATAGATTAAATGCGATTACCTGGGCCTGCAATGGACGCCACAAAGTCAGAAAGTCAGATCTAATCGAAGGCGATCCAGAGATAGAAGCATGATCGCTTCAATGCATCCGGGCACTGCAAAAAGCAGCGATCATTCTGCGGCCTTTTCCAGGGAAAGAATGCGCTCCATCTGCTTGAGGTTCCAATCATCAGAACTGAAAGGCGTGGAAAACCAGGCCTCCAGAATCTCGCGCAACACAGGTTCCGATGTTTTGCGAATGCTCAGCGCCAGCACATTTGCATGGTTCCAGACGCGCGCTCCCTTTGCGGTTTCAGCATCCGCACAGAGGGCGGCACGAATGCCCCGGACTTTATTTGCCGCAATGCATGCGCCGGTACCGGTCCAGCAAAGAACGATGCCTTCATGGTATTCCCCGGAAGCGACAGCGCGGGCTGCATCTGCCGTTACCTGGGGCCAATCTTTCTCTTCGCCAGGCCCTGGACCAATGTATGCGCAATCGTGCCCCGCCTTCCTGGCTTCCTCCTGAATAGCCGGAATCAGGGAACAGTAATCATCGCTGGAAATCACTATTTTCATTCAGGGCTTCTCCCGGGCGAACGCTTCGCCCGTCTCATCCTACCATCATTTCTTCTTGCTTGCAAGCATCAAGTTGGACGTCCCTTCCCTGTAATTGTAGCCAATACCGAATGGAAGAGGTTGCGCGGACTTGAGATAAGCGGACCGCAGATCCGCCTGGTAGCGATTGCGAAACAGAGGAATGGGCCGCGTATAGACTCCGTATAGAGTAATGTCCCAGTTTGCTTTTGAGAAGTAGCCGTACGGAATGCCTGAATCGGTCTGCAAAATATGCTGACTTTCTTCCAAAATCAAACCACGGATTTGATTGAAGGATGCATAGTGCATAAGATAGGATGCCGCCTTCAGATACGTTACCAGACCGCGCTGCTTTTTGATGAAGCTGTGCAGTCGCTTATTCTGCCCGTATGCGGAATCCGACACATCCAGAGAGAAATAGATGACTTCCTGGGGCGCTGCATCCTCGGACTTTCGGAAGAATACGCGAATTCCAGGCACCGGACCTGCATACACAGGCTTTCCGCTGGTAGCATCCACGGTCACCAGGTTTCCATCCGCATCCAGCTCCACGTAGTCCACTTTCAGCACTTCGTTGCCAGAACGGGCAATAAAGGAAAGGATCAGCGGCGCCGCTCCCATCCGACTGCGGATCAAGTCCACCTTCATATCGTTTGTACGGAAAAAGGACCATTCAAGAACGGCAAACAATGACTTCCGAATTAACGTTAGCATGTCCGAGGTCTCTTTCTTATTCATGGTTTGAAGATCCGGCATGATTCCAGCTGGCTCCAGACCAAAATGGATGTAGCGATTCGCATTCGGAAAGAAGGTAAAGGCGTGGAGGAAGTCGGGCCCTCCAAAAGGGTAGAAGAGCGTTTCCGTATCGTTGCGAGCCTGCTCCAATTCGCCAGAAGCCCACTTTCGCATGGGATCCAGTCTACGGGGCTCCAGCTCCGACCATCGGCTTTCAAAGAAGGCCCGCTGAGCGCGAAAATCCGGCAGATTTCGGAGCGCTGGAGGCAGGGCTTCCTCTTCCACAGGCAGGCCCGAAATGTAACGGGCCACCGTATCGGCAGAGATGCTTTGCTCCGACTCCGCCGGCATAGCGAAAACGGGCAGAAATATAAGGCAGATCAGTGCAATTCCGGAATTCCAACGCATGGCACGCTTTTATGCGCCAACCCTCGAACGTAAACCTTTTTAAGGGCCGCATTCGTAGCCTGTACTTATGGAACACAAAATGGATGACCGGAGTCAGCATTTCTTCATATATGTAATCGTGAGATCACTGTATTTCCTGCTGGGATTGCTACTTCCTCTGGCCGTATTTGCGCTGCCTCTGTTCCGGCCCATTACTCCCGGAGGCCAGGTGGCCCTCTTCTTTGTAGCATCGGTACTTGCCGGATTGGTTCCGGCCATCGGGTCAAGAAATCCTGGCCATCGCTTTCGCGTCATTGATCCCGCCATCCTGTTTGCCATGTATGCTCTGGTTATCGGTGTCGTTTACCTTCTGGAGCCAACCACCATCCTGATGGCCCTGGAAGGAGTGGTTCGCATAGATATACTGGAATACAGGAAGATCTTCTGGATCGAGGCCATTCCCTATGCCCTGGCGATGCGGGGAATTGTAGGCATGATTGAAACCACGGGACTGGCCATAGGGATGAAGCGAAGAAGATTCATTATTCGCAAGGCCGCGGCCCATGAGAATATGGCCGCCATACTCCAGGAAGTACGCGAAAAAGCAGGCAAGCCATCCCATCTATCCGAGTTCTTCTATAAAAAGCTAATGAGTCGCTGCCTGGTTTTTCTCGGAGAACGATTCGACATCGTCCATTACTCCATCTCAGCATTTACTCTTTCTCAAAACAATGCAGTGTACTTTTTCGATTTCCTGGATGCCGAGGAGGATCAATCCGTCTGGCCTCGCAAAATTAGCGCGGAGCAATTTCTACACAACCTGTGGCAGACCGAAGTATTCCGAGGCAAGAGCCTGTACTATGTTCAGCGGCCGGGGGAAATGGACTTCGCTGCCAGAATGGATGCAAGCGATGAGACCCGGGCGCTTTCGCCGGACGAGGCGGCAGACATTGTAGGACAGCTAAATGCTCGCTATCCTTTGCTGGAAGTTAGCATCCCTTCGGTGCGGGACATTCCTCAGACATTGCAGGACGATTGTAGAGTGTTGGAATTGCTACCGGCTCCGGGTAACCGCGACCATGGAAGCATTTGAAACCCCGGCAACCCGCATTATCTGGAGTCATAGTTATGGGCCTGTGCTACCCGGGATCGGGGGCGTATCATAAGAATTGATCCTCTTTACTTTGCCTTCTTGAGCGATTGTATCTGCCCTAACGGCGCAGCCAGCCAGTAATGCAGTACCGATCCGCATGACAGGGCAGCACTTCATGCTCCAGTTCCGGAGCATAGAACACCACCATGCGACCAGCCAACGGCTCCACATCCAGAAAACACTCCTGTAGATTCAGCCGCTGATCTGCCTTCTTTTCTGCAGGCCTACCAGGAATTTTGTCTGCAGTCCAGTAGATGCGTAGTTCCCCGCCCCGGGATCGCTCCCAGCGCTGATTCAAATATAGGATAAACGTAACAATGCGGCTGTTGCGACCTTTGAAATTGTCCACATGCCTTCGATAGTAGCTTCCAGGTCGATAGACAGAGTAGAAGCATTCTTGATCATTCAGGCCCAGAAAAAAGCGTCGATTCAATGCCTGCCGTAAATCCTCTACCAGGGAGAGGGCTGGCTCTGCAGCAGAGGGAGGGTTTTTATGATCCAGCCAGACCAATTCGCTTCGGCGGATCTTCTCCTGGACCTCGGCTGAGCTTCCAATGCCCGCATCCTGAAACTCTCCCATTTCTCGGCGTTTGTCAAAGTCCTGAATCAGTTTTTCGCATTGGGACGCAGTAAGAACATCTTCGAGAATAAAGTATCCTCTGCCTTCCAGTTCGGCAAAATGGCCGGTCCAGTCCGATACTGCTACCACAGAGGAAGCAACCCCGAGAAGCGCAGTAGGAGTAAACAATTATTATTTTCGCTCTTGCTGCCGGGACTGGAAGCTTCTATACAATTGTCGACTCAAGAGGAACAGGCAAAAGGATCCCAGAAATACCAGCGCCCAGATGGTGAAGGCCAGGTCAAGATTCCGGGGAAAGCCCGGAAAAAGCGAGTACAGCAAAAAGCCAGGAATGCCTGCCAGTAATCCGGCCGGCAACGTATGGGACATCACATCGCGCAGACTGTCCTTTCGGGCCTTTCGAAATCCCAACCCCAGCCCCAGTATTGCAGGTATGGCTACGTACAGCCCCAGAAGCTGAAAGAACCAGTACCCCGGAGCATCCGGGCGAGCCAGGGAAAACAGATAGCAGGCCATTACCAGCGCTTCGGTAAGTATGAGCCCTGCAATGTAGAGCGCCGTCCAACTGGTCTTCACACGGGCAAAATGTGTCCGTAACAATCATCCGAAAGCGAAATCCGATTTCAATTTCTACTTTTCTACAGAAACGGAGTCTGCAAAGTGGGGGCCTACCATGAAACGCTTTATCCAAAAAATCCTCATACCCGTAGACGGTTCCGATACATCCCGAAAAGCTCTGGAGATGGCTCTGGCCATGGCCGAAGCGGCCGGCGCAAGCGTGACCGTGCTGGAGGTAATCGAGGAATTCGGACCTCTGCCAGGGTACTACGAAGCTGCCCCGGCCGGAGCCAATCGCGTACAGTGGGTAGCCGAGCAGCGATTCGAAAAGATTCACACTCCTCTGGACAATACGTCGGTGAAGTGGGAACGAAAGATCGAAGAAGGCTATGCGGCGGAAACCATCTGCAAAGTAGCTGAAGAAGGCAACTTTGACCTGATCATGATTGGAAGCCGGGGCCTGGGAGTGCTGGGTCGGTTTCTTCTGGGATCCGTCTCCGACCGAGTGGTGCATCATGCTCCCTGTAGCGTAACCGTGGTTCGCTAATCCGGGCATCGATTTCGAAATAGGACCAGAAAAGGTACAATACTGAAATTCGAGGCATCGTTCGCATAGAATCTGGCATTCCTGAAACAGGAAGAAGCAAACAGGAAGTTTGCGGTGGCCAAAAGGCCGCAAAGGCCCTTCCCGGAACCATGGATGGTATCTGCGAAGAGGCAAATCTAGGAGGAAGAAATGCTTAAAATAGGAATCAATGGTTTTGGCCGCATTGGCCGCATGGTTTTCAGGGCCGCCCAGGAAAAAGGTGGCTTCGATATAGTAGGTATCAATGACCTTCTTGAGCCCGATTACATGGCTTATATGCTGAAGTACGACTCCACCCATGGGCCCTTCAAAGGATCCGTAGAAGTGGACGGCGACAACCTGGTGGTGGATGGCAAGAAGATTCGCGTCTTCAGCGAAAAGGATCCGGCCGCATTGCCCTGGAAAGATGTAGGGGCCGAATACGTTGTAGAATCCACCGGACTATTCACCAAGCAGGAAGCGGCAGAAGCGCACATTAAAGGCGGCGCCAAACGAGTTGTGATCTCTGCTCCTTCTTCCGACGCTCCCATGTTTGTAATGGGCGTCAACCACAAGGAATACAAAGGCCAGGCCGTAGTTTCCAATGCCAGCTGTACCACAAATTGCCTGGCTCCGGTGGCAAAGGTGCTGCACGACAAATGGGGCATTGCCGAAGGTTTGATGACTACAGTGCATGCTGTAACTGCGACGCAGAAAACCGTAGATGGCCCTTCCAAGAAAGACTGGAGAGGCGGTCGCGGAGCGTATCAGAACATCATCCCTTCTTCCACCGGCGCTGCCAAAGCAGTGGGAAAAGTAATCCCGGATCTGAACGGCAAACTTACCGGAATGAGCTTTCGCGTACCCACCGCCAACGTATCGGTGGTGGATCTTACCTGCAGGCTGGACAAAGGCGCAAAGTATGAAGAAATCTGCGCCGAGATGAAAGCCCAGTCCGAAGGCGCTCTAAAAGGGATCCTGGGTTATACCGACGAAGACGTGGTGTCCATGGACTTTCTGCACGATGCGCGCACTTCCATCTTCGACGCTGGCGCAGGCATTCAGCTTTCCGATACTTTCGTAAAGGTAGTAAGCTGGTACGATAATGAATGGGGATACTCCAACAAAGTCCTGGATCTCATGGAGCACATGAGTACCGTAAGCTAATGACAATTTGCCCGGAAGAATCCGGAGCAGGGAAAGGCCCGGGGTTTACTCCGGGCTTTTCTTTTAGGTAGATGTAGAATAGAATCCAGTAGAAGAGGAAACAGAACTATGGCAGGCTTTGCAAGAAAAACCATCGAAGACGTGGACGTAAAAGGAAAACGAACCCTGGTGCGCGTGGACTTCAATGTTCCCGTAAAAAACGGAAAGGTTACCAACGATAAGAGGTTACGCGCCACCATACCCACGCTCAAGTATCTTCTGGATCATGATGCGAAGATTATTCTCATGAGTCACCTGGGCCGACCCAAAGGACAGGTAAAGGCCGAGTATTCCCTGGAACCTGTGCGCGAAGCGCTTCAGAGACTGCTCAAGCAGGAGCTGGGCAAAGACATCGATGTTCACTTCTGCAAGGAAAGCATTGGCGCCGATGCAGAAAAGATGGCTGGCGATCTGAAGAATGGAGAGATTCTTCTTCTGGAAAATGTGCGATTTCATGCAGGCGAAGAGAAGAACGATCCTGAGTTAGCAAAAGCGCTGGCCAAACTGGGCGAAGTCTATGTGAACGATGCCTTTGGAACAGCCCACCGCGCTCATAGCTCCACGGCAGGAATTACCGACCATCTTCGCCCGGCGGTTTGCGGCTATCTTCTGCGCGACGAACTGGTATACCTGGGAGGCGCCATCACCGATCCGGCCAGGCCCTACGCTGCCATTATTGGAGGCGCCAAGATCTCGGGAAAAATCGACGTAATCGACAATCTTCTACCGCTGGTGGATCGTCTGCTGATTGGCGGCGCCATGATGTTCACCTTCTACAAGGCAAAAGGCATGGAAACCGGAAAGTCCCTGGTGGAAGCAGACAAAGTGGAGCTGGCCAAAAAGCTTCTGGAAAAAGCCGGGGAAAAGCTTGTGCTTCCTGTAGACTGTGTCATCAGCAAGCAGTTCGATCCGGAGAACATGACTGTAGGAAAACTGGACACCATCCAGATTACCGATATGCCTGCAGACGGCATTGGACTGGACATTGGCCCCAAAACCATCGAAACCTTTGCGCAGATCCTTTCTCCGTGCAAAACCATCATCTGGAACGGTCCCATGGGAGTTTTTGAGATCGACGAAACCGCCGTGGGAACCTTTGCGGTGGCCGGCGCTCTGGCACGAGCCACAGAAAGCGGCGCCACCACAATTATTGGAGGAGGCGATTCTGCTGCTGCCATTGAAAAAGCAAATCTTGAAGATAAGGTTTCCCATGTATCCACCGGCGGAGGAGCCTCCCTGGAGCTGCTGGAAGGAAAGACCCTTCCTGGAGTTGCAGCCCTGGACGAGAAGTAACGGTGACGGTCGACCACGTCCCTGAAGTGGCTGGAGCCACCCTTTATCCCGGGCTCCAGTCCTGGAGGGTGCGGCAAATCGCATAAAATGGTTTACAGAGCTCCAGCAAGCCTCATGCATGCAAGCATGAACCGCATGTTTCGCTTCGCGCATATTTCGGGTATTCTTCTACTGTCCGTGAGCTGTCAGTACTTTCCCTTCCTGAATTCGGGAACCGAAACCGGCGAAATCTCCACTCCCTCGGAGAAGGCGGGTGAGGTAGCCATTTTTCTGGCACATGCAAGACTGAAGAATCATAGCATTGCAATTCTGAGCGAAGAGGAAACGGACGGTCTGCGTCGCTTTTCTGTCCTAAACATTTCCAATCGCACAATAAAGAAAGTAGAGGTATTCTTTTTTGCTCTGGATGATAGCGGGCAAAAAATTCCCAATTCCCTTTCTGCCGGCAAAGGGGCGCTGGAAGAAAACCTGGTTATCTCGGAGCAGGAAGGCACCATAAAGCCGGGCTCCTGGGGAGAAGCGGAAATGCAAAGCGAAGCGCTACCAGGATGGAAAGAAACAAGATTTACCGGCTATCGCATTACTTTTGAAGATGGAGCCATAGTAAGGTCCTCGGCTCCCGCTTCCGAATACGTGCTAAACGGTGTGGACGTCGCAGAAGCGAGCCGGGCCCTCAGGATGTACGACGAAAAAAATCGCTGAGGGCCGCTGATCCGAATCGTTGCCTCATGAGGCAAAAAAGCCCCGGATGAAATTCCGGGCGCTGCGCTTCGGTCCGATCTCTCCATTAAGAAACAGATAAGTAATACATGTCCAAGTCATCAAAGGCCAGCACGATTGACGAATCGCATCAGTCTAAATGGAGAAAGAAACTCTACGAGATAATCTTTCTATCAGATACCGCTACAGGCAGAGCCTTTGACCTGGCCCTGATAGGAATGATTCTGACCAGCATCGTAGTGGTCAGTATCGAAAGCGTTAGCGATCTACCGCAATGGATCTATACCGCCACACGAATCACAGAATGGGGACTGACGGTTGTATTCACTATTGAGTACGTGGCCCGCATCCTGGCCCTGAGGCATCCCCGGCATTATGTTCTGAGTTTTTTTGGCATTGTAGATCTGCTTGCGCTGTTGCCCACTTATCTGGCGCTATTCTTTGCAGGGTCACATTATCTGATTGTTATCCGAGGCTTCCGCCTTCTTCGAATCTTTCGCATTCTGAAGCTCTTTCGCTTCATGGGCGAGGCGAACCTGCTATACAATGCTATTCGCTCCAGTATGCCCAAAATCATCGTTTTTCTGATTACTATCATCAATGCGGCCATTATTTCCGGAACCATCCTGTACCTCATTGAAGGGGAAGCCTCTGGCTTTACCAGCATACCGCGAAGCATTTACTGGGCTATCGTTACCATGACTACGGTTGGCTACGGCGATATCTCCCCTACCACACCTCTGGGACAGACTATTGCCAGTATCATCATGATTCTGGGCTATGCTATTCTGGCTGTGCCCACCGGAATTGTTTCTGTGGAACTTGCCCAGGCTCAGAATGCAGGCAGGCAATCCATTAGCTGCCCGGCCTGCTCAAAAGAAGGCCATGATAACGATGCACAGTACTGCAAGTCTTGTGGTCATGCGCTGGAAAGGATTCAGGGCGAAAACAACGATAATGGCACGGGAATCTAGCCAGGGTCAGACCTGGCGAGCATGACGAAAAAAGAATCCGAAGCCGGCGATCAAACCGGGTAAGTGGTGCAAATTCCACACGGGGCTCTTCTGATCGCCATGAGAAAGTAGAGGGGTGATGGTCAGGCGCACTTTCTTTCCTGCCTTCTTGAGGTATTCGTAGAGCTTTCTGGATTCGCTGGAGGGTACCACCGAATCCTGTTTTCCATGGATGAGGCTTACTGCGGCTTTCAGGCCACCCGGCACAGAATCGCGCAACAGGCTCAGGTCTTCCACCGACTGGCCTTTCTGCTGTCCACGACGCTCAATAATCTTCCAGTGAAAGTTTCTGGCCGCCACGGACTTTCGCAGGCTTTCGAATACAATGCGGTTCGAAGGTTCCATCAATTCCAGGTAGTCCGGAAGCATGGGTTCGCGATAATGAAAATAGCTATCTTCAATGGCCAGACGAAGGGCCTGCTCCACTTCGGCATTCTGGCCGATGGACAGATGTAAATAGTTTAGAAGCAGGATCAGCCGACCGTACTCGTCCACATCATGCTCGACGAAGAGTTTTTCGATAACTGCAGGAGCGCTGGCAAAAGAACCCAGAGCGCAAATTGCATCCACTCCGGAACTAACCGCCGGATCGGCCGCAGCGATCATACTCAGACTGCCGGCAAACGATGGGGCAAAGATGCTTACTCTGCCCCGGGGCGCGAGCGTTCTGTCCTTCTGCACCGCTTCGATAAAAGCGCGTACCTGACGGATGTTTTGAACTCCGATCTTGTAGCTACAAAGATCGTCCATAAACGGAGAAATGACCCTGAATCCGCAGCCAGCCATTGCACGATTCACTCGTTCGAAGCGAGGGTCCCGATTTCCCAGCGGGGCCAGGCCGTTCACTGTCAGGATGACGCCCTGAGGCCTTTCGGTGGGCTCGTAGACATCGATGCGGATGGACCCTTCCGGAGTTCGCAATAGCGATTCAGAACGGTCATGGGGCCGGAATCGACCGGAAAGCATCTGCAACAAGAAACTTGCGGACATAGTCCAGAAGGTCAGTATATTCATTACATTTCGGTGGCAGAGAAGTGAAGAATTCAGCCTGCTCGTTCTCTCCATTCCATGGGTGTACGGCCCTTGTATTCTTTGAATAGCCGATTGAACGTGGCCTTGGAATTGAAGCCAGATTCCAGGGCAATTCGCAGCACCGGCCAGTTCGCATAGGCTGGATCGCGCAGCAGCCGTGCTGCATGCTCCACCCGGAGGCCGTTCACGTATCGGTAGAAATTCTGATTAACGCCACGGTTCAGAATGTAGCTCACGCGATGCCGGCTCTGACCCAGGATGCGAGACAGCTGATCCAGCGTCAGGTCGGAATCCAGATACAACCTGCCAGATTCGATGGCGGACCTCAGTCGTTGGACCTCATGCTCTTCCGGCTCCGGTTCTGCCTCGGCGGCGACTTCTCCCCCGGGTATCACTTCCTTGAGAGTTGGGCGGGCAGGTGCAGTAGATAGAGCGGACAACGCGGACCCAGGCGGCCCTCCCTGCGGATCCGTTGAAAAACCGGGGGCTGTTTCTTCATCATCGGAGGAGTCTGGAATGTCCCCATCCCCCAGGTTTGAAATGTTCTGCGGCGATGGACGAACCGAATCCGGCTCTTCTTCGGCATCGCTTTCCGGCTCAAATACTGGACTCTGACGCACTAGAAACAGCGAAAATGCAAAGATCATGAAGAGGAATGCGGAGCCGTGGATTTCCCGATTGAAGGCTGGCTCCACCTCCATGTACCTCCAGGCGATTCGATGCACCACGAGAAATAGATTCGTAACCAGAAACACGCCAAGCACCATGTATGCGGAGCCCAGTAGCTTCCATTCGCTGAGCTCTGAATGGAATTCCTGCACATCCTGCCTGTGCCTTCGCAGTCTAAAGAAGATAAGAGCAGAAAAACTCAGTGTTACGGAAATATCGATAAGCGGACGCAATCCCCACCCCTGGCCAGGGTTTTGCCGAGGGGCCGGCAGCCCCTCCACAGGCACCGGAGCTGCAGCCGGTTGAATGGAGCCGGTCAGCAGTCCTCTCAGAGCAGGCAGCAGAGCAAGGAACACTACCATGGCCAACAACCCGTAAATCCACCAGGGCAGCGCAGTCTTGACCACAGTAAGTCTACGAATGTAGAGATAGAAGATTGGACCGGAAAGCAGCGGAATACCCATAAATGAAGAAAGCAGTTTCCAGTCCAGAGCCCGAAATATTGGATGCAGTAGCGGGTACACCAGAGTCAGAAGCATTAGCAGTCCCAGAAATTCCAGCCCCGGACGCCTCTCTGCCGGAGGCCTGGTAAAGAGAAGGACCGCAGCGAAGATAGTGATCGCCATGCCGGCAATCAGAGTGATGTTTTGATTCGAGGCGATCATTCTACCTCGATAGATTTTTCTACAGCTCTCCGGAGAGCAAGCGAATGTCGCGGATAATCTTATTTAGATCCTGGGGGCCCTGAACGTTGTAGATTCCGCGCAAATACCGTTTTCGATCCACAAGAAAAGCCTGCTCCGAATGCAGGAAATCGTCGGCCCCCTTGCGAGAGCGAACTGTGGTATCTGCCCTGAATGAGTTTCTGGCCAGGTCGTAGATCTTCTTTCGCTCGCCTGTTAGTAGATGCCAGTTCTGATCGTCTATGCTCATTTTCTGAGCATACTCCTGTAGCACTTCCACCGTATCTATTTCTGGCGTCACCGAATAGGAAATCAGCGTAAAATCCTTAAGTTCGGAAAGCTCCGCCTGCACCCTTCGCAGTCGCGGCATGGTACGCGGACAGATTCCATTGCATGTTGTGAAAAAGAAGTTTGCAAGATAGATCCGACCCTGGAGCTCGGAAGCGCCAAAAGACAGACCATTCTGATCCTCAAAGCGAAAGTCAGGGATCCGCAAGGCATCTGCCGGCGGCATATTTTCTTCTCCCCAGATGGGCTGGGTATCTTTTCCTACGAAATACGGCAGAGCGTCCACACGACCATTGCTGAAGCTGCGAACGTCCTCTCCGTATTTCTTATGAGGATCGAAGTCCTCGTTCTGCGGTTTGCATCCCAATCCAGCGCAAAGCAGAAGTAGCGGAGCGATAACCGATATCGTTGGATTTTTCCGGCCCAGGGCTTGCATCAATTTTTTGGTGTACCCTAATTGCATTTCATCCTCCTGCTTCATACCGCCGGAGCGTAGTTTCAGAAGCGTTCAATATGCGTTCAATCCGTGAGCCCGGCTCCTTCCACCGACCGGACTCCGTTGCAGAGATCGGCGCCCATCAACCCCAGCACTTCTTTCTGGCCCACTTCCACATAGTTCGCATAGATCTGACCGTCTGCTCTCCAGGTTTTTCGCCCCCGCAATTGCCCATGCTCGTACCGGGCATAGCCGTACAGGTTGCCGTTGGAATGCCAGCTGAAGGATTCCCCGTGAAGATGTCCGTCCTGGTATTCGTAATAGAATCTCATTTTCCCGGACGGATACCAGGCCCGATGGATGCCAATGCGTTTATTCCTGGTATGCGGCCTTTCTGAAGCCATGCGTCCATCGTCATACCAGTCATGCTCCACTCCATGGATCTGACCATTCACATAGGGCGTTTCCCGCCAGCCTCCAGGAAGCTCCGTTCGCATAATTCCGTTAAAGGGTTTTCCCTTGTAGTACATGACGTTCAAATGAATCTGAAAGCCAGGATCGGAGTTCAGTATTCCCTGCCGCTCCTTTTGCCCGCAGAAGGGCAGGACGGTAAAAAGCGTGGCTATGACCGTCAGCCGAGTCAGTCGAAGGATGGATTCCACTTTTTTGCCCAACGGTTCTTTTTTACCTGCAATCCGCCGGAATCTTTGTGAAAGCCACAAAGACTCCGGGCCTCAGTCTCATGTAAGGGAGGCGGTCAGAATACGGGTTCCGGTCCCCTCAATTCCGTTTTTCTTTTGCGATCAGTTGCTGGTTCCTTTGGTACCTTTGAACTTGCTGCCGATCAGCAGGTAATAGGTAGACGAAGTCTCTACATGGTAATGATACATGGTAGTTCCCAGCGTCGGATGGGCATGGGAATGACCGTTGTAGGTATCCAACCCGGCAGGCGTGCCGCCACCAACTTCCTTGCGACCGAAAATCGGATAACCGTCCAGGGCTATGCCAATCAATGCAGAATCGTCGCTGCTGATCTTGTATGGCTCGGTATGGTAATGGTACTGTCCGATGTTGGTGGGATGCCCGTTGCCGGAATCCATTGTATCTAGCTCCGCAGCCAGGGTATCTCCCGGCGCCGCTTCGCTGTTGTAGAGAGCTACGCCGTTTATGGCAACGCCCATGGCGCCATAGTCCGTGGTACTTTCTGTTGTATCCGGGCTGCTCGGAATGGTCAGTACAATGTTTTGCGATGAAATGGTATTTGGATTGGGTGCATTGCCGCTGGGAAAGTCATTGGTGTAGCAACCAGAAAGCTGGTTGTAGTAGCCATTGGTGTAGGGAGGCAGATCGCTGGTGCGAAATACGTAATTACTTCCTTCCACCGTTATGGTCATACATTTGAAATTGTCTTTGATCCATGCCGGAAGGGCCGTATCGTTATTGGTTACGCAGGAATTACATCCTGCCGAGGATGAAGAAAGAGCCAGCAGGCCCACCGCCACCTGAGTGGTTGTATCATCTTCTTCCGAACTCAGCAAATCGCAGGCTGTAGTTCCCAACAGCGTCATGATGGCCATAGCCGCTATGATTGATTTTGATTTCATAAAATGCTCCTCTTGTTCGATTCCCCCGAACAACAGCCCGGGCGGCGGCCTGGTGCATATCCGTTAGGACTCCGGTGGGTTCCGCTTCCCGCCGCTGTGGAGCGAACGTTATACCACCGGATGCGATTCAATGCAGAATGCGCGCCATCAAGTAAGCTACATTCGTGCGCCCATAAAGCAAGTCGAAATTGGGATTTAGTCTCAATCGACATTGAAAACGGGGTCTCAGTCGATCATTTGAGACCTGGACGCACCAATTCATTGAACAGCGTAACGCGGCGCTAGCTTCACCGACGAAACCTACGCTCTGGCTTCGATTCTGCCATGCCACATTGTGGCATCCGACTCCAGGAATACTCCGCGAAGGCTCAGAGTCTGGAACTACTCCACACGGACCGTACCGAGGAACATATAGAGAGCCCGGGCCTCGAAAGTGCAGTCAAGGGACTGCTCGAAGCGAAATAGAAGCGAAATATAAGAACCAAACCTGAAGAAAATACTGGAAGCCGCAGAAGCGGAAGCCTTCTTTGCTGCCTATGAGCCAGAATGTATTGCCGGATAACGTGGAAGAGCTGGAGCGATTCTGGAGCCAGAGATACGAATCAGGCCAGACAGGCTGGGATCTGGGAGCAGTTAGTCCGCCATTGAAGCACTGGATCGATACGTGGAAATCGGAATGCAAAGAAGACCGCGCCGTCCTGCTGCCGGGCTGCGGAAACGCCTACGAAGCGAACTATCTTCTGGACAACGGATTTCTAGACGTTACCGTTGTAGACATCGCCTGGCCTGCTATTCATCAACTGCAGCAGCGCATGAGCAAGCAGTCGGCCGAGCATTTATCCCACCTTGCCACGGTCCATGGAGATTTCTTCGACCTGAACCACCGTTACTCCTTGATTCTGGAGCAGACCTTTTTCTGCGCTCTGGATCCTTCTTTGCGCCAGCCATACGTTCAGAAGATGCATGATTTGCTGGAACCGGAAGGCGAGCTGGCTGGAGTGCTCTTTGATGCGCCCATGTACGACCACCGGCCGCCTTTTGGAGGAACGGCCACCGAATACAGAGAGCTCTTTGCGCCCTACTTTGATTTCCTCATCTGGGAAGCCTGTTCTATTTCGCATCCTGCAAGGCAAGGATCGGAATTGCTGTTTCGATTGCGAAAGCTTCGTTCTTAGTCCAGACGGTTACGAGCCATACGCAGGTCTTCGGAAATCCTTCAGGCAATGGGATCCGGACAGACAGAACGTAGTTTGCAGGACTGGCAGTAATCCCCCAGAGTGAGAGCATCGAGGTAATTCATTAGATCCTTCAAGTGATTCGGGTCCTCGGTGCGAATGGAGATCTCGAAATTTCGCTTATCCTTTCCTTTGGCTCCAAGGCCTGCGCCGGTGAGGTTGGCGGAACCCACTAGAGCAACCCGGCCGTCCACAATGATACACTTTGCATGATTTCGCGGACATAGATATCTTTCGAACCGATCCGACTGAACCAACTCCGGAAAGCGATCGAACTCTTTGCGAAAAAAAGGACCGGGCTCCTTTGCATGTATGAGCCGCACTTCCACGCCCTTCCGAACCAGGCTGGCAAAGAGCTGCAAAATGGAGACGAACTTTCTACCCTGCGCTCTTACGAAAGTGGACTTTATGTCCGCCGTAGCAATCCACAGGAATCGACGGGCATTCATCATGTCCGTCAGGATGAATCGTTCATAGATTTGTTCGGAGAAGAGTAACTCCACATTCCATTTTCGGCACGCTGATTATTCTGGACAAAGCCTGCTTTTGAGTCTTTCTTCTAATTATGAACCTACCTCAGGAAGCGGTACTCTACGTTGGCGATCCCATGTGCTCCTGGTGCTATGGCTTTAACCCTGTACTATCGAAGGTGGAAGAGGTCTACGGCGACCAAATTCCGGTCAAAGCCGTGATGGGGGGCCTGCGGCCTGGTGAATTGGCGGAGCCCCTGGATGAAAAGTTGTCCCGGTTCCTGAGGCATCACTGGAAGCAGGTGCAAGAAGCCACCGGTCAGCCTTTTGGCTATGACTTCCTGGAAAAGGAAGGTTTCGTTTACGATACTGAGCCTGCCTGCCGGGCGGTGGTAGCCTTCCGCAACTTCCTTCCTTCCCGGGAACTGGCGTTCTTCTCCGATCTGCAATCCTCCTTCTACAGGGATGGAAAAGATCCTACCGATGCCCGGACATTTCAGGAGCTTGCCGAATCCTACGATCTGGATGGACAGCGGTATCTAGAATTCTTTGGTAGCGATGAGGCCCGGTATCAGACCAGTCTGGACTTTCAACTGGGTCGGGCTGTAGGCGTTACAGGTTTTCCGGCTCTGGTGCATCTAAAGGATCAAAGGGCGATGGTAATCTCATACGGCTATACACCTTTTCTGCAAATCCAGGAAGTGATGGATACTCTGGTACTCAAGACATCTGCCACGGATGGTTCCCAGGGCGGACCGGAAGCTGGCGATGCCTGCGACCTGGATTCAGGCTGCCAGGAGTCGAGCGGCGCCTGACCAGGCATGGTCTCTGCCCGGAATACGTTAGACATCGCAGACATCGCAGACATCGCAGACATCGCAGACATCGCAGACATCGCAGACATCGCAGACATCGCAGACATCCCAAAAATGGCAGGTATCGAGGGCTTGGACTATCGCACGCTGTAGCGAAAGGTCTTTGTACCGCTTTCGTTTCCGGCATAGTCCTTTACCGAGATTTTCGCTTCGTGGTTTCCTGGTTGCAGGATTTCGGGAGGATAAAAAATCTCATAGCCGTAGCGGTCAGGATCGTATTCGGCCAGGGCAGGTTTTCCGTTTACTTCCAGTCGAAGGCTAGACACATTTACGCCGGTGCCGTAGTCGCCAAAGTAGCGAAGAGAGAGCAGAAGAGGCACTCCGGCTGGAGTAGAGAGTTCAGGGATCTGCCGTATGGAAGGGGCCGATTGATCCCGCATGATCACATAGCTCTCCAGAGTCCGGACATATCCGGTTACTTTTCCATTCCTGGCATAGGCTACAGGAAACAGGGCTCCGGAAGAAGTGATGCGAAACAAACCATCGCTATCACTGAGGCCATCCGCTTGGATTCGCAGTGGCTCCAGCAGAAAGATTCTGTCCTCAAAAATCATACCCGGGAGCCGATCCAGGTTTCGCCCCTTCAGAGAGTACACAGGCGAAAGCCGTTTGAGTTTTTCATTGCCTGGACCATCCGACTTCTGAGTCATCTCAATTCGCACTGCACCCACCAGTGCAGAAGACCCGAGCTCAAGTTTCAATTTTCCATCCGGACTTCTTAAACTCAAAGCCTTTCCCGGTCGGCCAACTCCGGCGGATGGATTCATGCTGTCGCTAAGTCGCTCTTCCATTGTGTAGGGCGCCCAGGATTGCTTCTTTCGGGAAATGTCCAGAAGGGTTAGTTCTTCCCTTGCCGCCGGTTTTATGGAAAAACTCATTTCGCTTCCATTGCCGGAAGCATCCAGCAACTTGATGATCACTTCCGTTTCGCTCTGCCCTACATGAATACGCCCATGATCCACCGACGAAAGAAAAGGAAAATGGCCCGGCAGAAGGTCAAAAAGATTCTGAATGTATACTGTACCCCTTCCAATTCTGGAAGATTCGCTGTAGAGAGTCAGGTGCCTGAACATCCCCAGATGTTTCAAAGTGCGAAAGGAACTGGCATAGATGGGACGACCATCCTGTATCATCTGTAGCGATGCAATCCCCAGGCGTGCATATTTGCCGGACGGATCAAAATACTGGATCTGAGCGCAAAGCTTACCGGAGCCGAATACCTCTGAAACGCTATAGCGGCGCAAAGTGCAGGGTTTGTCCGCTTCGCCGCACCCGGTGATTTCCTTTGGCTTCAGAACAGTTGGGCCGCTTTTTCCGTTAACGGAGCTGCCTTCATCGCAAGGAATGAGGATCAAAGATTCAATGAGTGGGGCTCGATTATCTGCAATCTTCAGACCGTACTTCAAGGGATTAAGGACCACGTCCCCTTGAAGGTATTCGAAGTGAAGGTGCGAAGGGCCGGACCCGGTATCTCCCGTAAGGGCGATTTGCTGGCCGCGCTTGACGTTCAGGGCATCCGGCAAGAAGCGAATATCGAAATGCTGTCGCTTCAGTAGCTTCTCTTCCAGTTCCGGGCGGATTTTCATCATGCGCTGTAACAGCTCTGGCGCAAAGGCGGACAGATGGCCGTACTTGGATTCTCGGCCATCGGGATGCATGACCCAGATACCGTAACCCAGGCCGTATCCATCGTATAGAATTCGCTTGATGTAGCCCTTCCGAACCGAGTATACCGGATCGCCTATCTTGCTGGAAAGATCGATTCCATAGTGAAAATGACTTCTTCTGAACTCTCCTGTGGTGCCGGTCAGCACCAGCGGCGGATTTAGCGGAGGATGGAGGCCCACGTTCTGCTCCTCCAGGGTGGGAATTGTGTCCTGTCCCTGTTCGGTTCCATCCGATGGCTCCGGCAGATGACCGGGCTCCTGAACTACGTTCTGGCAGCGCAATGCCAGAGACAGCAGAACCAGTATGAGCAGAGAGAGACGAGAGAAATGGCGCTGGTCTGCTTTCTCGGCCCTCCTGGAAGCCATCATCCCTGGACTGTTTTTGCTCCCCACGGAGCTCTGCTTCGTCGCTGCTTTCATCGTCCCTATGCTACCTGTGTCCGAATGTGCCTCAATTCCATTGCATCCCGAAGAAAGATCCGGCCAGGGATTTTCCTGCAGCCGGACATTTTCACCGGCCTCCTGGCGCGCGGCCCCACGACCCCTTGAGTCCGTCACAGCATCGGTCCGCCAGGCATCCTTCCTCGTTCCAGGCCGGGTGCAGATGTTGGCAATTCACAGTATTTCCGACGGTGCTCGCCAAAAAAGTACGGGCCACCATCCGGAATTTGCTCAGAACCGCAGTGCCGAAAAGCCAAAAAGTGTGGCATTCCCGGTAATTTCGTATTAGGTTTTAAACCATGATTGGACAAAGAGCACAGAGATCGGGAATTCGGAGCGCATTGGCCCTGTCTGCAATAGGTCTACTGTTCGGACTTACTTCAGCCCTGGAGGCTCAGGTCGTCCGCTACCGCTCCAACGCCTACGATATGAAGACCGGTAAGTACATGTACACCGAGAATCATGCAGAGCACTGGGAAAACGGAAAACATGCCTACAGCATAGTCACCTATACCGACCCGCAGGGCAAGGTCATGGCGGTCAAAAGGATTGTCTTTCGTCAGAGCAAGGTCTCCCCGGATTTTGATCTCTCGGATAAGCGGACAGGACTGGAAGAAGGAGCGCGAATCAGCGGAAATTCCGCCACCCTTTACCATAAACAATCCGCCAGCGAACCAAAGAAAAGCAAGACTTTGAGCGTGCCTTCTCCGGTCGTCGTGGATGGCGGCTTCGATTACTTTGTGCGTCAAAACATGCAATCGCTGATGGCAGGCAAGACCCTCACCGGCAACTTTACCGTATCCCATCGACTGGATTATTTTCCATGCAGGATCTACAAAGTCAAAGATCTGACCTTCCTGAAACGGGATGCGGTGATGTTTGTAATGGAGCCAACAAATGTAGTAATCCGCCAGCTGGCCGATCCTATCTACATCATCTATGACAAGAAAACCGGCCGACTGCTACGCTTCACGGGCGTTTCCAACCTGGAGGGGCCGGATGGAAACAACTATCGTGTGAACATCGTTTTTCGCTATCCGGAGGAGCTTTTGCAGTGAATCCTTTCCGCAATGCCGGATAGAAAGAAAACAAAAGCTCACAGGAACCATGGTGTTCGCACTCGGAACTGGACGCCGGAAGACATTCCGGCTCTGGTTGAGCTACAGAAGACTGTTTACAGCAGCGCCTACGAAGAAGGTATGTACGGCGCTCGAGTATTCGAGCTTGAGCTCGCAGCCTTTCCGGAGGGTCAAATTCTTGCCGAACTGGACGGCAAGATTGTTGGCTATACAGCCACTCTCATCGTCAATCTTGAGAAAGATACCTACTATACTTTTGTAGAAATCACCGGAAACGGAACCTTCACAACCCATAACCCCGCAGGTGATACTCTTTACGGCGCAGATATGGCCGTGCATCCCGATTACCGGGGGATGGGCGTTGCGCGAAAGCTTTATGCAGAGCGCAAACGACTGCTTCGACGGTTCAACCTGAGAAGAATGATTGCCGGAGGCCGATTGCCTGGCTTTCGGGACTATGCGGGAAAACTCACTCCTGAGCAATACGTTGAGAAGGTTGTAGCCGGACAGATTGCAGACCCTACCCTCACCCCGCAACTCAAAGTGGGCTACCGGGTCAAAGAGATCTACATGGATTATAGTAAGGATCTGGAAAGCCTGAATTATGCGACGCTTATTGAATACTTGAATCCAACATACAAGCCGGAGCGCCGCCGAATCTCTTCTTCGCCGGTAACAAATCCTGTGCGGAAGGTACGAATATGCGCCGCTCAGTACTTTATGCGTCCCATTCATTCTCTGGATGAATTCGTGAGGCAGGTGGATTTCTACGTGGACACCGCCAACGAGTATCATTGTCATTTTCTGGTTTTTCCAGAACTGTTTACGGCCCAGCTATTTCTGATTCTGGCGCCGGAAATGGATGACAGGGATGCCATGCGAAGGTTAGCGGAATTCAGCCATTCCTACATCGAGATATTTCGGGAAAGGGCACGAAAAACAGGGATGTTCATTATTGGAGGATCCCATCCCATCATTGCAGAAGATGGTCTTCGCAATGTGGCCCACCTGTTTACTCCGGACGGAGCGGTCTTTACCCAGGATAAATTACACATCACGCCGTCGGAAAGGAAATACTACAATATGGTTCCAGGAGAAGGTCTGAAGGTCTTTGACACCGGTATGGCGCGCATAGGCATACAGATCTGCTACGATGTGGAGTTTCCTGAACTCGCCCGTATGCAGACCTTTGCGGGCATGGAAGCGCTGTTCATCCCCTTTTCTACGGAACACCGCAAGGCCTATTTGAGAGTGCGTTTCAGCGCCCAGGCGCGATCCATCGAAAACTGGCTCTATACCACACTTGCCGGCAACGTCGGGAACCTTCCCCAGGTGAAGAGCTTTCTGATTAACTATGGACAATCCGCCATCCTGACGCCCAGCGATCATCCATTCCCCAACGAAGCGGTGCTGTCCGAAGCTGAGCCCAATACGGAAACGGTGGTGATTTCAGAGGTAGATCTCAGTGATCTACAACGCCAGCGCGAATACGGAAGCGTACGTCCTCTCAGGGATCGCAGGATTGATATGTATGAAATACAGAGCAAAGTGCCGGTGGAACGGGTCCGGGCATATTAATCCGAGCGCAACGGCAACCTGTTTGCAGCAATCATTCGCGTTTCTGAGTTCTGCTATTTCGGGCGTGAAACCCAGGACAATACGCAGCAAAGAATTTTATATAAAGAAATAAATTTTCTCCCCGATCCGGGTTTTCCCGACGTCCCATACACAGTGCGGCTGGTTCAAGCCGCCTGGCGGGCTGCGTTCCGCCTGTATCAGGGAGGGAAGAGATGCAGAGTCTGGAAAGGGAACTTTCCGAAAAAAGCGTATGGCCAGTGGAAAGACTGGTGCAGTATCTGCAAAGCGATCATCAGCGCTTTCTGGAGGAAGAATTGCCCAGACTGCACTCCCTGGCAAATGCGGTGAAACGTAAATCCCTGATTCAATTTCTGGACTCCATGCGAACAGAGCTCCAGGGACACTTCAAGACCGAAGAAAACATTGTATTTCCGGTGCTCATCTCCATGGAAAACCAGGATCCTGGTCCTCTGGAGCCTGCCCTGCTCTACGCATGTCGCCATATGAAAAGCGATCACAGAATGCACGAAAAGCATTTAAAGACCCTGGCCGCTTTTCAGAACGAAATGGACGAAGACAGAGACAATCCGGTGGTGTTGCCGCTGGTCAATGCTCTGGAGGACTTTGGTCGACGCATGCTGCTGCACCTGACCATCGAAAATCGCTTCCTGTTCAAGCCTTACTTGCCGGATACCAATTCCTGACTCTGGTGGGCCGCTTCGCGAAAGTATCCGGATGGAGTCCTGCTTTTCGCCGATTAACGGGACTGACGTCGGGCGGTGATGGCGCTGGCCGGACACTCCCGGGCCTCTCGGGGAATTTGCAGTTCAGGCGCCTGCGAACGAAACATGTGGCCTTTACCTCTGGCCTGAAGTAAAATCGCCTTTCCGTCCTTTTCGTTCATAATCCAGCGTTCCGGCGCAATAGAAGCGCAAAGGCCGCAGCCAATGCATCGCTTTCTGTTGTACTCGATGTAAAATAGGCCGCCGGTTTCTAGTGACTGCATAGGAAATTCTCCCGAACCATACGATAAGCGTGGCGCGGCCTGGCAACCCGCCTTGTTTCGCCGCTAAATGTACTGCAGAAAACCATAGGTCAAACCGCCGGCTCCCTGGTTCTGGCAGTCTCGGATTCGATGAACGTTTTTTCCATCAAGAATACCTGATCCCCGCGCCGAACTCGTCCGGTCAGCGGTACGGTAACAATGCATGGGCCGCTGGCCTCCTGTACAGACAGATCATCTTTTCTCAGTTCGCCGATGGTTTGTCGAAGTGAACCTGTAGTCTTTCCAAAGAAGGCCAGTTCCTGGCCTGCAGAGATCTTACCTGTGCGCAGCTGTATTTCCGCAACAGAGGGCTTCTTGAAGAAATTACTGACTTCGCCTACAAAAACTTTGCGAACGCTCGATTGATTGCCATCCGAAGCGGCCCAGCCCTGCTTTTCGCCGAGATAGTATCCGCTGGAAAATCCGCGATGGTAAACGCCTTCCAGACGAGTCATCCAGGCAGGTATTTTCGCCTTGAAATCTACATCCGCTACTGAATCCAGAGCTTCCCGGTACACTCTTACAGTATTTTGCACATAGTCCGCGCCACGATTCCGGCCTTCGATTTTGAGCATGGAAATGCCGCTATCCACAACTCGATTCAGAAAAGGCAGGGTGCATATGTCGTTGGGTGACATGATGTACTCATTATCGATTTCCAGCTGTACTCCTCGTTCGTCGGTAACCGTGTACTTTCGTCTGCAGTTTTGTCTGCACGCTCCCCGGTTAGCGGAGGCCAGATCAGAATAAAGGCTCATGCCGCATCGGCCGGACACCGCAATGCATAGGGCCCCGTGTCCAAAGACCTCGATCTTGAGCAACTGGCCGGAAGGCCCCCGAATATCTTTCTCCTCAATGCCTTCCACTATGCGACGTATCATGCTCAAGTCCAGTTCCCGGGCCAGCACCACCACATCTGCGTAGCGCGCCCAGAATCGCGTAGAAGAAAGATTGGATACGGACACCTGGGTGGACAAATGCACCGAAAGATCTCGGCTGCGGGCTTCTTCTATAACGGCAGGATCCGAAGCAATGACAGCGTCTACGCCGGCCCGGCTAGCTTCATCGAGAATGGAATGCACCAGCCTGATGTCCCGGTCATAGATGACGGAATTCAAGGTCAGGTAGCCTCTGGCTCCGAAATGATGGCATTTCTGAGCGATGTAGCCGAGGTCCTGAATCGTAAACGCTCCACTGGCCTGGTTGCGAAGGTTCAGGTTTTCCACTCCGAAATAGATGCTGCTTGCGCCCGCCTGTAGCGCCGCCGCCACCATGGAGTGGTTTCCGGCCGGGGCCACAATCTCCACGGATTTTCCGGAGGGCCGGATCTTTGAATCGCTCATATTCCTACTTTAGAGCCGCCACCAGCGATGCAATTGATAAAATCGGTCGTTTCCCACCTCTGGTCCGATGCTACTTCCGCGGTCTGGCTCTGCGTCTTCCGGAACACACATCCCGGGCGGTATGGAAGCAAAGCTCCTCCGGAATAGAGCTTACTCTTGTTCTCAGACGAAGGAGCCTTGAATTGGAGGGTAGTGTCGAATCAGGGAAGTCGATAGGCAGCATGACAGGCAACGCAGCGAGTCATAAGCTCTCCGATCTCTTTCTGAATTCGTTGTTCGGATGCATCGGATCGAATGGTACGGGCAAGGTTGTCGAATTCACTGTGAGTGCCCAGCCCCAGCTTTTTCATAGGTGCAGGTAGCTTCAGTAAGATGGTGCCTTCCACTGCGGCCAACTCATCTACCATATTCATGCCCACGCTTTCCGCCGCCCGGGCTGCCGATTCGCGGTCTCCATTTCCCATATGCATGTGGATTTGCTGCATGGCCGAAAGAAGCTGGCGCATTTCCTGTAGAAGGAACTGCTTTTCTCCTTCGGTAACCGAAACAATCTGTCGGCCATCGCTTCCGGTGCGGGCAACCCCGAAGTAAAGAAAATAGAAAAGCGTGCCGGCGCTGACAATCCACAGGACGGCAAGTATTACTGTTGCAGTGCGATAGTGATTTCTTTTCATGTATGATCCCCTTTCTCTTTCAGAGAGTACTTATTGCCGAATGATCACAACCGGCGCGATTTCCCGACAACACGCGGCCTGTAGAAATTGCCCCTTCAATGAGTTAACGACAGCGAATTCCGTATCGCCATTACTCCCACCTCAAGGTTAAACCCAGATACAGAGTTAGCACTTCTGTGGTTTTCTCGTATTCGAAAAACGCTGCACGAAGCGGCTCCGTTTGCACTGCATGCCCCAGCCACCAGTCCGATAGAGGAGCGCCGCGCACCGTATGAGGTAAAGAGTATTGCAGGGCCACGTCAAAACTGGACGGAGTACCGGATTCACCGATCATCCAGCCCAGGCCCATTGTAATATGATGCTCCACGGTAGTCCCGAGAAGCGGATTAACTCCCTGTTCAGTCTGCACTGTGGGTCCGTAGCTGTAGCCGGCACGTAGAACAAGATCATCCAGAGTTCGTTCCAATCCTAGACTAATGACGGTTTGATCCTTCCAGAGTAAATTCATTCGCAGATAGGGGGAGCGACTTCCCAGAGGAGTGAGTACTTTCGTTTCATCCAGGGTAAAGAGTAGACTGTGCATGGAATGAGACCACAATGTATGGGAAACATCAAAAACCAGCCGATACTCTCCCATTCGATATTCCATACCTGCAACAAAACGCGCAGGCCATTCCATATAGCGAGACACCGATGCATTGCCGGCTTGCTGGATGTCGTAGGTATCTGTGCGAAGCCTACCATCCAGATAGAAACGACTGCTGGAGATGAAGGAAACCGCAATGGCCAGGGGTCCGTCTTCCCAGCTCAATCCTGCCTTGGCCCCCAGCGCATAGGCGGGATCCGACCTGTAATGAATTCCTCCCGGAAGCAGAACCAGCCCATCAAGCCGGGTATAATGGCGATCAAGTTTCTTTTTCGCATGGACCATGTCCAGGGCAAGACCAAGAGTCAGACTGCCCCATCGGTAACTCAGACCGGGCGTTAGCTTGAGCAAAGCGAACCGTGCCTGTACATTCTCCAGCGCCAGGTTGTTCTGACCTTCCAGGACATCTGTTCCCGGTCTTTCTGCTTTGACCTCTGTCTCTGTATATGGACGCAGCAGGTTCTGGAAGTCCGCCCCGCCCCCTCCCTGCACATAAACAGCCACGCCGAAAGCCCAGCGATCACCTCCGTACCCATAGCCCAGGGCAGGAAGAGGCGCAATGGGTTTGAATTCCCGCTGATTCGAATAGAAGGTCCCTGTTGCCGGATCGTAGTAGCGATCCCTGTAATCGATCCTGGCCCGGTTCACGGCCAGAGAAACCTGAAAGGAATGCCCCTTGATACGACCAAGCAGAGCCGGATTCTCTTCCAGAACCAGCGGCGACCCGTAAGCGCTGTAGAATGCGCCGGCCAGCCCTGCCTGATCGGCCCCAAAGGCAGGCAGCCATATTCCGTGAAAACCGTAGGCCGGGTACATCGGAGCAAGTAGAAGCCAGACCAGGGTCCGCCAGCCTGCCGGTTGCAGGAAGAATTTCATCGTAAGGGTAGCTCCTTCTCGACGGACCTTCAGGCCAGAAGTGCGGCCACAGGGAAGGATGCCTATCGAGATTGAGTCTCATTTTTTGAAGGATGGATCCGGGGTCAATTCACTTTGGACAGAAGTCAGTCTTTTGCGAGCACAGAATTTGCGGCCCCGACGGCTGCTCCACCATCTACCGGGAGCTCAGGCCTTCCCGGGCAAACAGCGGATGGGCTCTATTCCTGGCCAGGAGGCTTTCTGTGGATTTGAACATTTTGTAATGATCCCATCGGTCCTGGTCAAAGTACGCAGGACTGAGCCGAAATTCATGGTACGAAGCCGGCACAGAGTCACTGGATATCCTGCCCGGCAAGGGGGCCGGCAGGGATTCCCCGGTCATCGTCTCGGGCGAAGTGGTCCCGTTAACAACCAGCTGAAACATATGATTCCAGCTCATGACCAGGAAGCGCAGCGGCAGATCCAGAGGCACCGCAGCATTATCTTCTCCGGCGCCAGCCTGCGGAGATTCCTGCGCGGCTTTTCCTGAATCCTGCGCCACAGTCGTCCATCTCGTCAGCTGCTCTTGCTCCATAGATTGGACCAAACTTTTTCGGGACCAGGTTGTCGCTGTTACGGTATGATGCTGAACTCCAAAATCCGCCGGATCGTACTCCAGGGCCGTTTCGAATTCAAGGGAGCGAAGGAAGAATTCTGGACTACGGGCCTGGACGGTGGGCTGAAGCTCCATAACAATGACCTCTACATCGCCGGGGCCAAACAGAATTCTCTGCAGAGAGAG
>JAGRNE010000089.1 GCA_020440915.1 Leptospiraceae bacterium | reverse complement strand
AGGGTCCAGTTCGCGGATGGTGGAAAGAATGCGATTCATAGCGCCGGAAGGAAGATCCATGCCATCCAGCAACACCTCCGGCGATTCGGTGAGGAATCCTTTCTGGTCGATGGCCGAAACGATCATGGTGGCCGCTTCGAATTCTTTCTGGTCCAGATTGGTAAGACGCAATTGTTCGATTAGATATTCTTGCAAGGAGCGATGGGAAGTAACAGCATTCTGAAGAAACTGGTTCTTGCGCTCAGCCCCTTCGTAGTCCACCTGGCCGTAATCGCTGTACTCTTCCCTGGATCGGCTTTCCGATTCGGAGGCATCGTCTTCCCGGCTGGCTTCGGATGGTGTGGCAGGAGTTTCCCGGGTGGAGTCGTCCTCTTCTTTGAGCTCGAGCAATGGATTCTCCATGAGCTCGTTCTGGATTCTTTCGGAAAGCTCCAGATTGGAAAGGGGCAGAAGTTCGATGGACTGCCTCAGATCCTGGGTCATTACCAGTTTCTGAGTTTGCTTCTGTACAAGTTGCTGCGATAGGGCCATGACTACAGCGTGAAGTCGTCTCCCAGATAGATGCTTCGAATGTATTCGTCCGCTACCAGTTCCTGCGGCGTTCCGGCTTTTTTGATTTCTCCTGCATACATAATGTAGGCGCGATCTGTAATTTTGAGCGTTTCTCGCACATTGTGGTCTGTAATTAGAATACCCAGTCCTCGCTGTCGCAGTTGTGAGATCAGATCCTGGATATCGCGCACTGCTATGGGGTCCACGCCTGCAAAAGGCTCATCAAGTAGAATGAAGTCCGGTTCGGTGGCCAGGGCTCTTGCGATCTCGCAGCGCCTTCGCTCTCCTCCGGAAAGTGTAAATCCTTTCTGATCGGTCACTTTGTTTAGATGAAGTTCATCAATGAGAGCGTCCGCCCGACGGCGAATCTCTGCCGGATCTTTGAAATGCATTTGCAGTACGCCTTCGATATTCTGGCGCACGCTTAGCTTGCGAAAAACCGATGCTTCCTGTGCCAGATATCCCACGCCCAGGCGAGCCCGCTTGAACATCGGAAGCGTAGTTACCTCTTCATCTCCGATGTAGGCCCTGCCTTCATCCGGTTGCACCAGGCCTACTGCCATATAGAAAGAAGTAGTTTTTCCCGCTCCATTGGGACCAAGAAGACCTACAATTTCCCGGCGGGAGATTTCGAAGGAAACGCCGTCCACAACTCTCTTGCGGTTGTATATCTTGACCAGACCTTCCAGGCGCAAGGTGCGCATTCGGAAGTCCGGATCGTAGGGTAGTACGGTTTCCGGTTCGGTTTTCTTACTGGTTGCCTTCTTGCGAGGGGAAGCCACAAATCCAGAATGCAAGGACCGATTCGGAAGGCAAACCTTCTTTGGTGGATTTTGCTCTCACTGGCCCGACTTTTGCAGCGGACCTTCCAGGCGGATTCTGCCAACCCCTCATCCCTGGAAAGGCGGCAGATGTGTGGAAAGGCTCAAGAAATGAAGACGATCCACGACCCGCAATGGACCCTCGTCACTATCAAACCGATTTGCGGTTCCAACAGATCCAGGCTGTATCATGGCAAAACGGGCCTCTATTCTACTACGGCTCCCCGGATATTCTTCTCGAATACGATGCGGTCTTGATCCGGGTACATACGTACCAGGCTGCATTGAATCCAGGAGCCGTCCCGATAGATACGTGGATTTCCTATGAACTCCAGGTAGCCTGCCTTCTCTTCATAGCGGGCGATTTCCCCTCTGGCTTTTTCCTGACCCCGATTTAGCTCCACATTACCCCTTGCCAGGGTCACTTCGGCCTGAAAATCCCGTTCAATGAAAGCCCCGGTAAGTGTGCCCGTAACCTCCCCGGTCTCTTCATCCAGAAATTCCACCAGAGGATCCCCGGTTAGCGTCAAGAACTGCTGCTGCCTCCTATACTCCATTTCCCGGGATTTCACCCTGATATTCTCTGCTTTATCTATGAACTCCACACCTTTGTCCGTACTCAGGGTGGCCAGGGATGGACCGTTTCCTATCAGCAGCGGAGAATGCAATTCTCTGGTGGGATCGGTGAAAACGACGTTGCCTTCGATTCTAGTAACAGGATTCTTTTTATCCGCGAATTGGTGCTCGATCCGATCGGCAGACAGGATCTGTAGTATTGGACCTTCGCTTTTCTTTTCTGGCTTATCTTCCGGAATTGGCTGGCCGGTCTTCCGGGCCTTCTCTTTCGCTTCCTGCAGCGCCTTTTCGGAAACCGGACCATGGGTTCGGGCGTACTGTTCCAGGTTCGGCGTATCGATTGTTTCTGGTTCGTAGGTTGCGTAAAGCGTGCGCCCTTCAAGGATAGCCTTTTCTTCGCCGGTGAAATAGAGGATTCTATCTCCGGTCAAATACTCTCCTTTGCCCAGGATTCGCGGATTACCCGGAATCTCGATTAGCTCTTTCTCATCGGTATAGCTGGCAATGTCTGCCAGGATGTTGTAATCGCTATGATGAATGCGGACGTCTTCTTTCAGGTAGGCCACTTCAGCCGCCAGATCCCTTTCCATGCGAACACAGGTAATATGTGTGGTTTGTTGTCCTGATTTCTTGATTCGCATGTAAGGTAGACCCAACAACTGAACGATTTCTTTGTCTCGATTATAGATACCGTGGGAAGCGCGGATGAAGATTCCATTTTCTGAATCGTAGATCTGTACCCCTCCGCTCATCTTACCGTATTTGCCTGCATCAATGGTGATGCTGGGGGCTCGAATCAGAACCGATCCATGGGTGATGGTTGCATTTCCTCGTAATTGAATCCTCCATTCGGGCTTTCCATTGAGATAGATGCGCTGCCTGACCAGTTCGGCTCCATAGAAACGGGTTACGATTTCCCGGCCCCGCTCGGTTTTCTCTTTCTTTTCGAACTGAAGTCGGGAGTCCTTTTCCGGCTGAATATTTTGATCTGCCAGTTCCTGAGTCTTTTCATCGGTGGCCGGATCTTTCGAGTCTGCAGGGTTCTGCTTTTCGCTATCCTGCTCCTTTAGCGGACCATCCCAGGGAAAATTATAATCCGCGCTTTCGGCTGTGGGCTCCCATAGATTCTGGAACGTACCACAGCCAGGCAAGGCGAATAGCACAAGAAAAAACAATGCACTCCGAGGACCGCGAAGGCTGCCGAAAATCCTGGCCGAATCCAGAGAACGCCCATGGCCTTTGCCGGAATTGCGGGAAAGCCGATGGCCATCGCCCGAATTACCATACACTGTATGTCTGTTTCCATCCATCACTGGAACAGATCCTCGCCCGAGCCTGGCTGGGTCGGTCTACCGGGAATAGCGGGACGCTGAGGCTTTTCCCTTTTTCCTGCCGGTAATCTGCAGATCTGCTTTTCCTGATCCATATACATCACGACTCCGCCTCGGCAATGGGTGGCGATTTCCCCTTCCTTTATATAGACGGGACCATCGCTTCGCGCGATCTTCTTTTCCATGTCATAGTAGAGCGCTTCGCCGCGGATTTCTCGGTTTAGACCCTTCAGAAGTACATTTCCGGTCATGTACATTATTCCGGTCTTCTGATTCATTTCGGCTTTGTCGGCAGTGAGAACGGTGGTATCCGCTCCGTCGATATCGGTGTACTCGAAGTCGTAGCCCACCAGTCTTTCCTGGGTCTTATCGGCGCCTTCGCCGGATTCGTAGATGTAAGCTTCCCGGGCCTTCACTTTCATTTCCAGCGCGCCCAGGGCATTGTACTCTTCCCGACGAAAATGAGAGATCCGAATGCTGGAGCCTTTTTCGGCGCCTTCTTCTTTCAGCACAGGAATGTCGTCGGAGCATCCGACTGGTAGCAGAAGGGATATGGCAAGGAAAACCACGCCTCCCGATACGTGCCCCATGAGGCCGCCCCACCTTTTTTTCTGGCGCCAGGAAAGTGCGCCGGCCAGAAAGCCTTTGCTCGGCAAAAGGACTCTTGCAGTATTTTCGAAGCAGGTCATGTCTGTTCGGGCCTGCCTGGATCTTCAGGCGACCACAGGCTCACCGGCTTTTACCAGGCGATCAATGGCATGCAGCTGTTTGAGAAGATCTTCGGTTTTATCCAGCCAGTACTGATTACTGGAATCGCTCCAGGCATTGGCAGGATCGGGATGCACTTCCATGAAGAAGCCTTCTACGCCCACGGCAGCCGCTGCGCGCATAAGCACCGGAGCCATCTGTCGATCGCCCCCGCTTTGTTTGCCACCGCCGGGTAGCTGCGTCGAATGAGTGCCATCGAAGACCACCGGGATATCGTTCTGATGCATTATTTCCGGGCTTCTGGGATCAAAAACCAGGTTGTTGTAGCCGAAGCTTGCTCCCCTTTCTGTGATAGAATACTTATCCGATCCACGGGATTTGATCTTCTCTGTAATTGAAGAGGCGTCGCCAGGGGCCATGAACTGACCTTTCTTAACGTTCACCCAGCGGCCGGTATCGGCGCAGGCGAAAACCAGATCCGTTTGCCTGCATAGAAAAGCGGGAATCTGAAGAATATCTACAACCTCGGCCACTGCGCTTACCTGGGAGACTTCATGGACGTCGGTCAGTACAGGAACGTCGAAGGTCTCTTTGATGTACTGAAGATCCTTCAACCCTTCCTGCATCCCGGGGCCACGCTTACTGTCTGCAGAACTTCGATTTGCCTTGTCGAAACTGGACTTGAATACATACGGAATACCAAGTTTGCCAGTAATCTCCAGCATGGTTTCGCATACCTGGGCCAGCATATCCCGGCTTTCGATGACGCATGGACCTGCAATCAAAAAGAAGAGTTCTTCTCCGCCAATATGCCAGTCTTTCAAAAATGGACGCCTGGTGGCTTGCATAGAGTCAGGCTAAGTACTGAGTAATGTAAGGCCATCCTTTTTTGACAGGTTCAGCGCTTGGTGCAGTGCCTCTCCTTCCAGGCCATCATTCGAGGGCGGATGGGCCGGTCCAGATGGCCTGGGTTGGGCACCGACAGAAGAGGTTCTAAACCGTCGCTACTTTGCCAGCTTTGATGAGGCCCGCACGAATCCGGCGAAGAGAGGATGAGGCTTCACCGGTCTCGTCTGAAACTCTGGATGGAACTGGCAGCCAATGAACCAGGGATGGTTTTTGATTTCAACAATTTCAATGAGTTGACCGTCGGGGCTGGTACCGGCAAAGGTCAGCCCGGCCTTCTCAAACTGCTCTTTGTATTTGAGGGTGAACTCAAAGCGGTGTCGATGTCTCTCTTTGATTTTGGTCTGGGAGTATTCTTTATGCGACAGAGTACCTTCTACAACCACGCAAGGATAGGAGCCCAGGCGCATGGTGCCACCCTTTTGTTCCAGGCCCATCTGTTCTTCCAGCAATGAGATTACCGGATGTTCGGTCTTAGGATCAAACTCGGTGCTGTTTGCTTCTTCCAGACCCAATTCGCTTCTTGCGAACTCAATGACCGCACATTGCATTCCCAGGCAAATCCCGAAGAAGGGGATCTTTTTGGTTCGCGCATAGTGGATGGCGCGCAGCTTTCCTTCTATGCCCCGATTCCCGAAGCCGCCTGGAACCAGAATTCCGTGCACTCCCTTGAATGCTTCTGCTGCCGAGGTTTCTTTTTCCAGCTCTTCCGGATCCACGGAGACGAATTCCACTTCCACGTGGTTGGCAATTCCTCCATGCATCAGGCCTTCGTAGATGGAGCGATAGGCATCCTGCAGCGCGATGTATTTTCCGCAGATTGCTATCCGAACCGTCTTTTTGGGGCTTCTGGTAATCTCCAGAATGTCCTGCCATTTCTTGAAGTTCAAGCGCCTGGGTTCGATTCCGAAATGATCCAGAACGCGAATGTCCAGCTTTTCGTTGCGATACATCTCAGGAATCTCATAGATACTTCCTTTAATGTCCGAGGCAGATATGATATTCTCTTCTTTTACATTGCAAAAAAGACCCAGCTTATCCTTCAGGTCGACGCTCAACGGAGTGGAAACTCGACAGACCAGCAGATCTGGCTGAATACCGAAAGTAAGAAGCTCCTTTACGCTGTGCTGGGTGGGTTTGGTCTTCGCTTCGCCCGCTACTGTAATAGTAGGTACAAGAGTTAGATGAATAAAGCATACTCCTTCCCGCCCTCTTTCGCGTCGCATCTGGCGGATGGCTTCCAGAAAAGGTACAGATTCAATATCGCCTACTGTCCCGCCAATCTCTACAATAGCAAAATCTACATCATCGTTTCTGGTCAGTTCCATCATTCGATTTTTGATTTCGTTTGTGATATGCGGAATTACCTGCACTGTCCGGCCCAGGTAGTCTCCCCGCCTTTCGCGTTGGATCACAGCATTATAGATCTGGCCGGTGCTTACGGAATGAGCTCTGGATAGACTGGTGCTGGTAAACCGTTCGTAGTAACCCAGGTCCAGGTCCGTTTCCGCTCCATCATCGGTGACATACACTTCGCCATGCTGATAGGGACTCATGGTTCCTGGATCGATATTTATGTATGGATCCATCTTCTGCAGCGATACCCGGTAACCCCGGTTCTCCAGGAGACAGCCCAGAGCGGCCACGGTAACCCCTTTTCCCAGAGAGGAGCAAACACCGCCGGTGATGAAGATGAAGCGTGCGGACATGAAAGCCATTTCCCCCGCTCCATCGTTGCATCCAACGATTTTTCATAAAAACCGAAGGGTCCAGGCGCGGCTTTCGCCCCTCGGAGCAATACCTTCTTTCAGCGTGGAGCCATGCCCTGGAGAAACAAAGCTGTGAGGAATTGGGCGGCCTGGTCCGGTCCCAGTGCAGGATCCTTTCCCATGGCCAGTAGGATTTCAAAGCCCGCGCCAATCAAGGCCAGAGCTGTGAGATGAACATCCATGGGCGCCAGAATATCCGCGTCCATAGCCCTACCCAGGTCCTTCTTAAGATCCTGGAGAATGCCGGCCACTGCTGCATGCTCAGACCGGTCTACCCCCTTGTTCTCAGAAGCCTGGGTCGGGCGGGGTCCTGGTTTTCCTTGCACCCCCCGGGCAACAGAGCCAGGCTGAGCATCCTGGGAAGCGTTGCCATCGACAGTCGGGGAATCGGTCCAGGAGCTGAGGCCGGCGCCGAAGACCATGGATCGAAAAAGTGCCTGATTGCGCGAAACCATATCCAGTATGGATCGATCCGAGCCCAGAGTGCGGAAAAATGCCAGGTACCCTTCAAAGACGAACTCCCTGGCATTTGTGGCCTTCCGGCGGGCCTTTTCCACAACCAGGCGCACATCGGCACTCAAATCCCCCACCAGGCAGACCAGTACATCCTCTTTGCTCTGGAAGTAATTGTAGAATGTGCCTGCGGCCAGCCCGCTGGCTCGAACAATGTCCCGCACAGTACTGGCTTCGTATCCCATTTCCGTGAAAACCCGGGTGGCCGCATCGAGAATGGCCGCCCGATTGGTTGCCTTTCGGCGTTCCCTGAGCCCGGCAGAAGACATACTTGATGGCATGCCAGACCGGGTTTAATGGCAAGCAAAAGTTGACGCTGGCGTCACTTTTTCTTGACACCGTCCACGGTTGACTCAAGAATCAGTTTATCCGGGGGGAAACATGAAACAGAATCAAAGCAAAAGCAAATCACAGAGCGGCGTTGGAAAGTCCAGAGGAGTAGCGCAACGCGGTGCAGCCCATAATGAGGGGCGACTGCCCAGGGTATGTATCATTGGCGCCGGCTGTAGCGGAATGGCGGCCGCAAAAGCTCTGAAGGATGAAGGTATTCCCTTTGATTGCTATGAAAAGGGATCCGACATCGGCGGACTATGGCGGTTCGGTAACGATAACGGGGTCAGCAATATCTATGAATCTCTTCATATAAATACTCACAGGGATAGAATGGAGTACCGTGATTATCCCATGCCCGACGACTACCCGGATTATCCCTCCCATCGATTGATCTTCAGCTATTTTCAGGATTACGCCAGGAAGTTTGGGCTGTACAATCATATTCAGTTTAATACATCGGTGGAGCATGTGGAGCCCGAGCCGGATGGAACCTACAGTGTGAGTCTGTCCGATGGGCGGCAAATCCACTATGACTCGGTTATGGTGGCCAACGGTCATCACTGGTCCGAGCGCTGGCCTGATCCAATGTACCCGGGACAGAAAAACTTCAAGGGAATTCAGTTTCATGCGCATCGTTACGTGGATCCGGAAAAGCCGCACAATCTGGTGGGCAAGAACGTTCTGGTGGTGGGCATGGGCAATAGCGCCATGGACATTGCTGTAGAGCTGAGTCGTCCTGGACTGGCCAGGAATGTGTTTTTATCCGGCCGGAGGGGAGCCTATGTGTTTCCCAAATATCTTTTTGGAAAACCATTCGATAAACTTACCGAAGCTTTCCCCGTCTGGGTTCCTTTCTGGTTCAAGGAAATGGTGGCTTCTCTTATCTTTCGCATTGCCGTGGGAAAGATGTCTGATTTTGGTCTGCCGGATCCCGATTTTGGTCTGGGTCAGGCTCATCCTACCATTTCCAATGAAATCCTGGGACGTTTCGGCAGCGGCGACATCAAATTCCGTCGCGGGATTCAGAGCATGGATGCACGGAGTATTCGCTTCGAGGACGGTAGCATGGAAGAAATCGATGCCATCGTCTGGTGCACCGGATACAATGTGAGCTTTCCTTTCTTTGACGAGCAATTCCTTTCTGCACCGGACAATGCTTTGCCTCTATTCCATCGCGCCATCCAGCCAGAGCGTCCGGGCATCTGCTTTGTAGGATTGCTTCAGCCCCTGGGTCCGGTGATGCCGCTTTCGGAAGCCCAGAGCAAATGGTATGCAAAGTATCTCACCGGCAAGTATGCCCTACCTTCCGTGGATTATATGAATCGCTACATGGAAGCGGAGCAAAAGGAGATGCAGAAGCGCTACGTTAGCTCGGCTCGACACACAATGCAGGTGGATTTTGAGCTGTTTCTCTCCGAGCTCGACAAGGAATGCAGCAAAGGAATGAAGAGAGCAGAAAAAACCGGGCAGCCTGTCAATATTCCGCCCCTGGCCCATAACTATCCGGAAATACGAGCCTCTCGCTCCGGCCGATCCAGCCAGAACGGCAAGTCTGGAAAGAGAGGACACGAGAAAAGGAAAGCCAGCGTCGCCAGGCGATAGCAACGCAGCTTACATTCGAAAGACTGGCGGCTTCGGCATATGCCACTTCAGTCAGAGGGGCTTTTCGCTCAATGGCCGCTAGCTTTCGATTTCTTTTTTCCTGTGCGGGATGATCGGGACTTTTGTTCGCTATCAATCGGTCTGGTCCGTGTTTTTTCCGCCGCCCTTGTGGCCAGTCCATTCCTGCCTTTTTTTTCAGGTGTTGGCGGATGGGCCAGGATTCGATCAAAGCCAAGCCTCTTTTCGAATCCAAAGCTCTGCGCCTTCTTTCCGGACGCCGGGATGAAGGACATGGCCCGCTCGCTCAATGCTGTGATGGTCAAACTGGGATTGACACCCAGGTTTTCGGTTAACATGGAGCCATCGCATACCATCAGATTCTTGTACCCGAACACTCTGTTCTGAAGATCTATGACGCCGTCAGCGGCCGTATCGCCCATGGTGCAGCCTCCCATGATGTGTCCTGTAACCGGCGCATTTAGCAGCACCTCGTTCAGGGAACTTCTGGGAATTCCTCCAATCTTTTCGGCTACCCTTCGAGTGACTTCATTTCCTACGGGGATGGTGGCTGGAGTGGGCTCGCTACCGGGCTCCAGCTGCGAAGTGGTGCTCCGCTGAAAGGGCCACATCCATCGTCGCTTTCGAATGAGCTGAACGCTGTTGTCCAGAGTCTGCATCACCAGAAGGATGATGGAATTTCGGGCAAAACCAAAGGGATTGGAGGCTTTGAAGAAGTAGATGGGATGGCGAAAGAGCAGGCCCAGATACTTGATGGGTCTGGGGATTCTTCCCGTATCCGAAGGCATGGGACTGGCCAGCAGTCCGAAGAAGTCCGCTCCCGCTGGATACCGCACCGGCTCTACATGGGTATGGTCATCCACGTGGATGCTGGATGTGATGGCCACACCCCTGGAGTAGTCCGGCTTCTTTCCGTCCGCATTGCGTCCGTATTTCGTGGCCACGAGTACCGTTTCGCTATTTGTGCGAACCCGGCTTCCCAGTCGGGGACTCAGTCGAGGAAGCCTTCCTCTGGATTTCATATCCAGCAGTAATCCCACTGTACCCATGACGCCTGCAGAAAGAATTACGTGCCCTGCTCGATAGCGATGCCGTGGAGAGCCCAGAAAGCCGGTGCTGCTCCGAGTACGAACCTCATAGCCATAGCTGCCATCCGAGGTAGCGTCGCATTGGCCGGCGCTGTTCAAGGGAAGCAGATCATAGACTTTGGACTCCGGAATAATCTTGACCCCCAGTTGCTCGGCCAGATGAAGATAGTTCTTATCCAGGGTATTCTTGGAATGGTAGCGGCATCCTACCATGCAGCCGCCGCAGAAATTGCAGCCTGTGCGGTCCGGGCCCAGACCATCGAAGAAGGGATCTCCGCCCTGTTGCCCGGCTCCCCTGCCAAAATAGACTCCTACAGGAGTGGGCGTAAAGGTATGACCTTTCTTCATGTCGCCCGCCACTTCCTTGAGCACATTGTCCGGTTCAAAAAGCTCCGGGTTCTGGGTTACGCCCAGCATGTACGAAGCCACCTTATAAAAGGGTTTCAGCCCTGATGGACCGCCCAGGCGGCTGAATACAGGTTTATGTAAAACGCGATCCGGTGGTACGTAAAGGGTGTTGGCATAGACCAGGCTTCCTCCACCCACGCCCGCTCCGCTTACCAGGAGGAAATCGTTAAGGATGTTGATTCGCTGAATACCATAGAATCCGATTCGGGGCATCCAGAGGTATTTCCTTAGATTCCAATTCGTCTTCGGAAATTCTTCGCTTTTCCATCGCTTGCCCGCTTCCAGCACTGCTACGCGATATCCCTTCTGCGCAAGGCGCAAAGCGCTTACGCTTCCGCCGAAGCCGCTACCTACAATAATATAATCATAGTCAAAATGAGAGGAACGATGCAAGTCCATGGTTGATGGTGCCTTTCTTGCCGGACGAAGGTCTACTTCTTTTCCAGTTCTCTGAATATTCACGCCAGGCAAAATTCAGGACGGTGCTTCGGGCTTCATGAATTGCTTGCCCTGATGAGCAATTCTGCAAAGAATCCGATATGATGGAATGGAATGCCATGGAGGGTAGGATTGGCCGGACCATTCTGCGTCTACCTCCGGGATTGCTCAAGTTACTGTCCGGGGGTAGCCGGCAGAATGAATCGGGCTTTGAACTGGATCCTCGTATTCAGATGGGTTTGCTACTTGTCAGGATCCACAAAGCCACAGAAAACCTGAACCCTGTGGAAGCCCGCAGACAATTGTCCGGACTTCTGGGGCATTTTGATCTTCCCGCCCAATCCGTGGCCCGCATAGAGAACCTCTCGGTTCCCGGTGAGCAGAATCGCCGGATTCCAATTCGACTGTACGCCCCGACCATGGAGGCCAGACCCCTGCCCACCATGTTGTACTTTCATGGCGGCGGATTCGTTATAGGAGATCTGGAGACTAACGATGCAATGCTTCGCTCTCTGGTCATTCAAACTGGTCTTGCTATTGTCTCTGTAGATTACCGACTGGCTCCGGAACATCCCTACCCGGCAGCCATAGAAGATGCTCAGACCGTATACCGCTGGCTACTGGCTCATGGGGCGGAACTGGGACTGGACACCCGAAGAATGGGACTGGGAGGCGATAGCGCCGGCGGAAACATTTGTCTAAATCTATGTATGAAAGCCAGGCGAAAGCGATGGCCCAGACCAGCTTTCCAGGTGCTGGTCTATCCGTGGACCGATCTTGGCAATTCTGCCATAGCTGACAGTTCCATGATCGAATTGGCCGCCGGATACGGCCTTACAGGCGCCATGCTGGATTATTTTCGCCGGCATGCATTTGCGGCCAGCGCAGACTTCGAGGATCCCCTGGTAAGTCCGGTCCATGCGAAGAAGGCCGATCTAAAAGCCATGCCTCCCACATTGATTCAGGTTTGTGGATTCGATCCACTGCGCGATCAGGGGATCCGGCTGGCCCGCTGTATGCAGGAAGCAGGGGCGGCAGTCCAGATTCGCGCTTACGAAAGCCTGATCCACGGCTCCATCAATCTGGCGCGATCGGTACCGGAAGCGCGAAAATTGATCCAGGAACTGGGCCATTATCTTCTGGAAGTGGTCTGATGTCCTCGGCCACCGTGGATTCTTTTCTCCTGAAAATCGGGGTGCGGGAAAGACACTGTACGGCGAAATGCACGCTGGTACTTCCGATATATCTTCCTGGAGCTTTGTCTCTGGCCTCGTATGGCACCATGGCGTGAATATCTGCCCGGGGTTCGGCGTGGAGCTGTGGACGGGATCAGCCCTTTCGGCTTTTTTCAATGATCTTGCTACTGGATCGACCTTCCAGGAAAGGCAGGATTACTATGCGACCGCCATAGGACTGCACAACCCGGGATTCGGGCAGGCTTTCCGGCGAATAATCGCCACCTTTGGTATGGATATCCGGCTTAAGGTCTTCCAGCAGGGATTCTGGCGTCTGCTCATCGAAAGGAATCAAAAAATCCACGCAGAAGAGGCCGGCCAGAATGCGAATCCGATCCTCCAGTGTCTGG
>JAGRNE010000088.1 GCA_020440915.1 Leptospiraceae bacterium | reverse complement strand
TTGGATGAACGATGCACGGTCCTATGTTCCGCCCGTTCGCATCAATCAGGTCATGCGCGCCCTGACCCTGAGTCGCGTCATAGAGTCAAAGTCGCCAGATCTCAAAGAAGGGGATCTTGTAACAGGCACCCAGGGAATTCAGGAATACGCAGTGGCCAAACCGGAGGATCTAAACAGGGTAGATCCTGCCCTGGCCGATCCTTCGCGATACCTGAGCGTGCTTGGAATGACAGGAATGACGGCCTATTTCGGTCTTTTCGACGTTGGTCTGCCCAAACCGGACGATGTGGTGGTTGTATCTGGAGCCGCCGGCGCTGTGGGGCAGATAGTAGGTCAGCTGGCGAAGATCCATGGATGTAAGACTATTGGAATCGCAGGCGGCGAAGAGAAATGCAAGTTTCTCACAGATGAAATCGGTTTCGATCATGCCATCGATTACAAATCTCAAAACGTGGCCAAAGAGATTCGCCGGTACGCGAAGAAAGGTCTGGATGTCTATTTCGACAATGTTGGCGGCGAAATCCTGGAGGCGGCGTTATTCAATCTGAATCGCGGAGCGCGCATTGTGATTTGCGGTGCAATCTCCCAGTACAATACTACCGCTGTGCAGGGGCCTCGTAACTATCTATCCTTGCTTGTGAACCGGGCTCGTATGGAAGGCATGGTTGTTTTCGACTACGCGGAGCGATACGGCGAAGCAGTGGAGAAGATGGCAGGCTGGCTCAAGGAGGGAAAGCTGAAATCAAAAGAAGACATTGTGAAGGGCAGAGTAACCGATTTTCCGGAAACGTTTCTGAAACTATTTTCTGGCGCAAACCTGGGTAAACTCATCCTTGAGATAGAAAAGGTATAGAAAAAAGGTTACCTTAATGCATGTTTCTGGTGGCCGGGCGGGCCTTCCTGTGCGAACGACCCGGTCGCAAGAAATGCATTGGTCTATGCGGATATCAGGACTTCGATTTGCCCGTCGCATTCAAGGCATTTTGAATCAATTTGATCGCTTCGTCAAAGTATTCCAGCTTCCCGGTGATCTTCCACATTGTGATGGCGCCTTGCTGGGCCAGCAGCATTTGCCGGGCCAGGGAAGCCGCGGATACCTCATGCCCCAATCTGCCCTGGCGCATTTCTTTTCTGAGGTAGGCAATCAATTGAGACTGCCAGCGCTGACCCATGGCTTGAATGTAATTTTGCATTTCGCCGTCGTCTGCCGGGGTTTGTAGAGCAAAATTAGCGACCGGACAGCCGTTGTAGCTTTCCGGTCGTCTGGCAAGATCCCTGGTAAATCGCATCCATCGTTCGAAGAATTCAGCCGCAGAACGGGATTCATTGCCCGCTTCTATAATGTCTTGAAGGACGGCTTCATTCCTTCGCTCCAGATACTCTCGCGCCAGTCCCTCTTTGCCGGCAAAGTGATTGTACAGCCCGGGTTTGTTGGTTCCGGCATTCTGCACGATTTGCTGAATGCCGGTATTTGCGTAGCCCTGACGATAGAAGAGCAGGTCTGCCTCTTTCAGGATTCTTTGATCCACATCGGTTTTTTTTCTGCCCATCCAGGACTTCCTTAAAAACTGTTTGACATTTTGGTACCAATCGGTTCCTTTATTTGGAAAGCATACCGATCGGTACCAAAATAGTGCTCAGAGAATTTTTGCCAAGTTCTTTCCGGTATCCGTGCGAGATAGCAGAGCAGAGCAGAGCAGAGCAGAGCAGAGCAGAGCAGGAGCGTATCATGATTTATCAAAAGCCAGAAGAACTGGAAAGCCTGGAAAGCCTGGAAAAACTAGAAAAGCATCCCGAATCCCCGGTACGCATCCGCTTTCCGGACTGCGATCCATTTGGGCATCTAAATAATGGAAGGTATCTGGATTATTTCATTACCGCCAGGGAAGAGCATGTGCAGGAGCACTACGGCTTGAATCTATTCGGCGAGCGATTCCAGCAAAGCAACTGGGTGGTTCGACAGAGTATGGTTTCGCATCTTGCTCCGGCTCGCATGAACGATCGGGTTTGGATTCGTACGGGGCTCATCGACTTTAGCAGAAGTTCGCTGCTTGTGGAAGGTGTGATGCTGGATTCTTCCCGGGAGGAGGTGCTGGCCGTTTCCTGGGTTGATCTGCGCTACATCGATTTGCAGACGGGCCGACCCAGACGACATGAGCCGGATCTTATGGCAATTTTTGAGGCCGTTCATCTGCCGGCTGACTTTCGCTTTGGCAGCGAAAAGGAACGGATTCGCGACATTCGCAGAGGGGCAGCTGCCTGAACATCGCAGCGAATCCTACCGCGAAAGGCTCTGGAGGCGGATACTCTATTCGTCTTGTGCGGAGATTTGGACTGTGCTTTCATCTTTTAGAAGAAATCCAGACATCCTTTGTTTAAGACTTCGCGTAGCCAGGTAATGAAAGCGTTTTGCCGCCTCCGCCGGCGGCAAGCCTTCCTGGCGAATGTTGGATATGCAGTTGCGTCGTTCATCGGTGGTGCCGGTAGTGGCCTGGTAAGTCATGTACAATCCCATGCTGTCCGGCGAGCTCAAGCCGGGTCTTTCGCCAATGAGTACCGCCACTAACGATGCCCCCAGGATTTCTGCAATTGGATCGCCCAATGCCACCCTGGCCTGCTCGGCAAGAAAAAGCGGCCCCAGCGCCGCAACGGTTGGCATCGATAGAAAGGCCTCCAGAAAGGGAGCGGCATGTTTTTGCACTGCCAGCGGCGAAAGGCCATCGGCGATTACGAAGATCAGAGCCCCGGAGTCTCTGGTGGTCTTGTTCTGCTTTTTCATAGACTCCATGGCCTTTTGAGATTCTTCGCAAAGACTTCTTCCCAGGTCTGGCCTCTTCAAGTATTCCGAACGATCCCTTGCGGCGCTTCGCACGGGGATGGCATCCAGACCCAGTCTCTGGAGCTCCTTTGCCAGGCCGGGGCTGTCCATGGATCCGTGAATGGCATCTCTTGCCCGAGCATGGTCCAGCTGGAATCGCAGTAAATCCGACGTTTTCTGGGAACCGCCGGTGCGCCCCAGAGCAATGCGTGCCGCCGTATATTCGCGGAGCTTGCTCCATTCTTGATGTATTATCTCGGTAGAATTGTTTGGGCTTGAGTCCAGGATTTGATCGGTGATTGCTGCTACCTTCTTCTTGCCCCGAGAAGGGCGGGAGGCTCCGGATCCCTGTTTCTTTGACGGTTTCATTTTCGGCTCTCCAGGGCATGAAAGAAGTGGGGCAGGGCGGCCGGTGTCGCTTTACCCTGGCAGTCAAGGCCCACTGATTGCAACCATTCCTCGAACTCCGGACAGGGGCGAAGATTCAAAAGGTTGCGAATATACATGGCATCGTGAAAAGAAGTGCTCTGATAGTTGAGCATGATGTCGTCGGCGCCCGGAACTCCCATTATATACGTAACGCCCGCAGCGCCCAGAAGCGTGAGCAACACATCCATATCATCCTGGTCGGCTTCGGCATGGTTTGTGTAGCAAACGTCAACCCCCATGGGCAGTCCCATGAGTTTTCCGCAGAAATGGTCTTCGATGCCGGCACGAATGATTTGCTTACCGTCGTACAGATACTCGGGTCCAATGAATCCTACAACCGTGTTGACAAGCAGGGGTTCGTACTTTCGCGCAAGAGCGTAGGCGCGCGCTTCCAGGGTTTGCTGATCGATGCCATGATGGGCATTGGCAGAAAGCGCGCTACCCTGACCTGTTTCGAAATACATTACGTTATTTCCCACCGTTCCGCGATGCAGCGAACGAGCCATCTGCATGGAATCCTGAAGCATGGACAATTCCACTCCAAAGCTTCGGTTCAAGGCCTCGGTACCACCGATGGACTGGAAGACCAGATCTACAGGCGCTCCGCGAGCCATGGCTTCCATGGAAGTAGTGACATGAGTCAGTACGCAACTCTGCATCGGTATTTCATATCTGCTTCGTAGCTGATCCAGGAGTTCGAGCAAGCGTATGACCGTGGGAACGTTATCGGTGGCAGGATTAATACCCACAACGGCATCGCCGCAACCGTACATCAGACCATCCAGGGTGCTTGCCAGAATGCCTTTTTCATCGTCGGTGGGATGGTTTGGTTGCAATCGTACAGAAAGAGTGTTGGGCAGACCTATGGTGGTGCGAAAGGATGTTACTACGGTACATTTTCGCGCGGCCAGTATCATGTCCTGGATTCGCATGATCTTGCTCACTGCGGCCACCATTTCCGGCATCAGGCCCGGTCGTATTCGGCGAATATCTTCCCCGGTGGTTTTTTCCGAGAGTAGCCAGTTTCGAAAGTCTCCGACGCTCAGACTATTGATTTGGGCGCCGGCTTCGGAGTCCAGATCTTCCAGAATGAGCCGGCTGATATTATCCAATTCGGGCGAGATTAATGGCTCCTCGATGAAGTGCGACAGCGGAACGTCTGCAAGAACCATCTGAGCCGCCGCCCTTTCTTCGTCTGATTGCGCGCCCAGGCCAGCCAGATAATCGCCGGACCGGGCTGGACTGGCTTTTGCCATCAGAGTTTTCAGATCCGGGAAGCTAAAATGATTATGGCCGAGTTTGATAGAGCGTTCCATAGTTTTTACAAGCAAGTTTCATGCCGTAATCGCACGCTGTCTTCCTTTTTCGCTTGAGGCTATCTTTATCCTGGTGCATATTCGAATAATGTCACGGATTCCAGCGCTACCGAAAGGAAAAAATCTTCGAACCTTCCCCGATGCAGGGAGCAGCCTGCATCGAAATAGGCGATATGGCGGAACCCGGCATTGGTCCGCTTTTATCGCCCTGATCATGGTCCTTAACTGTCTGGCTTTTTACGGGCTGTCTGCCGACCCGCTGTCCGGTAGCACGAGGATTAGCTTCCACAGGTTAACGCTTAACCTTCCGGGCACCTGGAAATCTAGAGAGCAGGGAAAGATTCTTCAGGCGATCAACCCTCAAATGCCCGGCACTCTACTCATGATATCCGAGCCCTCGGATCTGCGAACCTGGACGGCTCGTGGATATCTGGAAAATGGAATCAAAGGGATGGAGTCGCAAGAAAAGCGTAGCGTAATGAAGGTTTTCCCGGATTCCGTGGCGGAAGGACTTACAGCAAGTGGAACAGGCTTCGCATTCCAGACACGGGTAACAAAGGGTCAGGATGGCTCCGTTCGGTATACTGCCTATTACGCTTTCGCCGCCGGGGCCAGGTTTCAAGCTTTCATTATTATCGCTTCCAGAGCAGAAGACCTGCAAATCCTCTTGAAGGCGTTCAGTCCGTCCTTTGACAAACTTGATGTCAGACTTCCGGAAGTTGCAGTCAGTCCTCAGAACGGAAAGCAGCACGGATTCTTTAACTATCGTTTGATTCAGCCCTCCCACTGGAGGCCGGAAGAATCCCCCTATGCCAATCTGTCGGTGTATTCTCCTGTATCTTTACCGGGCAGCTCCTACGTTTTTGGAAATAGCAACGATTTTGTCGTCGAATACGAATTACAGCCCGGCAATCCAGTAAGTCCGGTGGCCGCACTTTCCTCGTATCTCTCCAAACGATCCACGACGGCGTATAAGAGTTGGACCAGACCGGAGGATGCGCTTCGCATTGCGCGAATCGATGAAATGCAATTGTCGGATGGACGAATCATCGTTGGACTGGCCCTTCAACAGGACAATGACGATCGTTTCTACCTGGGTGCCTGGATGATTCCTGGACCGGGTTATTCGCTGATCATTGCGGCGGGCTTCAAGCTTTTTCGTTATGACCTGATCAAACGAGGCAGCACGGCTGCCGTGGAGCACAAAGCCTGGCATGCTTTCTACGAAAGTCTTCCGCGGATCGCGGCCACGGTTCGCTGGCGCAATGATAACCTGAAGCGAAACCCCGCAGCCGAAGGATTCCTGCTGCAGAAAAAGCGCTTTCGTTATCTTCGTCAGGCTTCTATAAGCGGATCGAGTATTTCGGTGTACACCAGCAATCGCATCGAATGGGACTTTCATCCCGGGAATCGGGTAAACTTCAAGATCGATAAGTTTTCCTCCTTCGACTCCTATGACTTTAATCCGAATCGCAATGCCCAGGACCTCTCCTCCGGCTACTTGACAAGAGAAAACCAGGGCAAAGACAGCACCTTTCAGGTATGGAGTAGCGGCGGAGCGGATTATCTTATAGTAATGAGACCGGCTGGCGTTGCTACCTTTCATCCACTGACCACGGGGGCACACTTCACCATTGATGGCTTCCAGGACGGCTGTTGCCGGTAAGGGCAGGCAGAAGTCCTGGCTAAATCCAGGGGCTGCCAGGAAGAAAGAGGGCGTCGGGTCAGAGCTTCCTGTACCGAGCCCATCCAGGCAGTAATGGCGCGGCGCCGTCAAAAATCCAACAAAAGGATTGCCCGCCGCTAGGCCCTGTCCATTTCCGCCCCATGGGCGAAGGCTTATTGTATGCAGGGTTGGCCATTGTGGGCGGACTGATCCTGCTTCTATGGAGTGCAGATCGATTCATTGAAGGGGCTGCATCTACGGCGCGGCATTTTCGCATTTCGCCGCTGATGATCGGAATGGTGGTTGTGGGATTTGGGACCTCGGCTCCGGAGCTTCTTGTATCTGCCCTGGCATCCATTCAAGGAAATCCCGGCATTGCCCTGGGGAATGCGTACGGTTCCAACATCACCAATATTGCCCTCATCCTGGGCATCACTGCTTTGATCAGTCCTGTGGCCGTTCAATCCGGCATTCTCAAGAAGGAGCTGCCCTTACTCTCCCTGGTTACCGTAGTCGCCGTGATCCAGCTTCTGGACGGCCAGCTTTCGCGACTTGATGCCGTAGCGCTCCTGTTACTGTTTGGGGCGCTTATGGCCTGGACCATTCGAGAAGGTACAAAGGAAAAAGCGGATCCCTTTGCCAGAGAAATGGAGGCAGAACTACAGGAGCGGTCCATGCCTTTGAAACGGGCTCTGGTCTGGCTGGTATTGGGCCTTCTGCTACTCCTGGTTAGTTCTCGCATGCTTGTCTGGGGGGCCGTGGCGGTGGCCCAGGCCCTACGCATAAGCGATCTAATTATCGGACTTACTGTTGTGGCAGTGGGGACATCGTTACCCGAACTGGCTTCTTCGGTGGTATCTGCGCGAAAGGGGGAGCATGATCTTGCTCTGGGAAACATCCTGGGTTCCAACCTGTTTAATACTCTGGCTGTGGTTGGGATTGCAGGAAGCATTCACCCTCTAAAAGTGGAAGAGGTAGTATTGCACAGAGATATGATTGTGATGGCAGGTCTCACTTTTTCGCTATTCTTGCTTGGCTACGGCTTTCGCGGACCGGGAAGAATCAATCGATGGGAAGGACTGGCTCTGATTCTGGTGTATTGCGGCTATCTGACGTACCTTGTGTTTTCCGTGACGCAAACAAGATAAGAAATCGACGGTTCAAGGTTTTCATGAGGTCCGAAGCGGGGCAAGGAAGGCCGTTGCCTGGTTTGCGGTTTTTCTGGACAATAGGTCCCCCGGACAAAGTCTGCTGAAGGACCGATTGCATGAATCCAGAACGAGCCTATAGACTTTCTCTAGAAGAGCTTAAGAAAAACCTGGGCAGCGATCCCGCCACAGGACTGAAGGGTTCAGAAGTCAGAGATCGCCTGACGAAATGGGGTTCCAATCAGCTTGAGGAAAAAAGAAAACGCCCCGCAATCCTTAAATTCCTGGACCAGTTTCGTTCTTTTTTAACCGCCGTTCTCGTTGGCGCGGGCGCGCTGGCCTGGGCCATTGGCGATCTAAAGGATGCAGCGGTAATCCTGTTTGTGGTTTTCTTTAACGCTTGTCTTGGATTCTATCAGGAACATCGAGCGGAAAGGACATTGTCTGCTCTTCGAGACATGCTGGTCCCCCGAGCCCGCGTTCGTAGGGACGGAAGAGTCTACGAAACGGAATCCTCTGGCATTGTTCCCGGGGACATCGTGCTTCTACAGGCGGGGGAACAGGTGCCTGCGGATGGGCGTATCCTGGAAGGGTATTCGCTGGAAGTCCAGGAAGCGGCGCTTACTGGCGAATCGCTGGCTGTCAGCAAAGAATGCCTGGATATCGGCGAAGATGTACAGCTGAGCGATCGCCGAAACATGCTCTACATGAATACCATGGTGAGCAAAGGGCGATGCGAAATCCTGGTGGTGGCTACCGGAATGAAAACGGAAATGGGTCGCATCGCAGGCATGCTTTCAGACTCCGTAGAGGCCCGAACTCCTCTGCAGGAGCAACTGGATATGCTGGGCAAGCGTCTGGCCCTAATGGCCATCGCAATTATACTTCTGATCTTCGGCATTACTGTGGGCCGGGGCTTTCCCTGGGCTGAAGCAGCCATGAGTTCCGTAGCTCTGGCTGTGGCCGCAATCCCGGAAGGTTTGCCTGCCGTTGTCACCGTCACCCTGGCCATTGGCATGTGGAGGATGGCGCGAAAGAAAGCCATTCTGAAGAAGCTGTCCGCGGTGGAGACCCTGGGTTCTACGACTGTCATCTGCACCGACAAAACCGGTACGTTAACTCTTAATCAGATGACGGCCCGAGCTGTATGGATTGCGGGACGGCAATATGCGGTGGGCTCTGCTTCGTCTGGCGTGGAAAATGCAGTTCTGGCCCCGGAATTACGGGAAGTGCTTCTTCCGGCTGCGCTCTGTAATGAAGCGACTCAGGGTGAAGAAAATTTCCTGGGGGATCCCACAGAAGCAGCTTTGCTTCTTCTGGCTCAGCAGGCCGGCGTTGATCCGGCTCGCGAAGAGCAGAAGTGCCCGCGCATTGCGGAGATTCCCTTCGATTCCCAATACAAGTTCATGGCCACTTTCCATCGCGTTGGAGACAGGGTCCAAATTTATGCGAAGGGAGCGCCCGACGTTCTGCTTGAGAAATGCAATAAGGCTATTCACTGGAAAAGCGATGGGGGCAAACAGGAACTGATAGAGAGTCAGCTCGATGATAACGGTAAAAGGCTTATCGAGGAGCAAAATGAAAGATTGGCCGGCGATGCTTTACGTATAATTGCTGTGGCACGGCGTAGCATTCCTGCATCTAGCTTTGACTCCGGTAGAATCTGGGAATACGCCGGCGGCTGGAGCTTCCTGGGACTCATTGGATTGATGGATCCCCCGCGGGAAGAGGCAAGGGAGGCCATTCGAAAATGTAAACTCGCAGGTATCGATGTTAAAATGATCACCGGCGATCACATTGTCACTGCTTCGGCAGTGGCCAGGGAACTGGGGCTGGAGGGCGAATTGCTGTCGGGCAGCGATCTGGACGACCTGGAAGAAGAGGAGTTAAGCAAACGGATAGGTTCCGCGTCTGTCTTTGCGCGTGTTTCTCCCCAGCACAAGGTAAAGATCGTGCGGGCCCTTAAGAAAGCAGGCAACGTAACGGCCATGACCGGCGACGGAGTAAACGATGCTCCTGCGCTGAAGGCCGCGGACATAGGCGTTTCCATGGGCAGCGGAACAGCGGTAACCCGGGAGGCGGCAACACTGGTTCTTACAGACGACAATTTTGTAACGATTCAGAACGCAGTTGAGGAAGGCAGAATCATATACGACAATATAGTGAAGTTTGTAAGATTCCAGCTTTCCACGAACATAGGCGCTATTCTGACGGTGCTTTCGGCGACGCTACTCTCTCTACCCAATCCCTTTACGGCTATTCAGCTACTGTGGATCAACATCATAATGGATGGTCCTCCGGCCATGAGTCTGGGGTTGGAGCCTGCCCGGCCAGGACTTATGCGTCAGAATCCGCGTAGACCCGGAAGTCATATCCTCACTGTTTCGCGGACCTTACGATTGTTTTTCTATGGCCTTTTGATGGCCGCAGGAACTCTGATCATGTACTTCTATGGCCTGCAAATCAGCGAAGCTGTGGGCAGCACCCTGGCGTTCACAACGTTTGTGCTGTTTCAGTTTTTCAATGTATTCAATGCCAGGGCTGAGAATGAAACGGCCTTGAATCGAAATTTCTTTCGCAATCCCAGACTGTGGCTTGCGCTTTGCGTGGTCCTAGTATTGCAGCTACTGGCCGTGCACTGGAATCCAGCCGCCGAACTATTTTCCACAACTCCCCTTTCCTGGCAGCATTGGCTAATGGCCCTGGCCACTGCCAGTTCCATCTTTTTTCTGGATGAGCTTTTCAAGCTTGGACAAAAGCTCTGGGCCCGCAGCGATAAGGACTAGGAAAAGGCCACTCAAAAAGTCGAACCTCCGCTTTTCGCTTGCTAAATTGCGCGCAGCCAAAGGCGATGCAGTATGGTACCGGCCATCTTAAACTGGAGCGGAGGAAAAGATTCCTGCCTGGCTCTCTACGATGCGAAGCAATCAGGCGATTGGGACGTCCGAGCGCTGTTGACCACGTTTCAAGAGGACTCTAGCGGTCAGGAAGATCGAGTTTCTCATCACGAAGTTCCGGCGCATCTAATGAAAGCCCAGGCGGCATCGCTGGGCTTGCCACTGGACGAAATCTATTTGCCGGATCAGCCTGCGAACGATCATTACGAAGGGCTTATGCGCCGCGCTTTAAATCTGTGGACCGATCGGGGCATCCGAAATGCTATTTTCGGAGATATCTTCCTTCAAGATCTCCGGACTTACAGGGAGCAGAAACTTTCCATGGCCGGATGGACCGCGCATTTCCCTCTCTGGCAGCAGAATACCCGGGATCTGGCGCATCGCTTCATTGATCTGGGATTTCGCGCCAAGGTAGTTAGCGTAGATGGGCAGAAGCTACACAGAGATTATTGCGGTCGGGAATTTGACCGGGATTTCCTTAACGACCTGCCTGCCGAAGCGGACCCCTGCGGCGAATACGGGGAATTCCATACGTTCGTTTATGATGGACCCATATTTTCGGCGCCGGTTCCCTTTGCGACGCAGCCGGCGGCCACGCGTACCTACCAGATGGAAGGACGGGCCCTGGACTTCCATTTTCTTAGATTTCATCCCACAGCCTGATTGGTAGAGGTGTTGCTTCAGCTTGCTGTAGCGGGATTGCGAGCCCCGGATTCGGAAGTGATTATGTCCGTTATAGGCAGGGTAGCTTTCTGGTTTGCCTTCTAATTTGATTGCCGTACCAAACCGTAGGTACCGAATATCAAACATGCGAAGTGTTCTGTGCCTTCTTCTGGCAACGTTGCTATGTACTTCAAGTTGCGCCTTCATGGTAAAGGAGAATCGCGTCTTGACCAATTCCCTGGATGAAGTGGTGGAGCCCGAATCCATTACGGCAAAGATATTGCTGTCTCCGATCTTTGTACCTGTGGGGGCCGCCACCCTGGCTCTGGATGCTGTAATCGTTCATCCGATTTCAGAAATTCCGAATGCCTGGAGCGATACCTCGGAAGCGATCTGGGAAGAGCCCGAAGGAAGCCCTCTGTGGCAGACATTCCTCCTTGTTCCCAAGATTGTGATTTCGCCCATCTTCTTTTCTTTTGACTGGATCTTAAGGTCTCTCTTCGACGTTTGATGGAGCGCAGTTAATACAATGAACTACAGAACCAATTACCTCATTTATCAGGGCCTGATATTTATTCTGCTCACCTCTTTGGCGGGTGCCTGCGCCGTATTCGACCGACGAAACACCATCCTCATTAACGCCGTGGAGGAATACCTGGTTCCGGAATCAAAACCGGGGCAGTACCTTCTGGCTCCAATATACATTCCCGTGGGTCTGGCGGCCGGCGTGCTGGACGCATTTGTGGTGCATCCCCTTCGTATGATTCCCCGCGCTGTCCAGGATACCGACGACTCGCTCTGGGAATTCTCCGAGGAAAGCGGCTATGTAACCCATGCGGGGTCTGTGGTGTATCGGACCGCCTTTTCCCCGGTCTTTTTTGCCGGGGCCTGGCTTTTCCGTAGCGCCTTCATTACATCGGATCCGGAATACGAAGAGGAAAAGCCCCCTGGAATGGCCGAAGGTAGCTACAGCGATTTCCTAAAGGCCGGCGATGAAGAGTCGCTGCGTTACAGTCTGGCGCGTTGTGAGGGCTCGTCGCCATCCACCGCGGACCTTGTTCGAACCTTCGAAGCGTATTATCCTGTCATCGAAAATCAGCAAAGCCCGGATTATGACTCCCTGGCAATGCGAGCTCTATGGTGCCTGCGAAGCCGGTCAAAGGATCGGCAGGCTTACAGCTTCTTTGAGGATCGGCTGAAGGCCTGGGAAGGGCCAGCTTCCAGGGTCTTGATGAGTCAGTCGGCAGAGTTTATTCGGGAACAGGAATCGCCAGAAGCAGCTCATATCCTACTTCGGGCCGTCCGCAATCCAGACATCCCCTGGCAGACCCGGCATGACATTCTGCTTCAGCTTGTGTACATGAGCAACGAAGAAGCCAAAAAGACGGTGGTTCGAGAACTGGGCGACGGACGATGATCCAGGATAGCCCTGAATCGAGAGTAGGCGGGAGCCGATAATTGAGTATGCTGCGAAAAACAGCGACTTTGGCCTCCATTCTGTTCAGCCTGACTGCGGTTTCCGGAAATGAACCGGATGCCCCGGCTGGCTACGGCATTCATACTCCGAAGGAATCCTCTGCCGATTCCCTGGAAGCCCGCCAGGTACCTGGCGGCAAGCAGAATCGATGGAAAAAACTGGGTCAGTCCACTCTGATCTTTGCGCCGTCGGACTTTTCACTGGAAGAGCCTGAGCAGCTGACCTTTCGCCTGGCAGGAGTTCGCATGGAC
>JAGRNE010000087.1 GCA_020440915.1 Leptospiraceae bacterium | reverse complement strand
TGGTCCATGTGCATCGCCCCGGCATTGATGGGCGGCCCCGCTTTATCCCCGGTGGATTCCGCCCGTCAGATGTAGCCTTCATCACCGGAGGTAGCAGTGTCTTCGGTGATGACCGATGACTGCAGCCGGCTTCTGGACATCAGGCTCTCCGGCCCGCGGTCCTGAGGCATCGCTGCAATCAGTAGATGTATTTTCGGGCCGTTTTCGAGTCTTTGAGGTGGCTGGGAAATAGGATTTCAAAGCGGCGGCCGGTGCGGACCTTTTCTCTTCGGAGCGTTTTGGATGTTTCCAGATAGGTCTCGTATTCATCTTCCTTGCGAAGCATGAGCTTCTCCCAGAAAATAAAATGCGAATCGATGAAATCTTGCCGGATGTCCTGCTTCTTACGCGTCAGTGGACACTTGATGCGACCGGTGTCCGGGTCCTTGTCGGTGAAGTCGCGAATGAAGGTAAGACCTACAAGAACTCCCCGGCGATCCAGATAGGGCTCCAGGGGGAATGTGCGGCAGCTAATGCTTCTTTGATCGCGAATGCAATGCTGAACACCTTTGCACTCGCAGAATATCTGATCGTCTCCTTCGGTTTCTTTGAGCTTCTTGTCTTCTGCATCTTCCGGGCGCCATTCATGCCACAGGTCGCCTACGTTGCGCAGATGTTTGTATTCGTTGCGATAGAGAAGGGGTACTGCATGCTGTGATTGGCAGCAATAGGGAACGCCCCCATTGGCATCCTTGCAGAGATCGCCACAGTCATACTCGGTGATGCTTTCGTCGAGCAGGGTGTAGTAGTACTGGATTTCCTCTTCCGAGAGATTTCGATCGATACGGAGCCGTTTCTTTTTTTCGGACATTGTGCTCACTGCCAGGATAGGTTGAGGGGATCCCTCGCCTAACAGGAAGTGAATTGCCTGCTTTCCCGGCCACTCTTTTCGAGTTTATGCTTTGAGATCGAGTCTCGGCCACTCAGGAAGGATTCAATTGGGCGATGATATCCCGGCGGATATCGAGACCTTCCTGCGCATCCTGCATCACTCTTCCAAGCAGCGTCTCCGGTGCCAGCGTCGGATGGCCTGTACCCATGGGAGGAGAGGGCTGATATTGCAGCCAGAGTTCCAGTCGGCTTGCCTCTTCCGGACCTTCCAGTTCTCGAACCAGCTCCAGCGCAAAGTCCATACCTGAAGTAATGCCGCCAGCAGTGATTCGGTTGCGATCCACTACAATCCGCTCATCGGTGGGATGGGCGCCCAGCTCTGCTAGCAACGGCAGCGATCGCCAGTGTGAGGTGGCCCTGTAACCCTTGAGTAAGCCGGCTGCGCCCAGAAGAAGGCTTCCGGTGCAAACCGAGGTCACATAGCGGGCCTGGCTTCCCAGTTCCCGGAGCTTCTGAAGCGCCTCCGGCATTTGTAGCAATACATTGATACCCGCGCCGCCCGGCACAAACAGGATGTCGGTGTCGGAATGATCGAAAAGGGATTCCGGGATTTCAAGACCCAGGCCTCCTTCGGCCCGTATCATGCCGGTGGAGGTCCCCACGACATGTACCTCCCAGTTCGGAACGTACCGAAAGGTATCGTAAGGGGCGATGAAGTCCAGGATGGTCACTTTCTCGAAGCGAAGCATCAATACCTTGAGCGTGTCCTTTTTCTCTGGTTCCATAGACTGTAGGATCATGGCTTTGCCTCCGGGTCCAGCAGAATGATCCAGCGTCCCGGCGCCAGATGTTCCTGTTAGGGCCGGTTCAGACACATTAGGCGGCTCCGCCTGGAAAAGCGGCGTCCTCCGTCCGGGGGGAAAGCTCCGATGGACTCTTTTTGTCTCGCATTTCTGGACTGGACGGCAGAGGAAAGATTTCGAGTCTGGTACTGCAATGAATCAGGAAACCGCTACAAACCGTCTCTTTGTCGAGACCTACGGCTGCCAGATGAATGAATATGACTCTGGAATCGTACGTCGTCTCTTTGGAGATCGAGGCTACAGCGTCGTTGCCGATGAAAAGCAGGCAGATGTCATTCTGCTGAACACCTGCGCTATCCGCGAAAAAGCCCATGAAAGGGTGTACGGTCGACTCCAATCCCTGAATCATTTGAAGAGAAAGAATCCAGGGCTGGTCATCGGCGTTCTGGGATGTATGGCTCAGAATCTGGGCGAAGATCTGCATGGCATGGGACTGCCGGTGGATCTTGTTCTTGGACCGGATAACTACCGGGATCTGCCTCAGCTGGTGGAGGATATTCGCACGGGCAAAAGCGGCGCTACCCTGGCCCGGCTCTCTTCCAGCGAAACCTATGAAGAAATCGAGCCCGAAGTGGTTTCTGGATGCCTGGCGTTCGTAACCATTATGCGCGGCTGCAACAATTTCTGCAGCTTCTGCGTCGTTCCATTTACCCGGGGCCGGGAAAGAAGCCGCAACCCGGATAGCATTGTCCATGAAGTGCAGAACCTTGTTTTGAATCGCGACGTGGCAGAAATCACGCTTCTGGGCCAGAATGTGAATTCCTATAAAATGGAGGATGGTCTGGACTTTGCCGGTCTTGTGAGTCGTCTTCTGCGCGAAACAGACATCAAAAGAGTGCGATTCACTTCGCCTCATCCCCACGATTTTCCCCGGCATTTGCTGGAGTTGATGGCCGCGGAGCCCCGCTTCTGCAATCATATTCATCTACCGTTGCAGGCTGGCTCCTCGGAAGTGCTGCAACGTATGAATCGTGATTATGATCGTCAGACCTTCTTGCACCTTGTGCAGGAGATTCGCACGCTCATGCCCGATGCAGGATTGACCACAGATATTATCGTGGGCTTTCCTGGAGAAACCGAAGAGCAATTCCAGGAGACCCTGGAAGTAGTGGAGCAATGCCAGTTTGATATGGCATACATGTTCAAGTATTCCGAACGCGATCATACAGTGGCCAAAAAGAAGTATGCCGACGACGTACCCGAAGAAGTGAAGCTGGACCGATTGAGTCGATTGATCAACCTGCAGACTTCCATAGGAGCAGAAAAGAACAAAAAAGAAATCGGCAAGACCCACAACGTGCTCATCGAAGGGACGAGTAAGCGCTCCACTTCAGATTGGATGGGCCGCACCGATTCCGGCAAAGTCGTGGTTTTTCCCGCTCCGGAAGGAGCGAAGATGCAAGACCTGACTCGATACCGAGGCCAGCTTGTGGATGTGGAAATCCAGTCATGTACGCAGGCCACGCTGCGTGGCCAGGCGGCCTGGACCGATATTTCCCAGTCCAGTTCTGAAATGGAAGGGAAGGAAGAACCGGTGGAGCAAGGACGGCTGCTGGACGGCGAACCCATTCCAGTGGTCACGGCTGCTCCAGGCAAGGCATAGAGCAGCCCCCGGTACCGGGTCGAGGCTCTGGAATCCGAAGCAGTTACTGCGGCGGAACGAATCCAATGGCCAGGGAAGGTGAGTGCCGTGGTGCGATGTGGAATCCCTTTATCTGTTGGAATGACTGTAGTCTCAAACCGGGCGCAGAAAACGGCGGACCCTTCTGAATCCAGAAGCCATTCTTGCGGTCCATAAAAGCATTTTTGTTTCTAAGGAACCGGTCGATATACTACCTAACGGTAGGATTATGTTACCCTGGATGGTTTCAAAACACTGGTTTTCCTTTCCGGTCTCCTGGATCTGTAAGGTATCTTCGACGGACTCCGGTTTCTGCGGCCCCTGCTTGGCAAGGCCGGCGGTGGCCAGGCGATTGGCCTGGTTGTCGCTTTGTGTTCTTCTAATTCTGCCGGTTTCGATTGGTGCGGAGCGAACTACCAATGCCAGGGGCGACGATTCCATCAATACCGTCCGGCGCTATACTACCATTGATTTGCACCTGGAGCAATACCGCTTTGAGCCAGGCAAGCCCATAAAGCTGAAATTCAAGGTTCGTAACTCCGGGTACCGAACCATTCGCATTTATCCCTTCGAGCCGGCGGAAAAGACCTATCAGTTCGAGGTCCTGGATTCCAGGGGCTACGAACTAAAGCCTGTGCGTCCGGCGGATCCCACGCTAAAGGATCATGAACGAAAGACAGTTGTGAATCTTTCGGGGCAACAGGTCCGCGAAATCATTCTTCAGCCCGGAGAATCCTTTGAAAGAGTAATCGATCTCCACGAACACTATGAATTTCAGCCAGGGCAGACATATCGCATCACAGGCTACTTCTTTCCGGATGCCCGCCACAATATATTTTTGCGGTCCAGAGATTCCGTAGAGCTGCACATAAATGAGCGAAAGAGTCAGTACCTCTTCCAGCGGCCGGAACTGGAAACGGAAGATGCCGGGCTCTCTCCGGAAGAAACGGTGTATCTGTTCCTTTCTGCGGAAATGCGCAGAAACTGGAAAAACTATTTGAAATATCTGGATCTGACGCGCTACATTACATCATACGACAGGTTTTCCGGTCGTTACGCTAGCGCGGCGGCCCCGGATCGAAAGCGGATATTGCAGGAATTTTCTCGTTACCTGACTGCGGATCCCACGGACCGGCTGAAAAGATTCCGGATTACAGGATCTCGCACTCTGCAAGACACCGGAAGGGCTGAAGTCACCGTGGAGGCTTTGCGCATGTCCGGAGGCTATCGCGTAGCGTATGAGTATACCTACACTCTGGAGCGGGCCGAGCAAGAAGGATTCTGGAAAATCATACACGTGGTGGCAAGGGTATTATGACGGAGATATTATCACAGGACGAAATCGATGCTCTGCTATCTGCCATCTCTTCTGGAGAGGTAGATCCGGAAGAGTATTCCCCCGCCGGCGAACAAAAGAAGGTTAAGATCTACGACTTTCGTCGGCCGGACAAATTCTCCAAAGACCAGATTCGAACCCTGCAGATGATGCATGAAACCTTTGCTCGTCTGACCGCCACGGCCCTGTCGGCGCAGTTGCGCGCTCTGGTTGGCGTGCATGTGGGTTCTGTGGATCAGCTTACCTACGAAGAATTTATTCGCTCCATTCCGAACCCCACAACTCTGGCTGTGATTAACATGGATCCTCTTCGTGGTTCCGCGGTTCTGGAAATCGATCCAAGCATTACCTTTACCATTATCGATCGACTCTTCGGAGGACCCGGCGAACCAACAAAGATTCAGCGGGAGCTTTCGGACATCGAGCTCTCGGTAATGGAAGGAATTATCGTTCGAATCCTGGGTAACCTTCGGGAAGCCTGGTCCACAGTGCTGGATCTGCGTCCGCGTCTGGGAACCATTGAAACCAATCCTCAGTTTGCCCAGATTGTGCCTCCCAATGACATGGTGGTTTTGATAACCCTGGAAACCAAGGTGGGAGACGTGGAAGGGATGACGAACCTCTGTATCCCGTACATCACCATTGAGCCCATTATTTCCAAGCTTTCGGCCCAGTACTGGTATTCTTCCATTCGAAAAGGCGATACCGACGAAAACCGATCCATTATCCAGGAACGACTGGACCAGGTGGAAATCCCACTCAAGTGCGAAGTGGGCGAAATTGAGCTTCCGCTTCAAGACATTGTAAGCCTCAAAGTAGGGGATGCAGTCAAATTGGGTAATACCCACATCAGCTCCGACATGACCATCAAGATAGGCGATCGAAAGAAGTTCAAGTGTGTGCCAGGGCGTATTGGAAACCGACTTTCGGTACAGATCGGCGAAACCCTGGAAGACATTCCGGATGAACTTCTGGGTTCAACGCGAAGCGAAGAAGAAGTCTGATTCGCCGGCTTCGGTGTATCGCTCATCGGCTCATCATCTCATCGCGCTTCGCGGATTCTCTTTAATCCAGGGAAATTCCCTGATCCTGCGCCATTTTTCCCTTCAATTCGGCGATGAAGCCCCGCAGACCGGCCTGACTGCGGGCAGAAAATACAAATCTGAAATCAGCGTCGCTGTGAAATTCCAGTGTGCGATTGAGCATGGAGTATGCGGTGACTTCGGCCATGAATTCCCAGCAATCCTGGACGGAATAGAGCCCGGGAAATCCCCGGTCAAATGCCAGCTTCACGGCCCGGGCATGTTCTTCCCTGGAAAAGTAAGGCTCGTTGCCGTAGAATTTGAGCGCCTTGCGAAAGTGGAATTCTGTTCTGGTCGTATGCAAATCCTTCCAGTAGTTTGCAAAGAAGTCTGGCATGCCCTTTTTTAATTGTTCGTATTGCTCCTGGTCCGAAAGAAAGAGCCCCGGCAGTGTTCCGTAGACTTCTGAGGCAACGTGGGCCGATTCATGAAAAAGCAGGTAAGTGAGGCCGTCGATGGAGCCGGGGCAGGGGGCGTTGCCGCAGGTCAGGCGATAGCCCCAATAGGAAGGTAGTTTTGATCCTTGCTGGATAATTGTCTTCTCACGCAAATTGATCATGTCTTCGGCGCTCATCTGAACGCGATCCCAGTCCATAAGAATGAAGCCCGCTCTGGCCACTCCGTTGCGATCGTAGATGAATCCGGTGAGTCCGCTACTCCCCAGGTTCCGCACCAGATAAATGCCGGCCACTCGCAGGCTCAGAAATCGTTCCAGTTCTGGCTGACTTCGAAGTGCAAGTCCAAGGTTCTTGCGTACAACTTCCAGTTTTTCTGGCTCGGGCTCCGCTGTTTCCGGTGGTTCGAAGCCGTCCAGCTCATTCATCGCAATTCCGTACTGCAATGGCAAGGTACCGGCCGGTTGGATAAAGTCGTCGGGAAGGCCTTTTGCTCCTTTCCTTTCCGTGAGTAGGCCCTGCCAGTTCTCTAAACGGTTGGAGGGATGGCGTTGTAGAAGATCCGCCAGGGATGTGTATTCGGAGCTTCGGCAGCCAGTATTGCTACTGGAAAGTGCAACTATTGCCAGCGGGGCAAGCAGCAGGAAGAAAAAGGTTTTCCTCAAACGGCCGTTCAGGGAACTGGTAGGCATAGCCATGGTGTACTATCTGGTCAACCTCGGTATGACTCTGTCAGTCCTTTTTTTCGGTCTGGGCTACTGGAAGCGTAAAGACGTGGATACCCATAAACTCTGGATGGGTCTGGGCGTGCTGGCCAATCTGGCCACTGCAGTGCTTCTTGTCATCACAGTGCATCTGTTTTCCGAAGGAGACATGCAGACCGCCGGTTTTCATCCCACCGTGGAGGCGCCCTGGATCCTGGCTCATCGTATGCTGGCTGTTGTGGCAGCTTTGACCATGATTCTCATGGCCGTTACCGGTATGCTTCGAAAGCGAAAGCTGCACGTCGCGCTACACTATGCTTTTATTCCACTTTATCTGGTAGTCTACATTTCAGGCCTCTTTATGTTCGAAGCGGGCAAAATTTGAGAGAATCCATGGCAAAAAAACTCACCGACTCTGAGATTCAGCAAAAGGCGAACGAAATTCGCAGAGAAGTTATCCGCATGGTGCATGCGGCCGCATGCGGGCATCCCGGCGGACCCCTGGGGTTGGCGGACATCTATGCCGTGCTTTTCTTTGACATTTTGAACCATCGCCCGGAGGAGCCGGACTGGGACGGGCGAGATCGATTGCTCATCTCCAACGGACACGTATCTGCGGTGCGATACGCATCCATGGCTCTTTCCGGCTACTTCCCGGTGGAAGAGTTGCTGCAATTTCGTCAGCTGGGCTCCCGACTCCAGGGGCATCCCAGCACCCGCTATCTTCCTTCGGTGGAAAACTCCAGCGGTTCGCTGGGTCAGGGATTGTCCAATGCAGTGGGGCTCTCTCTTGGGGCTCGCCAGCAGAAGAAGGACTATCGTGTGTTCGTTGCCATGTCCGATGGCGAATGCGGCGAAGGAATGACCTGGGAAGCCGCCCAGGCGGCCGTTCATCACAAAGCGCCGGTCATTGCTTTTCTGGACAACAATGGAATCCAGATCGACGGGTTTACAAAGGATGTTCTGGATCTGGGCGATCTGGAAAAGAAGTTTGCATCGTTTGGATGGAAAACCCGACGCGAAAGCGGTCATGATATTGCTGCAATTCGCAGCTCCTTCGCCGAATGCCGTCAGTATGACGAAGGCCCTCAGATGATCGTATTCGATACGATTCTGGGTAAAGGCGTTAGCTACATGGAAAACGATCCCGGCTGGCACGGAAAGGCGCCCAACGATGAACTTGCAGAAAAAGCACTGAAGGAAATTGCAGAAAGCCTGGCAGGCTAGAATCCTGATCCTGCCGCTAATCTGGGCAGGATTCATCTATCTTTTGAATCTGGCCGGTCAGTATTCCGGATGGCCCCGGTCTACCTGGCTTTTCGATGCATCCGATTTTCCGGGGGCGTCCGGGTTTTCGGGCGGCGCAGGGATCATCGGTTACGCCGCAAAAACAATCATTCTCTTGCTCTTCGTGGGCGGTACAATTTCCTTTCGCGTTGCCTCCGTTGCCCATCGCTTTCCTGTTTTGGCGCTTGCATCTCTACTACTGAGCTACGGCCTTTTGTCCGGAGGAGGGACTTTCTTTTCCGACGATGCTATTCGCCACGAGGTGGACGGAGCCTACATTGCCAGAGACCTGCCGCTGTACTGCATCAGTCCGGATGAGCTGGGACTGCCCGAAGGGCTTGAGCGAATGCCAAACCATTCGCATCTGGCGACCATATATCCGCCCGGCACTCAATGGCTTTCTTATCTGGGCGCCATAGGACCGGGCTTCCGGGGTATCTATAATCTGTTGTTCCTGGCTCTTTGTATTCCGTTGCTATGGCCTGCCTTTCGCCGACGTAGCGTGGATGGGACGGAAGGGATTGAAAACCAGGGTGACGCTGTAGATGTACTGTCGGAACGCGGGCTTCCCGTTGCATCCATCCTTTCCAGGTCTTTACTCTTTCATCCCATCTGGATGATCCTCTTTTTCTCCGGCCATACAGACGTTCTGGCATTGCTGCTCTGCATCAATGTTGCTCTTCTGCTATTGCCCGGTCGCTATGCGCTTTCAATGCGCCAAAAGAAATGGGGTCCGTGTCGCAAGGTCCATTCGGATTTCATCGCTATTTCATCCAGGAGATCCGGCCTTTGGCAGGCAAAGGAACGATTTGCCGCCCCTGTCGTCCCGGCGCTCCGCGTAGCTCTGGCCGGCGCTCTCTGGGCTTTTGCCTGTTCTGTGAAACCGGAAGCTTTGCTTTCTGGTCTTTTTTTTCTGTCTTATCTTGCTTCTTCCAGGAATACAGCCGCAGGACGAGCCAGGAAATCTACCCCGGGGATATTGGTTCGAAGCGCCTTTTTTGGGGCAGGAGTTCTTTTCACCGCTCTTCCTCTTCTGCAGTTTTCGCTGCACAATCTCTTTCACCTGGCGACCTTCAGGCAGCTTGGGCAGATCAGCACTTCGGAAGGCAGTTCGCTGGAACTGGAATGCTTCTTTTACACCACCCGGGTATTCAGTGATTATTTCATTTCCTATCGACCGGATGCTGTCTGGCTGGCTGGCGTAGAATCCATTTCTTCCGCAGAAGCCATTGCTCTTGTAAGGATGATCTGGTTGCCTGCCTGGGCCGTTCTGGGCCTGGGCTTTGCTCTACATGGTTTTCGCTCCGCTTTTTTTGCGGGCCCGACTGGCATCCGGAGTTCCGGCTCTCTTTGGAGGGTGTGGAGCCGGCCAATATCTACCCGGGAAGGGCGGTTGTTGCCGCTGGCGGAAGCTCTGAGAAATCTCTTCCTTTTCTTGCTTTCCGGTTATTTCCTGTACCGTGGTAGCTGGCAGCCCTGGTATTTCCTGTGGTTTGTTCTGGGGATGCCTGGACTCTGGGATTACCGAGCCGCCCTGTTCCGTCCAATGTCGGCTCAGCCCCGGCCCGTTGATCTCCAGGATGAAAATCCGCTGGTCCGGCACCGGACTCCAGGGATGCCCCACCCGAAGTCGGGAATATACAGTGTCCATTCCCTGCGGCACTCATTTTTTCTGTCCCTTCCTATCCTGTTCTACCTGCCTGTAGCAGATTACCGGGTGGACGGCAGCTTTGATCTTTCCTTCTTTTATTGTAGTTTACTGCTTGTATTCGCCCTCTATGTAATGTACAATCGGCGGCAGCATTAGAGCGCCAGCCGGATGGGGGATGTTTATCCGCAGTGCGCTCCTTTACCTTTTGAGTACCCTGAGTATACATACTTGGAAACCGCTTATGGAAAATGATAGTCATGCGAAAACCCGGGAGATTGGTCTTCTTCTAACGTGCTTTGCGGAATCCAGGGAAGCTGAGCCACGAAAGGTCCTTCTTGACCACATTGTTCAGGCAATACCTTTCGGCACTCATCCGCAGTTATTCATAGATGCCCTCATAGATCCAGCTGTAAGACTTACTATGCGGGAACTCCATGGAGAGTTGCTGAATCGCAGAAAACTGGCCTACGATCTGAACCGGTCCATGGAATCCGGAAGCCTGGACCTGGAAACGGGCGTATTTTTGATAAGCCGGCTGGGTCCGGACAGGGACCTCAGCCTGGAAGACTTTCGGAGTTCCCTGGATGAACTGGCGGAACCACTCATTCGCCGCCTGCAGGACGTAACGGACCCCATGGATAGGATCGATCTATTCCGAGAGTATCTCTTTCGGGAAAAAGCCTTTCGGGGTAATACTGAAGACTACTACGATCCGGAAAACTCCTACCTTACATCGGTAATCAAGTCCGGAAAGGGAATTCCCGTATCCCTGTCTGTGCTGGCCATTCTTGTGGCGCGCCGGGCCGGCCTTCCTGTGGAAGGAGTGAATTTACCTGGTCATTTTATTATCAAGTATGATACTCCGGACTTAAAGCTCTTTCTGGATCCATTTAACGAAGGTAACTACCTTACTGAAGAAGAATGCTTTCATTTTTTAATTCGTCAGGGAATTCAGCCGGATAGTAGCTATCTTGGGTCCACTTCCACCGCCACCATTCTGAAACGGATGTACCGTAACCTCATCAACTATTTTTCATCGACAAAAAACCGCACCCTGGAAAAAACTCTACGTGAGCATTTTGCCATTCTAGAGAAGTATACCACTTCTCTTTGACGGGGCGGTTTACCATTGATGAAATCTGCGATTTTGCTTCGCAAAATAGATGCGAAGCTTGATGACATTATCCACGAAGACCTTACCGTACTTAAAAAAGTAAAAAAGCACGTTATTAAGAGTGGCGGTAAAAGGATCCGTCCTCTCCTGCATTACTATCTGCTTCGCATGCTGGGTGAGGAAACCGACGCATGGGTAGACACCGGCGCAATAGGCGAGCTCATCCATGCAGCCAGCCTGTTGCACGACGACGTAATCGATGAAGCCGGACAACGCCGGGGCAAACCCACCATGCATACGCTGGAAGGGAATAAGACCACCATTCTGTCCGGCGACTATCTTCTTGCCTGCGGTTTTCAGCATCTTGCCACGCTTCCGAAAGGCGTGGAGCTCTTGCCGGTGTTCACCGGAGTCATCCGAGACCTTACAGTGGGCGAGCTGATTCAGATGCGCTGGGAATCCAATCCGTCTGTAAGCATCAAGACCTATGAAGAAATCATTCACAAGAAAACCGCCAGCCTCTTTGGCGCCATGGGCCGTTCAGCCGGAATCCTCCGTGGCTTTTCGCCAGAACAGAACGATGGCCTGGAGGATTTCGGCATTCGCATGGGACGAATGTTTCAGATCCGGGATGACTATCTGGACTATTTTGGCGATCCTCGAAAGGAAGGTAAGCAGCTCTATCAGGACGTAAATCGCCGTCTGGTAACCTTTCCATTGCTGCAACTTCTAAAGAAGATGTCGGCCGCCGATCGCCGGGAATTCAAGAAGCGTTGGTCTGGTTCGGAGAACGGAAAAACAGTAAGGGAATTCGTAGTAGAGCGCATGGAAAAGCATGAGATTCGCAAGCTTGTGGCCCTGGAGATGGAAGAAGAAATTCACCGCCTTATGAAATTTCTGCGCGACTATCCGGGTTCGGATTACCGGAACAAATTGGTGGATCGACTTTCCGAGCTCCAGGTTCCGGCGCAGGGTTAAGGTGCTTTACAGTACAAGCGGATCGCTTCCAATCGTTCTATGAGAAAAGCAGGGATTCTACTGGGGGCCGGGCTGGTAGCCTTTGTTCTCATAGAGATCCTATTGCGCTGGATGCAGGCGCCGGCTCTGGATTATTACCGCAAGATCAAACTGCTTCACGTTTACCATCCAGAGTACTTTGTGGCCCTGCCGGCCAACGAAGATCTTTACATAAAACATCATGACGGTTTATGGGAAGGCCGCTTCACTACGAATTCCCTGGGGCTTCGTGGCAGTCCGGAGCCCGATCCCACGGCTTCCAAAATCCTCTGTCTGGGCGACAGCCTGGTGATGGGTTTTGGCGTTTCCGATGATCAGACCTTTTGCAACCGGTTGCAGCAATACTCCTCGGATGGAGCCTTCGAAGAAAAATATCAATTCATGAACATTGGCGTGGATGCCTTCGGCTCCATGGGTTCGGCCCTTCGCATAGAAGACATGGTTCCGCGAATGAAAAACGTGCGCGCCATCCTCTTTGTTATTTCTCCCAATGACTTCGTAATGCCCGAAGCCCTGGCTGCCCGGGGCCTGGAGCCGGACGATATAAAAGATGAGCGCCGGATGAACGATCCTGGTTATGCCTTTAGCTTCTGGCTGCAGTTTCAGCTTACCCGATATTCCTACGCACTTCATGCGGCCAAGCTTGCTTACGAAAATCTGCTGATCAAACGAAGCATTACGGAAAATAGCCTTTCCATGGAAATCGAATCCGCAGGGCTCAGTGGTTACGATTCGCCGAATTGGAATCGAACCCTGGATTATACGCTTTCTTCATTTCGTGGTCCGGTGAGGGATCGATGCAATTATATGAAGCCGGCCGCAAAACAGG
>JAGRNE010000086.1 GCA_020440915.1 Leptospiraceae bacterium | reverse complement strand
CTTATCGGCCGTATTGAGGATTGCCATCCCACTCTCATCGTTACTTCCGATGCCGGCTTTCGCGGCGGCAAGATCATCGATATGAAAAAGAATGTGGATGAAGCTCTGCAGAAATCCAGCTTTCCGGTAAAGGATGTGGTGGTAGCAGAGAGAGTGGGTCGGGACTCCAACGCAAGTTACAAAGAGGGAAGAGATCATCGTCTGGAGGATATGCTCCGAGATCCAGATCTTCCTCAGGACTGCCCTGCAGAAGAAATGGATGCGGAGGATCCTTTGTTCATACTCTACACCTCGGGCTCCACCGGAAAACCCAAAGGAGTGCTGCATACAACCGGCGGCTACTTACTGGGAGCGAGCCTCACTCATCAATACGTATTTGATCATAAAGAAGACGATACTTACTGGTGCACCGCAGACATTGGCTGGATTACTGGACACAGCTACATCCTCTACGGCCCTCTTTCCAACGGCGCCACCAGCCTGATGTTCGAAGGGGTTCCGTCCTATCCCGATGCCGGACGCTTCTGGGAAATCGTGGACAAATACCAGGTAAACGTCTTCTACACTGCTCCCACAGCCATTCGAGCTCTAATGCGCGAAGGCACCGGGCCGGTAGAAAAACATTCTCTGAAATCCCTGCGCCTTCTGGGCACCGTGGGCGAGCCCATCAATCCAGAAGCCTGGCAATGGTATCATAAGAACATCGGTAAGGAGAACTGTCCGATTGTAGACACCTGGTGGCAGACCGAAACGGGCGGCATAATGATCACTCCCCTGCCCGGAGCCACAGCCACAAAACCAGGGTCCGCCACAAAGCCATTTTTTGGTGTGCAACCGGTCCTGCTGGATGGCGCAGGAAAGGAACTGGAGGGACCTGCCTCCGGAAATCTATGTATTAAGTTCCCCTGGCCTTCGATTATGCGTACCGTGTACGGCGATCCGGAACGATTCTTTAATACCTACTTCTCGCAATTCAAGGGCTACTACTTCACGGGAGACGGCGCCACTCGCGACGAAGACGGCTATTTCTGGGTCACCGGCCGCGTGGACGACGTGCTCAACGTCTCCGGTCACCGGCTGGGATCGGCAGAAATCGAAAGCGCTCTGGTGGAACATACTTCGGTAGCAGAGGCGGCCGTGGTGGCCTGTCCACACGACATCAAGGGACAGGGCATCTATGCATACGTAACCGTGAAGAATGGGGTGGCTACCAACGACGACCTCAAACGACAGCTCTACGACCTGGTGTCCGAAAAGATCGGTAAAATCGCGCGACCGGACGTCATCCACTGGGCCCCCGGTTTGCCCAAGACTCGTTCAGGTAAAATCATGCGGCGTATACTAAGAAAAATTGCGGAGGGCGTTTACGACAACCTGGGCGACATCTCCACCCTGGCCGACCCTTCCGTCGTAGAAAAGCTGATAGAAGACAAGAAGAGATTCCACAGTTAAGCGAGGTTCGCTGAGTCCCGGCCCATCGCAACGCAATGCAGGGCAGCGTGGCACAGCCCAGAACGCTCAGGAGATAGGAAAGGAAAGGGAAGAGCAATCTTGCCGCGCTGGATCGAATGGCCGGGCAATGCAGAAAGTGCAATGCCTTTTTCGCATCCATCCAGAGATATCGAGGTGCCAGAAGATTAAGGAGAATATATGAAAAGCGAAACTGAGGCTGGTAAGAGAAGCGACCTTCCGCACCTGGAATCGGAAGTGCAGGAAATCTCCCGGACCAGGCAAATCCCAGAACTACCTCGTCTCCCGGAACGAATCGTATGCCTTACGGAAGAAACCGTAGAATTGCTTTACCTTCTGGGAGAACAGCACCGCATCGCCGGTATTTCCGTATATGTGGTTCGCCCGGAACGGGCTCGCAAAGAGAAGCCCATGGTGACCAGCTTCATTAAAGGAGACGTGGAAAAAATCAAGGCGCTGAATCCTGATCTGATCATCGGTTTTTCCGACATCCAGGCCGATCTTGCTCAGTCGCTCATCAAGGAAGGACTTCCTGTATGGATTACAAATCAACGCAGCCTTCAGCAGATTTTCGACACCATGTTGCAGCTGGGCGCACTCATTGGCCAGGCCCGCGAAACCCTGGCGCTTCTGAAGCAGTGGCAGGACAAACTGGCGACGGTGTATCTTAGAAATCGAGAAAAGCAGAAGGTTCGTGTCTTCTTTCAGGAATGGGATGAACCTCTAATCCACGGCATCCAATGGGTATCGGAGCTAATCGAGATTTGCGGAGGCATCAATTGTCTGGCGGAAGACTTCGAAAACCCGGATGTGCACAGAGCGGCCAATCGAATTACGACTGTGGAGAGAGTAGCAGATAGTCAGCCAGATACCATAATAGGATCCTGGTGCGGCAAGCCAGTGGACTTTCACTGGATTCGTCATCAGGATGGCTGGAAAGAGACAGTGGCCCTTCAGAAAGATCTTCTCTTTGAGATCGATGCGAGCATTATCCTGCAACCGGGGCCCGCGCTCTTCATGGAAGGAATCGACGAACTGGAACGCTACATGGACCGGGTTCGGGATAGACTCTAGCCTCATCCGCCCCTGAGCCGGGTCCTCCCAGTGTTACGAATTCGTAATCCTGTGGCCTTCGAACAAAAACCGGTAACCGTTGCAACAATCGGACCGAAAAAAATTGCACAAAAAACACCAAGCTCTTGACCCGGGTACAGGAAGAAGCGCAGAGTAGCCATTGTAACAATAGTAAACCGGATCGATAACCAAAAAAACAGTGAGCAGAGAGCATTTTGACAGACTAAAATCGGAGGCGCAATCCCTGAGCGCCGGATTCGTGTTTTCCGATCGGATTACCTATGCCCTTTTCCGGGCCATCCAGAACTATTCCTCTCTGGATCATGCTCGGACCAGATCCATCTTCACCCTCGGCTCGCCTATTCCGGACATCGCCAATCTGGAATACTCCAAACAGGAGTTGCGGGCCGCCTTGATTCGCCTGGTGGATGAAGGTCTGGCTTCGCAGGCATTTCTGTTGGATTTCGATGCAGCAAAGAAGGAAGTGCGCTTGATCCCCTGCTATGTGAGCCGGCCATCCGGGCCGGACTCTTCCTCTTACGGAATATTCGAGGAATTGATGCGGCAGTCCGCCATGTCCCTGGAATCCTACAGCGAAGCCAGCCCCGCCCTGGAAAAGGACGCACTACGCAAACTTCTGCTCGCGGATATTCAAGGCAGCCTGGCCAATCAGACTACCATGCTGGCGGACCTTGTGTTCAATCCACTGATTCTTGTGAACCCGGTGCACTTCGATCTGACGCCGCCTGCATCCATGCTGGAGGATGCGAAGCGCATTATTGTCGAGACTCTACGAAAGCGAGGTAACGTGCCGGAAATTGCCGGGCTCGGCTTCCTACGCTCCAGAAAGGATGAAATCGTCACTCGTTTTGAGATCGCCTCGGAAGTACTGCGGGAGCAGTCCATGGTGCTGGCCGGTACCAATGCAGAGCTGGCCAACGAGCTCTTGCGCATCTCTTCCGATGAAGAGAAATATCTGAACCGTCGATTCATGCCTATTCCCACGGAATTCTCCCTTCGACGGGCCAACCTCTTCAAGGCTACCTTTCCTGCAGCTTCCGAAGGCAAAAGCGTTCCGGGCGCCATCACCTGCGAAATTGTTCTACGCACTGCCGAGGGAGCCAATCGACATTACACCACCAGGTGGGAAAAGGAAATGGAGGAAATCCTGAACTCTATTCTGGAGCCTTTTCGTCGGCCTGGCGCTCATCCAACCCAGCAAATCCGCTTCTTTCCGGAAAGCGTACTGGATGAAATTCCTCCTTTCGTCTGGCAAAAGCTGGTGTCCAGCTCCTCCCTTTTGCACAGCCAGTGGCAAACGAAAAGCGGAAGCATAGAAATCCTCATAAAAAGAGAGCCTTCGGTAGTCCGTCATCTTGTGGACGAATATCCAAACCTGCCTCCGTCCGAATTCTGGAAAATCCTTGCTCTTCGCACAATCATTGATGGCCACGAAGAGGTGTTTAATCCGTTGTTTCGCAGAAAGGACTTTAAGCGATCCTACGGCGATTTGCTCAGGCTGGCCTACTGGCCTTTGATTCCCTGGTATGTGCGCATTTTAATCATACTTGGCTTCAAGGGTATGCAGGATTATGGCTTTGCGAAAGCGAAGGCCCGGATTATGGAAGAGCAGGCACAACTGGCAGAGGAAAATCGAAAACGAAGAGACGATGCCTTCCTTACGCGGAAAAAAAGCCCTGGCTTTTCGGGCCCCGAAGGCTCTGGAAGCTCATCGGAGCCCAGAGATGCCATGCCCATTGGACGCAAAGTAGAGCTAGTAATGGATCATCTTTATTTTGTACAGCTGAAGCCACCCACCATTTCGGAGCTTATTTCGATGGTGGAAGGAGTGCCCGCTTCGGATCTGGAACAGCATCTGAAGGATGAAGGCTATCGCTTTATAGAATCCGAAGATGGCGAGATAGTGCTGTACCCGGTGGACCAGACCTGGCGCACCAGAGCTGCCCGCTTGCGACGACTGTACTCAGAGGATGATGAAGACCTTTCGCCAGCAGTCCAGGCGAGGGTTAAAGCGCTAAACAAACTACTCTCCCGATCCTTCTCCGACGCAAAAAAAGGAGGAAGCGGATCTCGGAATGCAGCCAGAGAAGATGAACCGGTGCTGTACTGAATAAGATCTTCTGCAGCTCCGATGAGTCAAGAGACGATTTTCGGTTCCCACGGATGTCGGACCACTTGCTCACCGGGCAAGGTGGGATCCCTGGTCAAACAGCGAAGAGCTCCTGAATCCGGTTTTGCAGCATCCGAAAGTACTCTTCCGCCCACCAGAGGACTTTGCTTTTCTTCCCGATCCGAAACCGACTCCGCAAGGGCACTCACGGTAACGATCAATAACTCCGTCGCCTGCCGCTTCACCTCCGGACCTTGCCCGTCCGATCCCACGGACGTATTCCAATCCACGGGAAAGCCATGTACAGCCTGGAAGATTTGGCCGCCGATGCGCTGGCCTCGGCTGGCTTCTTCCCAAGAAAAGAAAAAGGCCGGCATTTCTGCCGGCCTCTCCCAACCATAGTGTGCGATGCGAATCGTGTTCGCGCCTGACTTACTTGGCTGGAATTTTGATTTTTTGACCTACTTTCAGAGCTTTCGGATTCACACCCGGGTTCAGCTTCTGAATTTCTGCGTATCGGTCTCTACTACCCAGTTCTTTGGCCGCAATCACTCCATAGCTGTCGCCAGGCTTGATTGTGTACTCTCGTGTCTTAGATTCTTCAGCTTGCTGGTCTTGCTGTTGCTGATCCTGATTTTCGGCCTGCTCGTTGTTTTGAGCCTGGTTATCAGCCTGGTCCTGTTGATCGGCGCCCTGCTCGGGTTCTGGCTGGGGCTGGGCCGGTCCATCGTTAACCATTTCTTGCTGATCAGGGTTGGCTCCAGTGTTCTCTCCATCGCCGAAGAACTTGTCTCGGAACAGGAAAACACCAACGATCAGAACCAGAATAGCAGCAGCAATTCCCAGACCTGTACGGGAGCTGGACTCTTTCTCTTCAACAGAGAAAGGAGATGGTGAATCGTAAGCGGATACGTCCGAAGAACTATCCTGGGAAGCGAAAGGTTCCGCAGGGAATCTGTCTTCGAACACAGAGCCGGCTAGAGTATCTGTGCTTTTAGAACGGGATGTGCTGGCTCTCTTTTTGGAGCTTTTCTTAGCACTCTTTTTTGCTGTTTTTTTTGCCGCTTTCTTTGCGGTCTTCTTCGCAGCTTTCTTGGCTGCTTTTTTGCTGCTTTTCTTGGTGGCCATGCGGCACTTTTATAGAGGCAACGCTGTATTTCAATCAGTAAATTCCACTATCCTAGGAAAAAGATAGGCAAATCCGGGCTTTTTTGACGGTAGATCCCGGATTCATCCTCTGTGTCCGCCAACTTCGCGAATCTTACGATAATCCGATTGCCACTGCGCATGATGTCATTTTTTTTGTAAGCGTGAATCGTCGATTTCTGGCCATTCTGGTCCTGATCCTTGCCTCCCTGATGGGGCTCTATTTTCTGTCCGGAAGCGGCACAACATCTGTGCTGCTAGCTAATGCTTCGGACGTAGCGGATCGACCGGATCAATTTCAAGATCGCGAACTGAGAGTTCGAGGCTTCGTAAAGCCCGGAAGCATCCTTCGAATGGGGGATGAGGCGGAATTCATCGTCGAGCTGGACGGAAAAAACCTTCCGGTGGTCTACGATGGGAACAGCCAGCTGCCGGATACTTTTGGCGATGCAGCTCCGGTACGCGTGGACGGCCATCTCAAGGATGGCAAGCTGATGGCACATAAGGTCGAAGCGAAATGTGCCAGTAAGTATGATGCGCCCCATGCTGGGCAGCCGGGCTATGGAACCTCCGAAGCCCTGGATGCCATGCAGTCGGCGGAAAGAGACGGCTAAACTCCGTGGATTTAAATTACATCGGATCTCTGATCCTAATTCTATCTGCAGCTACAGTCTGCTTTGTCTTTATTCTCTCACTGGTAGGTTTTCCTCTCCGAAGCCGGCGAAATGCAGTGCGCTTCATTACGTTTGAAGCGCTCTTTCCTGGAACGCACAGACCGCTCTACAGAGGATTACTTTCTTTCTGGGAAGGAATCTCTTCGCGCATCCTTAAATGGACCGGCATTCGAAGCCGCGCCATGGCTTTGAATTTGGCCTCCCGTGGAATCTATGCGAATCTGGCGCTGGTAAGTCTTGCGCTGTTCCTGCTGGTAGTGCTTCTTGTAAGCGGCGATCTTTCCAACCGCTACGTGGTACACAACTCTGCATCCAGTCTGGCCATCTTCTATCGCATTACCGGCGTCTGGGCGGGATCCAGCGGAAGCCTCTTGTTCTGGTATTTCCTTCTCTGTTTGTTCAGCGCTCTGGCGGTTTATCAGACACGCAATCGCCTCTACAATCGTTTGCCTTCACTCTACTGGGTACTGGCCACCGTGCAGCTTCTTTTTGTGATGCTGGCCATCTTCTTTCGCGATGCCCAACCCTTTCGCACCTTTGCCGTGGAGATGGCCGCCGGCCAGGGCATCAACCCGTTGCTTCTGCACTGGGCAATGATCATTCATCCGCCCATCCTTTACGTGGGCTATGTTTCTTTTGCCATTCCGTTTGCAATTACCATGTCTGCCCTTATCAGCGGCAACATGCGCGAAGACTGGCTTCCTCTCCTGCGACGATGGGCTCTGTTCTGCTGGTTCTTTCTGGGATTTGGAATCTTGCTCGGAAGCAAGTGGGCCTACGAAGAACTGGGCTGGGGAGGCTACTGGGCCTGGGATCCGGTGGAGAATTCCAGCCTCATGCCCTTTCTCTTCGCCACCGCCTTTTTGCATTCCCTGATTGTGCAGGAAAGACGCAAGATGCTTCGCTTCTGGAATGTCTTTCTGATCATCATTACCTATCATTTCTGCCTGCTGGGAACCTGGATCACGCGAAGCGGAGTCCTGGAGGGGCCCCATACATTTGCAGAATCCTCCATCGGCACTCCGATGATCGTATTCATTACCATAAGCCTGCTTTATTCCTTACGATTCCTTTACTTTCATAGACGAAAGCTAAAGCCGGAGAATCGGCTGGAAGCTGTGACTTCAAAAGAAGGCAGCATGCTTTTGAACAACTTCTTGATGACTTTTTCGGTGTTCATCATTCTGATTGGAGTCTTCTCCCCGCTCCTGCCGCTCGACTGTCGCTGGGATGCGGGTCTGACCTGCGCGAAAGTGGAATGGAAGCTTTCTACTTTTAACAAAATCATGGTTCCGGTGGGAATCATCACCCTGTTTCTGATGGGCGCCAGCCCTTTACTGGCATGGCGAAAAAGCGCCGATGCCATCTATACCCGTACTCTACGTATCCCGGTCATCGCCGGATTGATTGCCTCCGTTGCCTTTGGCCTTACCTACGGCACCATCTTTACCCGACCGGAAGGCGCCGACGTAAGTACCTGGGGTCCCGGGTGGGTAGCCGAACTATTCACGGTACTGACCGTCGGAATAGCGGTGTTTACGATTGTAGGACTTTCCCAGGAGTACTATCGAGGAGTAAGATCCAGAATGGTGCGATTCGAGGAGAACGCCCTGCTGGCATTTGTTCGCCTGATTCTGCGAAACAAGCGCCGCTACGCCGGCTATCTGGTGCATATCTCCGTAGTTTTCCTGTTCATCGGTTACTCCGGCGGAGCTTTCAAGAAGACCGATAAGTTCCAGTTCCATTACTACAAAATGCAGGCCGAGCCCGGCTCTGATTATATCCGCTACTTCAGCGGAGATCGAGCGTATCTGGAGAACTACACCATTGAGGCCAGGGATCTCTACATTCGGCCGGAAATTGCCCCTCATGGGGATGCTTCTAACCCCCTGGATGTGGCCATTTCCCAGGAAGCCCATTATCGCATAAATCCACCCAATTATCTACCGCCTTCGCCCGTAGACGGAACAGACCCCTACGAGGCCGCAAACAAGAAAGCCTCTCCGGCAGCACGTATGGTCAAATTCTTGATCGGGTTTATTCCGGATGGACGCATGACCACGGAACGTCATTTCCACCCCAGAATCTATCCGCCTACTGGCGAAATCTCCCGTTCCCAGGATGGATTCTCACTTCGCACTCCTACCAGCGAACCGGATATCAAATCCACCTGGTCCGAGGATCTGTACATTCAACTGGGGGCCATCTCCGATGCCTCCACCGGGCGCAATCCCGATCTGACGCAGATGTTCGAGCTGTATTTCTTTGACATGCAGAAAGCTCCGGAAGCCTACCAGCGTTTGTTTCCGCATACAATCGTAGCCAATCTGGAAATCTGGATCAACCCTCTGGTGAAATTCATCTGGCTTGGTACAGTATTGTTCTTCCTTAGCGGTTTGATTCTAATCCTTCCGTTCGGCGAAAAGAGGAAACCGGAATGAGCGCCACATCCAGGCAACGAAACATCCTTCGCAGGTTTTCTCTTCCATGGCTCTTAATCGGGCCCTGCATGGCTCTGATGCTGGGTCCCATGATCGCTCCATCTACTGGAACGCTAATGGCACAGGAAGTTTATACCAACCTCAAACAGCCGGAGCAAATTCGAATCTTTAACAAAGTTTCCGATTCCGTCATCTGCCAGTGCGGCTGTCATTTCATTCTTTCCAGCTGTCCGCATGTGGAATGCCCCTGGGGTATCCCGGTGCGAAGATTTGTGGAAAACCGCATTCGCGAAGGCATGGGCGCCGAAGAGATCATTTATCGCCTGGAGCACGGATTCGGAAAGAAATACATGGATGATCCGGTGGTAGTGGAGCTCATAAATCAGGGACGAGCCGACCTGGTGCAGAAGATTGTAGACGGCCATGGACCGTCCATACGAGGAACAACGGCCAACTGGATTCCCATTCTGCTCATCGCCATCTTTGTGATAGCGGGCCTGCTAATTGCCATTCGTTACTTTCGCAAGCGAGATCCTTTTGGCGACCTTTCGCCTCCAGATGCGGTTGACCAATCCAGGACAGAGGATGGGAGCTCTGCAGAAACAAAAGGCAGCAGGAATTCTGCAGAGGCCTCCTCGGAGCATTCCGGCGATTCGGAGGATGTGGACCTGGATCGCTTCAAGGATATAGATCGATGATCTTTGGAATTATCGCACTGTTACTCGCTCTTTGCGCTCTTGTTTATATGCTTCTTCCGGTCATGCAACCGGTGCAGGATGGAGCGCATTACTTCATCTCTGGAAAGACCCGCAAACAGGATCTTCTGGACGAAAAATCCCGAATTCTGGCCAACCTCCAGGATCTTCGCATTGAAGCCGAAGCAGGAAAGATACCGGACAATGAATTAAAAAAGCTGAGCGCGCCTTTGCTTCGCTCCCTGGATCGCATTGAAGCGGACCTGGCAAAGCATACGGAAACCGGCAAGGTACGCCGGGATTCACGTTTCTGTTCGGAATGCGGCCATCGCCGAAAGGCAGAGGAATCCATCTGCGCCCAGTGCGGAAGTCGACTGCACGATACTTCAGCGTCCGGCTCCGCTGCGTCAGCTGGCGGATCCCCGCAATAGATAAGGAAGAAAATGGGTAAGCAAAAAAACAGAAGTTCCAGCATAGGCCTCATCTTCGTTTTCGCTGTTTTCGCAGTTTTCGCAGCATTTATTACCACTAGCCCTGCCCTGTTTTCGCAACCCGGACCGAACGATTCCCCCGGTCCTGGCAACTCCGTGCAAATCCGTGGAGTAGTGATCAATGGCACTACCGGAGCTCCTGCCAGTCCAGAGAAGATCGAGCTCATTCGTCCCGGGCAGACTATGACCGTGCTGCATACCATGGAAAACCCGGGATCGCGATTTATCTTTCCTCCTGTGGAACGAGTAAGCGTTCCCTTTCTGGTGCGCGCCACATTTGAAGGCGAAACCTATGTTGCCGTTGTTCCTCCGACGCCAGAACGGCAGAACGCCCTCCAGAAAGTCGAGATCTTCGATTCGGGAGCGAAAGCTTCCGACCTTAACATCATGCCGGGCATGGAGATGCTAAACGAAGAGGAGATGCTGCGCATAAACCTGGTTTATTCAGTAGAGAATGTGTCCCGTCCCCCGCGCACCTATTCCGGCGGACAGTTTGAAGTGGCCGTTCCTGACGGCGTTCGCATCGCAGGTTGCCAGCTTGCGCATGAAAGCTCGCGCATGCCGGCCCCGGTACCCTGCTCTGCGCAAAACGGAAAGGTAGTACTTCCAAAAGGATTTCGACCGGGAAGTTCGCAGCTTACAGTGCAGCTGGAGCAAAGTGAAAGGAACTACAGAGATCCAGAAACTGCCTATCCGTTCAAAGTTCTGGTCTGGAAACCGGAAGAAGCCCGACCTGCCATACAGGGCCAGAAGTCCGTGGAGGAACTAAACATTCGGGGCCTGGGTCCAGCCCTGAAAGTAGATTATCGTCAGCAACCCGTCAACTACGAGCTGCCAGAGGATCGCTTCTACTATGCAAATCCACTACAGTCGGACTACAATCCGGTGTTTCGCAAACCATGGGAAACCCTGGCGGCTGTACTGGGAGTGCTTGCATTCATTTTTGTCTTGCTAAGCATCGTATCATCATTTCGCATTCAGGTGCGCCGGGCCGACTGAAATAGCAAGGACCGGCAGAAATTATGCTGCAACTCCAGGGTCTCTACAGAAATTACGGATTCCGAAAGGCCCTGCTTCCGCTCTCTCTGGACTTTTCCGGGGGCCAGACCGTCTGCGTTCTGGGTCCTAACGGCGCCGGCAAATCCTCCTTTCTGGACGCCTTGCTGAGTCCCCCGCCATCCGATGCGAAGATCCTCTTTCATGGAAAATCGCTGGAAGGCGACGAGCAGATGCGCGCGTACTATTCGAACATCGGCTTCGTCGGACACGATCCAGGTCTGTATCTGGATTTGAGCTGCCGGGAAAATCTTCACTGTTTCTTTGCGCATTACAGTCTGGAACCTCTGCCAGAGGAAACAGTCGCAGAAAACCTGCGCCGGGCCGGACTGCTTGCTCGAAGCGACGATCCTGCTCGCTCTCTTTCCCGTGGCATGAAACAGCGCCTGGGACTCATGCGAAGCCTCTTGCACAATCCGGATATCTGGCTTCTGGACGAGCCCATCACCGGATTGGATCTGGCGGGTCAGGATTTATTGATCGAGCTGCTGGATGAGCGAAACCGGAATGGTAAGCTCTCTATCGCCATTACCCATACCGATGAACCGTTTCTGCCGGTGGCGAATCGCTATCTGTACTTGAATCAGGGCGCCCTTGTTGCAGATATTGAAGCAAGCCGCTATGGCGCAGAGGCGCGCAGGAAAGCTAAAGAAATTCTCAAGAAAGGCCTCTTGGGCTGATTGATCAGTTCGGCGCGGCGAGCGACTCAATGCCGGTAAGCGAACGTAACTGAGTTGCATAGCGAGACGCCAGAACCAGTTACCCATCCGGCCCACGAAACGAGGCACAGGCCAGGCGATTCAGGTAATTGCACATCCAGGCTGATAATACGTACGCAAGAATACCCAATTCTGGTTATTTTCGTATATCCAGGTACATACCATACATTGGGACTCCAATGCAGAACAGGCCTCTGACATGCATCACCGGGCTGAGATCGCATTTCCGGTCATTTTTCTTTCTTCGCATGCGCCGGTTGCCGGCGAAGGGAAGCGTGGCACTACCCGGAGCGTCTCTGCCTGCCCGGTACGTCCTTCCCGGTCTGTTGAGTCTGGCAATTCTTCCTAATTTGGCCTGCACCAGCGGGCCGGAAATCGTTCGCTTTGAAAAGAAAGGCTATGCGAAACTCGAAACAGGTCTTTACGTCCATGAGAGTCCTCCCTTCAGCATATTGTTTCCTGAGAAATGGGAGATCCTCCCAGGAACCAACACCTACATTCGCTCGGTAAGCCCTTACATTAACCCTCAAGATAATTTCCGCGAAAGCATAGGATTGCAATTCTTCGACATAGATCAGGACGTAACCCTGGCTGAAATCTACGAAGCCAACAAAGTCAGTGTACAGAAGCTGAAGAGGCACAGGGTGGAAGAGGAGGGCACCTCCTTCATCAATGATCATCCGGCGAACACCATTCGCATCTCATATGATCTAAGACAGGGCCTGCGTCTGGAAACTTTATTTCTGGTGGGCATCCTGGAAACGGAAGCGGGCAATCGAGGGATCATTCTGTCCGGCACCGCTCTGCAGAAGGACATGCAAACCTATGAAAGTATTTTCATAGACAGCTTTAGCACCCTCAGAACCGGACCGCCCCAGGATGATTCAAGAGATGAACCGGGGATCGGGCTTTAATGACTTTGGCCCTGATGGTTCCTCGATACTTTTGCGCCACTCAAGAACCGATTCAAGTGCATAGGTGAGGAACAACGCATCGGGACG
>JAGRNE010000085.1 GCA_020440915.1 Leptospiraceae bacterium | reverse complement strand
GAAGGACCGGGATTACCGGAAAACCGGGCCGGATCGGATTGCTGTCCGGAAGGAAGATTAAATGCGGGTTTCAATATCTGCGATTCGGTGGATGTCCACCAGCTCCAGGATTGTGGCAATTTTTCGGTCCACATTTCGGAGCTGCAATCGAAAGGCTTCCGGATTCTTTTCTGTAAACTTTCTGTGAATGTTGATAAGCTCGGTGATCCCCAGAGAGTTGATGTACTCAATCTCAGCCATATCGATGATGAGATTCTCTACAGGCTCCGTCTGGTAGTTGCCTATTTCCAGTTCCTTCAGAATCAGATTGTCTCCATCCACGCGAGGATGGAAAAGACGGATCAGAAGGTTATTGCCCTGTTTTTCTATCTTTAGATCCATGGATTGAGAACTCTCAATGCAGCAAGCCGCAAGAACCAGTAGATACAAATCCCTGATTGCCGGCGCAAGGGAAAAACTTGCATTCTTCCAGGAGGACAGGTTGCGTCCTGCGACCTGGATTGTTGCCGCCGCAGCATTGCTTGCTATTCTTTATCTGGCGCGTCTGGCGCCATTTTCCTACTGGGTTCGGATTCCTCTGGCGCTGGCCATGGCCGCGCTAACATCCTATGCCCTCTTCTTTGTTTTCGGCAAATTAATCTCCAGGTATCACTCCGGCAAATCCTTAATCCTGGAACTACTGCTTTCGCTCGTAATGCTGGCGCTGCTAGTTCTGGATGGGGCCGGTTTGCCGATCTTATTCTGGCTGTCCGTCGCTCCTTTACTTCTTCTGTCTTACTTCCTGAGGCGTAGGAACCTTTTCGCGCTATCCTTCTCCGGGCTTACTCTATTTGTATTAGTCTATACTTCCTTCCTCCTGGTGGACCTGCAAAAGGCGACTCTGGTGGGCATCTATCAGTCCCTGTGGAAGAGCGCCGCCGAAGAAGAGATCGGCAATTATACAGTGAAGGAGGATGCCGGGCGAGTTTCTGTAAGTGATGAGTCCGGCTCCACGCTGGAGCTTTCGCTGGGAACTGGAATGCATCTTCATACCGGCGACGCCATCAAAGCCGGGGAGGGGCCGGGACTAACTTTGCTGGGAATCAGTCAGGATGCGAATAGCATGGATCGGCTTCCTTCGGCTTTACTCTATGCGGCGCTTCCGGGTATGGATCGTCAGACGCTGCGAAATCGTACTGAACTCATGCTGGGTAGCCTGCCTGCGGAAACGGTGGAAGATCTAAAGAAAGAAAAAGAGCAATCTCTGTATCCGCCGGACTTTCCCATTCAGATGTCCGGCTCCTTCTGGACGTATTATGATCGCTTTCAGGCCAGCACTCTTCGCACAGGTTTCTTTGTGTTCTCTCTGGAGAGCAAGACCGAAGTGAGGCCCAGAACGTTTGTGCTGTGGATTCTGGAGCCGCTGGAAGAAGGCTTTCCTTTCCATCCCCGGACTCTGGAATTGCTGCGAAGCATGCGATGGACCGGCCAGTACGATTCCTGATATCGCCGCGGCCTCGCAGCCCTGTTCGCGAGCGCCCTGACACTGACAGGCAATTTTCGCCGGAATGACATCCGGAATGCCATGGCTTTCGCAATTAAAATAAGCCCGGTTAGAACAGGCTTCACCAGCGAACAGGCAAACAAAGCAGACTTAAAGGATCAATAGGATAGCCGTTTACCCAGAGCGATACGTGCAGATGAGCCGCGGTTACCATACCCGTTGCACCCGCCTCGGCGATCAACTGCCCGGCTTTTACGCTCTGGCCATCCTTCAGAACCAATTTGCTGAGGTGCATATAGCCGGTTTTGATACCATTTCCGTGATCCAGTAGAACGAAGCCCCCTTCAAAAAACATCTCTCTGGACAAAACCACTTTTGCCGGGGCCATGGCGTACACCGGATGGCCCACCCATCCACGTAGATCCAGACCTTTGTGCACGTAACGCTTTGGCGGATGCTGGATCTTCTTACCGTTCTTTATCTCATAGCGATGGGTGACTCTGGTAACATAAAAGGGAGAAGTGATTTTATGCATATCCCTGGGATGGGCTAGCTTATCCTGAATATGGTTTTCTTCTCTGGAAGCAAAGGCCCGGTCCTTGATGGTGCGTTCCTTCTTGATACGCTCCAGGACTTCGGGCTTCTGATAGGTCTGAACATTGGAGTATTTTCCCAGTTTTAGCTCCGATGTATACACCGGGAATTTTGTGATATCCACCTTCAGGCGAATGGAACGAAACTTTGTGGCGTCGCCAGTGGCTGAAACCTGCTGCAGAGGATAAGTCCAGCCAAGCCAGCCATTTTCCTTTTGATGCGCGTAGATCGCAAATAGGCCGCGCAACCCCCAGGGGCGCTCCACGAGCTTGACTTCTATGCCATTGTATTTCAGACGATTCAGTCGTAGCTTCTGTCTCAGTTCTTCGCTTATCTTCCCTTCCGGCTCCAATGGTAAGATTTCTGCATAGACCATTTCGCCGGTGGCAAACTTCCGACTGTAGAGTACAAGCTTGAATTCCTGCTCCTGGTAAATGCGTTTTTCGGCTTTCGGCGGTCGATACTGCGGAGGAGTCAGTACCTCCGTATGTTCCGAAACCTTGACCCAGGTTCGGGGATCGTTCTGTCGTGCCCGACTATTCGCCGGATAGAGAAAGTAAAAAAGAAGAAGCGGTATCGGTAGTAAAAAGGATATCTTGCGCATGGGATTCAGATGGGGGAGGCCTGTTAGGAAAATCGACTGGTTGGTGCCCTCTTTCAAGGGTTTTTTGGATATCACATGAACAGCATTCTTTTCTATGGATACGAATGGACGGGATTGCTTCCGTTTCTGAGCGGTCCTGCCGCCTTCCTGATCCTTTTCTGGGCTGTGCTGGATAAGCAGAAGAAGCGCAGAGCGGCAGGCCTGGTCGCCGGTTTTTTCCTGGCCGGGGTCTTTCTGCTTTCGGCCATGCCAGTTAATTACGGTGAGCTTACTTTTGATGAAGAGCTCTCCTCCCTTTCGGTGCAGGACGCTCTGCAGCAATCGCTGGATCGTGCAGAAAGAGAAGGTAGACCGGTGCTCTATTACTTCCACGCAGACTGGTGTACCCATTGCCATGAACTGGAACATCGCTTGAGTCGCCAATCCACTCTGGATCAACTGGATGCCTTTCTGCTGGTTTCCATAGATGTTACCCACGAAAAGGCTTTTGCGCAGGCGAATTCGTCGTTTGGACTGAATCAGGTGCCAGCTCTTGCCTTTGCGAATCGTCACGGAAAGAGATTACCTGTTCTACTGGAAGGGGCGCACTTTCCGCAAAGCGCTCTTCTGGACATCCTGCATACCCTGGGCGAATAGGTACAGAGTGCTGATCGTCTTGCGATATAGAATGAGCCGGTCTCAAAAATCCCAGCGTAGCGGAGATCGATCCGGTAACAATGCAATTTTTGAGGGAGGGCACGACCAGGGCCGGCTGCGAGATTGTCCGGGAGACCGCGAGTATTAAGGAATAACACTTTATGCGCATCTACTTCATAACCGCCACAGATACGGATGCCGGAAAGACCATGACATCGGCCGCATTGATGAAACAGTACGGCCGCGCTCACTATTGGAAACCGGTTCAAACCGGTACGGACCGGGACCAGGAAACAGTGCGCAGGCTCAGCGGCGCCTCGGCGAATCGCCTTCATTTGGGTTTGACCTTCTCGGAGCCACTTTCGCCGCATCGGGCCGCCGAACTGGACAACCAGGAAATACATCTGCAGGACCTGGATCAAAGGTACGAGCAGGTTTGTTACCAGGTCAATGCTAGCGTCAGGGATGCAGCGTCTGAAGAGGAACCCATACTATTCATTGAAGGTGCGGGAGGTTTGCTGGTGCCTATAAACAGGCAATGCCTGTGGCCTCACTGGTTGCAAGGCAAGGATTTATCCATCATTCTGGTTTGTCGCACCGGCCTGGGTACCATCAATCATTCGTTGCTTTCTGTGGAAGCCATTCGCGCCCGAAATTTGCCGCTGGCCGGACTTGTTTTCTTTGGGCCGGAGAATCCGGATAATCAACGAACAATACAGGAATTCTCCGGCGCTTCCATAATTGGACAGTTCGATGTGCCAGACCACCCCGGCGGCCCTGGCGGCGGCTCAGCCGAAACCCACACCTGGGCCCTTCCTGCCGCACTGGATGCATCAGGACTTCTGCTTCAGAGTAGCCACCAGAAAGCGCAGTAACCAGAGCAGGATTGCCAGAACAAAGAGGAAGGCGGCGTAGCCCAGATGATTGATGTAGCTGTCCGGCAAAAGATGGGCGCTGGCCCTTGTGGCTGCAGAAAGCAGAATTAGAATCAGGGCCACCCATAGAAATGGACTTCGATTCTCTGGTTCCAGATCCCATTTCCCATGGGAGAGCACAACTCGAGTCATCACCGAAATAGTAAGCAGGGCCAGGCCGCCGGCAAAGAAAAGATGAGCCCAGTGAACGTTTTCGGTGGCCAGAACTGAGCGAAGCATGAGCCCGGCCAGAATCATCCAGAATGCCGCGCGAATTCCAGTAGCGACGGCTCTGCGAAAAGACATTCGGTAAATGCGAAAACGAAGTACAAGCCAGTAGAACATGGCAGCGAAGGAAAGAAAGCCCCCGGCACGACGCAGGTATCCGCTACGACTTTCTTCTCCAAGTATTCCCAGAAATTCCAGCAGGAAACCCAGGACTATGAGGGACGCCACCAGATAGCCTTCTATTCTGCCGCTTTCAAGGCTGCGTCTCCATTCATTTTTGTCTTCGTGATCGGATGCCTGGATGGTAACGGCGATTCTAGACCCGGCCCCAAGCACAATCAGTGATATGCTGTAATAAAAGACCATGGTTCTTCCCACTGCATCGAAGGGAAATTCCAGCTGCAATGCAGGCAGGCCGAATACATGCAGCATCTCCACGGCAAAAGGTATCAATATTAGAAGCCAGCCCACCGCAGCAAACAACAGGCCGGTAGGTATAAAGGCGAAGAGAAAGCCCGGCAATTTGACGCTGGAGGCTCTGAATCTTTGCACCGCGAAAATCAATGTGGAGAGTAGACCCAGAAATGCGAAAAGACAGACTCCACCTGGCTCGCCCAGAACAAAGCAGAGCAAAGATAGCATGTAGAAGAGGGCCACGGTGAATGAGAAACCGTTATGAGGTAGGATTCCGCCCGTGAAGCGCGGCACCGCAGTAAGCAAGAATCCGGAAACAGCCGGAAAGATGAAAGCTGCAAAAACCCCGTAGGCATGGAGGGCTGCCGGGTAGAGTGGTACAGGAAGCTGCGCCTTACGACCCAGAGCGGTAACCATCCATATGCCCACCGTTACGGCCGAGCCCAGAAGAGCGATGGGAAAGAGTAACCGATAGGGTTCCAGGTAGTGTCGATCGTCCGAAACTGTCATAGGTCCAGTTTATGCCCTGCGCGCCTCTCGGCCAATATCTATGTTATTGTTCATAGCCCATTCGGGCTTTTTTTGGCCCGAAATTGATTGAGATCAAGCGTACCTTTATTCCTTGCATCCGATTCATCGCGGTGTACCCAAGGTTTATCCCACAGAAACGAAGTGCATTCCGCAGGGGAGTTGAAGCGCTACCGAGACGGGATGCATCAGGAGTAACTATGAAATCCGCTATCAGAACCGACCGGTCCCGTGCCCACTTCGGGCGAAGTCGCTACAGACGATTACTTCAGACTGCGGCCATGCTACTAATGATCTTCTATATGGGTGGTAGCTGCTCATTGCTGCAGGCGCTGTTTGATCCCTCCGGACCCAAATTTCGGATTGCGGGCATTTCCATCGAAGATATTTCCCTGGATGGTCTGGTGATCAAACTGGATGCAGAACTGGATAATCCGTACCCTGTAGGACTTCCGCAGAGCACCTTGAACCTGGTGGTGGACGTAAATCAAAACGAACTGACGAAAATCAATACGGATCCCATTACCGTACGCGCTAACTCAACGGCCCATTTTCCGATTCGTCTGGATCTACAGTTTTCGCGACTGAAGGCTCTCTTTCAGAACATATCCACAGTGAAGGATTACACCCTTGGATTCAATGGCGCAGCCGACTTTGACGTCAAACTTGCCAGCATTCCTTCAAAGGTAAGCGTTCCTCTCCATCTGCAGCAGAAGGTACCAGCCTTTGTTCCTGATGTGGAAGTAGCCAATTTCGATTTTTCCGGCCCCGATCTACTTTCTGCCGATGCGGCCAGTCTTGCGGCTGCATTTGATCTAAAGATTAAGAACGAAGCGGCCGCAGAGTTTCTGGTCAAAGGGCTCAACTACTCCATGGAATTGAGCGGAAATTCCTTTCTGTCAGGCGAATCCGTGGAAACGCGAAAGGAAGGGGACGTCTCAGTGGTCCGGGTGGATTCAAAGCTTCCGCTGCTGGGCGCCGGTAGGGCTTTTCTTTCACTGTTTCGCGCTGGCGGTTCCAGCTATCGAATAACCGGAAACTCTGATCTGGAATTCCCGGGGGCTGAACTGGCTTCTTCGGATTTCGGATTTGATAAAAAGGGTAACCTTACCTGGTAGGTCGCAATTGGAGCGGCCAATACCCGCGGTGCAGGGCTCCGGAATTGCTTTCCGGGGCCGCCTCGCCGGGGCTATCCGAGGTCTCTTACTGGTTCTGGCTACGGGCCGTGTCTGAAGCATCTTCCGGAGACACAGAAGGCTCTGATTCTACAGGTCGAAAGAACCCATCGCCGTTTGCCATTCCTTCCAGATGCCCTTCTTTATCGAAGATGAAGTCATGGGTGAGCCAGTTTTCTCCGCCCCGGTAAATATGAGTGGTGAAGGGATAGAGATAGTAGCCGCCGCCCCAGGCATTGCGATACCGCAGGCCATCGTCGGAGGGCAAAATTCGAATCACCTTCCCGGTTAGCGGATTTCTGTAGGTGCCGATGATCCGGTCCCGGATCCAGGGGGGAGCAGGCTCGCTTTCCCAGGTGTACAGAGGTTCGGTGGCGCCAACGTAGGCTGTGGCCAGACGGCCCAGCTTCTTTTGCATCTCCGCCAGATACATTTCCAGCGGCGGAGTGTACTCCGGAGGATTTCCCAGATAGCAAATGGCCGCACCGTATCGAGGAAACATCTGAACCCAGGCCGCAACGTAATCGGCGCCGCCGATGTGAAAGAAGGTTACGACGCCGTTTTCGTCAATCTTGACTCTCCAGCCCCGACCAGTGTAGAACTGATTTCGCGCCGCAGGAGTATAGAGAGGATTCTTTAGCATGTCCTGGATGCTCTCTGGATCGATGATCTGTCGCCCGTCGATGTGACCTCCCGACAACCACATGGCAGCGTAGCGCGTTAGATCGTGGATGCTGGTCTTTAGTCCGCCGGCCCCTGTTTTTGGTCCGGTAGTATCCTTCAGTCCGGCAGGCTCCAGCAGGTGTACCCTCACTGCTTCGGCAATGCTGAGTCCGGTTTTCTTTTCGATAATGGCGCCCAGAAGCATATACCCCTGGTTCGAGTAACGATAGTGCTTACCTGGAGGATAGATGGGCTTTACCATGCGAAAGGAGAGCTCTTTGTGCTGCACTGGTTCGTAGACCTTGTAGTACCTGAGGTCAGGAAGGCCGGCGGTATGAGTAATAAGATGATTCACAAGAATAGGTCGATTGCCCAGTCGTTCCAGCTTGAGTCCTGGAAAGATTTGATCCACCGGTTCTTCGGGATTAAGGATTCCTTTTTGAATCAGGATTTGCGCCGTCGTAGCCGTAAACGTCTTGGTTACCGACGCTACAGGATAGGTCTTGTGGGGATCGGAGTTAATGTAATGCGAAAATACAACCTTATCGTCGATTATCACCGCCACCGCAAATGATCCAAAATAGCCTCCACGGTAGAATCGCTCCATCCATTGGATTACATCGTCCTTCTGTTTCGCGATATCTGCAGGTAAGGGCGCCCGTTCTTCCACAGGATTGTAGATTTCGTTCGCATCGTCGATGGCTTCCGGATACGGGCTGCGGCTGGAACAGGAGCCGGCCAGGATATAGAAAGCCATTGCCAAAGGTGGCAATAATTTAAGGTTTATACTCTTCATTCGCCTGGCCGCAGTGGCCAGAGAATGGATGGTGCTAATCCATTCGTCCAGAACAAAAGTGGACCTTCCATCTTTTCTTTTTGGACTTACAGGTTAAGTAGGCTTTGTCGGGCCAGACTGTTCTAATCCGGGCGGGTGAGAGCCAGAGTTGCCATTTTGATTACATCGCTTCTGTAGCGTGCGGTAGCTTTGTCCCGGAAATCCGGCGGATTGGCAATATGCACAAAGTAGGAACTGCTTTCCGGCATTATGTATATCTCTGCAGCAGCATTGTACCATGTGCCGGAGTGAAAAAACAAGGCCTGACCATTGGAGGGGGCGTAGACGTGCCAGCCCAGGCCGTATTCGTTACTACTCTTGCGATGCTCAAGGTTCTGGAAAGCCTGAAAAACCCTGTAGTAAGGTGAAGACTCTTGCTTGTTCTCGGAAAGTAGGAATTCGCAGAACCGGGTAAGGTCTTCCAGAGTGCTTACCATCCCCGCCGCGCCGCTGGTCCCCTGTGCCTTTGTGTTTCGCATGCCTGCGGGCTTCAAAATCCAGTCTTCCGTCAGTCTTGCCAGCGGTTTTCCGGAAAGCCGATGGGCCAGGATGGCCAGAATGTGGTAATTGAAATTTGAGTACTCAAATTTGCCTCTGTTCTTCGCCTGCGGAAGAGGGAATCGTTTACCTTCCAGCAAGAAGGTGTCCTCCTTTTTGCCCGCATTGTAGGAAATACCCGAGGTATGCGAAAGTAGCATTCTTGCCGTCAGGGTGGCGGGAGCGTTTTTTTCGGCTGCGCTGTTTTGGTTACCTTTCTCTTCTGCGCTACCTCCGGCAGGGGTCTTGAGTTCCGGTAGGAATTCCTGTATTGGAGCGTCCAGGTCCAGTTTTCCGCTTCGCGCCAGACGGATGATGACCATTGCGGTGAATGGCTTGGTGAGCGAAGCAATGGAAACCGGCTGATCTTCGGCCAGCCCCTTGTGCACCCAGAGTATGGGCGTCCCTTCTTTGAAAATGGCCGCTGCGGCGCCGGGAATCTCCTCGGTACCGGCTCGATTATCGATGTAGAGTTCTATCCGATCCCGGAGTTCTTCTACCGAGAGACGGGACAGATTCTGGGCCAGCTGATCTACCGGAATGGTGTTGTGGCAGAGCGCTGTGAGCAACAGTGCAGCCACAGAAAGCAGACCGATCCTACGCCTTCCTTTCATAATGCCTCTTTATCCCGAACAATCTGGAAGCCGGGCTCCCTATCATCATCGGTCAAAGGATAGGATGATATCAGGGTTTATTGCCAGCTCCGGTAAGCAGCACTTCGGTAATCAGTAGGCCCTGAAACGGATTCAGTCCTTTTTCTTTTTATCTTCGGAGCTGGACTCTTCCGCGGCCTGCTCCGTGACGGCGGCCGCATTCTTGAGCCAGCCGAAGGGATCGGTGATTGTCCGCAGAAGTCCCGGACCCTTTTTCTTGTAGGTTTCAATGGCCTGCTTGTAGGTGTTCTCCAGCTTCTGCGCGCAGACTCCTATATCGTGCTCGCCTGCAATCGCAAGGCTTTGTTCAGAGAAGTTTCGGTACATTTCCCGATCTTCCAGGATTTGCAACGCTCGCTGGGCCATATCAATATGATGACCGGGCTCGACGATGAAGCCATTACGTCCGTCCTGGATTAGCTCTGGCAAAGCAAAGGAGTTCACACCCACACATGGCAGGCCACAGGCCATGGATTCCAGTACCACCAGTCCCTGGGTTTCCATGGTGGAGGCTGTCAGGAAGAGGTCATATTTCGGATAGAGGTCCGGCAGGCTGTCCCGGGGAACGAAGCCCGGGAATTTGATCTTATCATAGACATCGTGCTGACGCGCTTCAATCTTCATGGACTCCAGGGCCGGCCCATCGCCAACGATGTCCAGAGTTGCCTCGGGAAATTTTTCCAGGATCAGGGCGAAAGCCTTGATGACCACTTCGCAGTTCTTTTCGTATGAAATGCGGCCTACATGCAGGAGTTTGGGAGCGCGGCCAGAGAACTCTTTGATTTCTCCTTTGAAAACCTTGAGATCCATGCCGTTGGACACAACTTCGATGGGTTTTCGCATCCCATGGAGGGCCAGTTCATCGCGGATTAGATAGCTGGGAGATATGACGATTTCGCTGGTTTCGTAGAGACTATTGGTAAGCTTCCAGATGAGGGCTTTTTTCAGGGATTTGGAATCCTTGCGCTCAATTTTATCCAATCGCTTCTTGATTTTCTTATTTGCCTGGAAATAGGACATCAGCCGATCCAGGCGCAGCAATCGATACAGAGAAATGTAGGTTTCCTGTTCGGAAACCAGGGTATGATAGGTTCCGACCAGAGGCACATCGTACATGCGAGAGGCCATGACGCCGTATTGTCCCAGCAGGCCTGGCGTCTGGATATGGATCAAGTCGGCTTTGAACTCCTTTATCGCTTTATGAATCTTCTTTTGCGAAGGAAGCACAACCTTGATGTCCGGATAGCTGGGAAGAGGGGCATTCTTGAAGCGCAGTATCTCAATATCATCGCCCAGCATCTTGATATCGTCGGAACCGTATTTGGGGCAGCAAATAATGAATTTGTGTCCCCTGGCCGAAAGATAGCGGCAGAAATGATCCACAGAAATGGCCACTCCATCGATCTTGGGCAAAAAGGTATCCGTAAAAATTGCAACGTTCATAACACTCTCCAGGGGCCTATCTTTCGATGGGCTCGTAACTTTCTTTTCTCAGGGGTTCCAGATCCCGGTCCAGAGGGAGGATGAATCCCAGCCAGGATATGGAAAGCAAAATTAGTAACAGGCCCACGTTTATCAGAATGGCAAAGGTTGCTCGGCGCGCGGACCGAAGAGCAGGATCTTCCGGCACATCACCAAAGCTGAGTCCGTCAGGACTACGACGAAACAGGTTTCGAATCCGTTTTTCGAAAAGCCTTCCTTTGAACAGGGAAGCGATAGAAGGAACCTCGCCGGCGCGCCGACGAGCAAGCCAGAATCCCCAGCCAGTGAGTAACAATCCTGCAACAATTACGACGGGCCATAGCACAGGTATTAGCGCAAGAACCAGGAGTACATAGGACAGGATTCTAAGGATCCAGACGGCGGAGCCAGACTTCATAAAATGGTTGGAATTTTTCTGTTGGATCACCTAATTGTGACAACAACATTTTTGAAAGAGGTAAATATGGCCACGGTTACACTTAAAGGTAATCCCATCCGTCTCGACGGAAATATGCCGGAAGTAGGCTCTGCCGCTCCGGATTTCAAAGTAGTGCGAGACGATATGTCCGAGGCTTCCCTGAAAGATTTTTCCGGTAAAGTGAAGGTACTGGTGGCGGTGCCCAGCCTTGATACTCCTGTATGCGCCACCGAAACGAAGAAATTCAACGAAAAGCTGGCCGGCGATTCCGATGTGGCCACAATCATTGTTTCCGGCGATCTACCCTTTGCCATGAAGCGATTTTGCATCTCCGAAAACGTGGATGGTGTGGTAGTGGGATCTCAGTTCCGTGATATGGGCTTTTCCAAAGCCTATGGAACTCATATCGCCGAGGGCGGTCTGGCAGGGCTTTCTGCCCGGGCTGTTTTTGTTGTAGGAAAGGACGACAAAGTGGTGTATTCGGAGCTTGTGCCTGAAATCGCTCAGGAGCCCGAATACGACAAGGTTCTGGAAGCGGTTCAGAAAGCGAAAGGCTAATCGCGCTGCAGCAAGATGCCCGGCTGTTTCCAAGACCGATTTATGGGCGACTGCGCCGCGGCTGAAATTCGGGCCGAAGTCCGAGACGCCCGGCGTCCCGGTATTTAGCCAAAACCAGAGTTTACAGAACATCCCGGCCCCTGGAATCTGGCCGGGTGTTCGCTTCCATTCCCAGGGATGTAGAGGCCATTCTGGCCGATCCAGCCACCGCCTCCGCTTCTTTTCTTGAACGACCGGCGGTGAAGAGTCTTTCTTTTTTTCTGCGAAACCATCTTCCTTTTCTAGTTCTCCTACCCCTTTTGAAATTCATTAGCCCTTACAGGTTGATCGAAGGTGGAGGATTTGGACTGCGGGACATTCCCGGATTTGCCGGCATTCTTATTCTGGGAATACTGCTGATGGGCGCCGTATTTGACCGGATGCAACGCTATTCCATGGCAGGTGGCATCGAACCCGATCGAAAAGACTTCTTCGATATGCTGCCTCGAGGAAAGAATCTGTCTCTCTTTCTGTATTTGCCGGTTTCAGCTTCTGTTTTTCTTTTCTTTTTCCATCCTGCCCTGGGTTACCTGGGATTAATGGCCAGCGCACTTTATTGCATTTACCAGAGTGTCGTTTCCTGGGCCAGGCTTCGAGGGCAGACCATTCTGCATTCACTTTCCATCTATGTCCTCAGCGCTGGTTTGCTTCTGCTGCCTTTGCTGCTGCTCATGGTGCTTTACAATCTGCTGAAGACGCTTTCCATATTTCGGGAAATCTTTCTATGAAAATCCATCTCATCGGCGTGGGCGGGGCGGCCATGGGCAATCTGGCGGCCATGCTGAAGCGAAGCGGACATAAGGTTAGCGGATCCGATCATGACCTTTATCCTCCTATGTCCGATCGCCTGAAAGAGTGGAAGATCGATGCCCGTCCCTTTGCGCCGCGATCGGTGCATGGAAAAGATCTGATCATCGTCGGAAATGCCATCTCTCGCGGGAATCCGGAACTGGAAGAAGCCCTTCGCCTGGGATTGCCAATTACCAGCATGGCTGCGGCCCTGCACGATTTCTTTCTGCGTGGTAAGAAGGTTATCGTTGTGGCCGGCACTCATGGAAAAACAACCACAACGTTCCTCACAGACTACCTGATCGGCGAAGCAGCATTGGGCGGAAGCGAAAAGGCAAAAGGAAGGGCCGTAGC
>JAGRNE010000084.1 GCA_020440915.1 Leptospiraceae bacterium | reverse complement strand
CATGGTTGCGGAAAGAAAGCCAGTCTAATCATCAACTATCTTCTAAAGCTTGGACTGCCCGCCTACGGCCTGGCCAGAGGCATGGCTCTGGAACGCGATATGTCGCCGCAGGCCATGGTAGAGACGGACTATCAGAAACGGACTCATGCGCTGGTGGCTGACAATCCTCTGCATCATCTATGCGATCTCAACGACCCTCGTCTGAGGCAGATGCTTCTGAATACCTGTTCCAACGTGGATTCCAACGAAGGCGTTATTCAGACCGGCCCTTACATCTTGCGGCACGATCCCAGGGTTCAATTCGCTCAGGCCCGAAGCCACATTTATCCCATACTCTGGTTCTGGGATCCGGATGCGCGAAAGGCGGTGCGGCGTGTTATCGACCCCAGCCTGGACCGCTCCCGGCTTTTTGAACCAGAGCATGTTCGAGCGCTTCTCCATGCCGAAGAGGCTATGCTCTTTCAGGCTCCATTGCTCGGTTACTTTCGCCTGGATGTGTTTTCCCTCACTTCTCGGCAGAGGCAGGAACTGGAAAAGAAATTCACTTCCGGCGAATTCTCTTCCGACCTTGAAGATCTCAACGATCGTATTGAGGATCTGGATCAGGAAGAACATGCGAGGTTGATTCGCTCTCTGAATGGAGCGCAGGAAGGCTCCCTGGGAGACCCGGCCACATGGACCTATGCAAATAATCTCCAGGGCTGGGACCGGGCCCAGGACCAGGACCAGATGCGCAACACCGGTCGGGGCGAAGCTCTAAGATTTCAGAGAAGGGCCCTGATTCGCGCGAGGGAGGGCAAGCAAGGAGATGCGCCGGCCCGTCGCGCGGATCTCAGGCAGACAGTGGACGACAATGAGATCCTCAAGGTCTGCAACGAAGATGCGGATTGGTCGGCTCGAGCCCTGGCCCCGCTGGCAGACGTTACCATGACAGCCGTCTATTTTAATAGCCTGCTGGAAATCTCCAGGGATCTGGATTCTTCAAGACTCCTCCAGCATATTACGAAATCGAATCTGCTCCATTCCATCCGTGGACTGGGGGTGCGATTGAGGCGAAGAATCGACTGGCTTGCGGAAGCGTCTCTCAATACGGAAGGCGAAATCGATGCCCGGGCCCTTTCCGATCCCTACTTCCATGCCGCCCTGGAAACCATTCGGCAAATGAATGCGGCCGGGCTACATGTATGTATCGACCGGGCCGGTAATCTGCATGGCCTCTATCTTCGGGACGAGGAGGCCTATGAATTGCAATCCGGGGGAAGTCCGGACAAATACCTGAAGCATTCCATCCATCACATATCGCACATCGATTCCGTCAAGAATGCCGGCCGCTTCGACGGACGGCTGGGCGTGGCCGGAGGCATCGAAGTAGCGCACATTCTTAAAGACCTGAACGATACCATGGAGAAAAACCTGCTTCCTCATTCCAGAGAGCATCTGGTGAGAACTCACGTTTCTGCATTGCTTGGCGAAGAAATGACATTTACCGGCGAGGGTGTGTCCATGCCTGGAAGCTCGGCAGTGGCGGGTCTTTCGCAACCAGAGCAGATCTATCGGATGCAGAATAATGAGGGCCAGGTTTTTCTGGATCGATTTCTGGATTTTCTGGAATGGATGCAGCAGAAACAGGAATCCGGGGAGGCCAATCTACTCAATGAATTTCGTGGTCTGAAGAGGTCGGAGCTCCCCGATGCCTGTTTTGTTCCCCATCACTTTTTCTCAAAGCATACCTTCGAGCGCCACATCGAGCAGGGACCTCACCTGGACCGGGCCGGCGTACCCATGGCTATGGTTTCGCGCATTATGGGGATTCGTCAGGAGGACTTCCTTTTTCAGGGCGAAGCATCTGAAGCGGCAGCGCTTGAATTCAATCTTCGCATGCGGCAGCTTTCTCTGGAACCGGAGTTTAAAAACACCCGGATCACGGTGGGCATTCTTGAAGGCATGTCCGATTTTGCCTGCCATGAGGATGCGCAACTGGCCATGCGATGGACTCTGGAAGGAGAGATCAACCATGCCGGGGCCACCGGCGTTGAGGATCGCCGGGACCCGGGTATTGCGGCGGCCAGGCTCACGGAATTCCTTCGCGAAAGAATCCGCGAAAGGAATAAAAGCGAGAGCTCGAAATTGCAAGTTCTGGCCGGGAATGTAAGATTGTATCCTGGATCCAATCGCAACGTGATCCCCGGATCCGTTTCTCTGACGCTGGCGGTGCAAGGAGACTCTCTTGATGAGGAGGAAGCTCGTAGCCTGGCCCAGGAACTGCAAGGATTCGCCGTTGGCACCCTGGCCAAGAAGGTGGCCTCCGGAGGCGAAGGGGTGAAGCTTTCTCGAATGGATCGAATGAGCTATATCAACGTCTATGGATCGGCGCGATTATCCGTGGATCTTCGCTCGGACCGCGAAGAGAGTTCCGACTCTTTCCGGCAGAAGATGGACGAACTTCTGGAAGAAATCTGTCATCGTTTCGACGTAAAGGTGGAGTCGGAACAGAAGCAGGATCTCTTGCCCTACAGTCTGGAAGAGTCCGGGCAGGTCCTGTTAATGGAACGTAGCTACGGAGGGAGCCATAATCCCAATGAAGCGGAATTGCAGACCGATCTGAGCCGCGGAACAATGCTGCAATTCGTCGTTATCAAGGAATTGCTTCAGCAGAAGGATCTTGCGGATTTAAACCTGCATACATTTACGAAGGCGAAGATCCCTGAAGAATATAGAAAAGTGGTTCCGGAAATGATCTCAGGTGCTTTGCACGATACCTGCAACATGGCGGCCGCTGCAGGCAGGAAGGATTAGGTGACTCGGCCCCGGCCAGCCCGGGAGATCAACGCAGACGGAGATCTGCGAAGATACATAAATGGAGCGCAGGCATGGACTGAATTCATCTCCGGACAAAGCTTCCCGGGACTTCAATCCTGGCTGGGATGAGTCAGCAGGTATTCCATGAGGTCCAGTAGATGCAATGTTCCGGCCAGGGATCCATCCTGATTCAGAACCGGCAGTAGCTTGATTACCTCTCCATCCAGCATCGTATGCGTGGCCACGGAAAGGGGATCCTCCGGACGGCAGAAGCGAAGCTGCGTGCGCATGATATCGCCGGCGGTTTCGGCGGTAACCGTATGCAAAATATCTCGGCCGCTATGCCTGACATTTCTTCCGCGATAGCCCCGGAAATGCGGAAGAGGCAGACTATGCAGATGAAGATCGGAGCTTCGTGTATTTTTCAGATGCCGGGCCAGATCCCCGAGACTGATCAGTCCCACAATGGCCCCTGCCTCCTCCACCAGAATGATCCTGTCCTCGTCCAGGGAAGTCATCTGCCGCACCAATTCTTCGATGGGCATATCTGTGCTGACAATGAGCAAGGGATCCACGCTGGTAGCCGGATCTCCCAGAAAATCCTTTACAGTGATTGCGCTCTTACCGGTCTTCATCGGCTTGTTCCTGCATTCCAGGTTGCCTGACAGAATGGGATTCTCCCGCCAGGATAAGGGCCCTTCGCGTGAGAATAGGTCCCAGTAATTCGTTAACTGTAGTCGTGGCCACAACCACGCTCAAGAGAATTTCGGTGCCGCCTTCCGGAAGATCAATATGGGAATGGGTTTGGAGCGCCAGACCAAGGGCTACCCCGGCCTGCGGTACCAGCGCCATGCCGGCGTATTTTCGGATTTCTCTCGGCGCCCGCGATAGGCTTGCTGCCATGTAAACTCCCGACGCCTTACCGACAATTCGGGCAAGGAAATAGGCCAGCGCCAGAATCCAGACACCTCCCAGAACATCCAGACGCATATGCATTCCTGAGAGCAGAAAGAACAGGGTAAAAATGATGCTCTCAAAGGAATCTGAGATAATGCCATAGATGGACTCGAATCTGCGAAACCAATTTGCCATGGCCATGCCCAGCACCATACAGCTCAGCAATCCTCCGGCTTCCAGGTGAACCGAAACTCCAAAGCAGAGCAAGATCACGGTAAACGTGGGAAGTAACATGGATTCCCGGGCATTAATGTTTCTCAGCAGCAATTTAAGGAGGGCGCTTCCCGCCAGACCAAGGACCAGCGAAACTCCAATTTCTCGGGCCGCTTCCAGAAGAGTCAACAGAAGCGATCCTTCATGTCCCAGGATCATGCCAGCGCCGCCGATGGCCGCCGCATAGGTAATCAATGCCAGGCCATCATCGGCGGCCACGATCGAAAGAACCATTGTAGTGAGCGGCCCCCGGGCCCTCTGTTCATGGACTACGGCCATGGTGGCCGCCGGCGCTGTTGCCGCAGAGATGCTTCCCAGGATTATGGCCAGGGCCGCTGCGCTGGTCCAGTGCATTCCGTAAACAAGATGAGAAACCAGAAACGTGGACAGGCTTACCAGTACCGTCGCGCCGTAGAATTCTGCGAAGAGGACAGCAAAGACCAGTTTACCCAGTCGTTTGAGTCGGTTCCATTGCAGAGAGCCTCCAATCAGAAAGCCGATGATGGCCAGAGCCAGATCCACCAGTCCCTGGCTCTGGTCGAGAAAGTCCGGCGGCAGAAGACCGGTCTGGCCGATGATGGCGCCAGTAACGATGAACAGACTTACTCCGGGAAGACCGATCCGTTCGGCGATCAGCTCGCTTCCGAATCCCGCCAGCAATAGTAATCCAATCCAGAGTAATGGAGTTTCCATAATTCAGAGTTCCACGGAACCTTTCTTGACCTGGTCAGTCCGGAACATCGAGTAGAAGAAAGCCGCCTTCCGTGGCCGGGAGTTCTATGTCCGATCTGAAGTTCACACGCATTATCGCAACCCTTGGGCCTGCAAGTCAAGAAGAGGAGAAAATACGGGAGTTGATTCGAGCCGGAGCCGACTGCTTTCGTTTGAATTTCTCTCATGGCGATGGGCCGTCTCTGTTGCCCATGATGGAGGCTATTCGAAGCGCAGCACGAGCCGAAGGCAGACATATTCCCATCCTGGCCGACATCCAGGGTCCCAAACTGCGGGTGGGCGCTTTACCGAAAGATGGCGTAGAGCTCAGGGATGGACAGAGTTTCATCATTTCGCATAGAAACATGGATGGTACATCTTCCGGAGTTCATTCCCCCTATGAGCGATTGTCCCGGGACTTGAAGCCGGGGCATCGAGTGCTTCTGGCCGATGGAACCATCGAGCTTAGAGTGCAATCCATCAACGGAGAGGATGTGGAATGCAAGGTGCTTCACGGAGGAGTCCTTTTCTCCAATAAAGGCATGAACCTTCCGGATACAGAGGTGAGCGCCACGACGCTCACAGAAAAGGATAAGACAGATCTTGCCTTTATCGCGGAGTCCGACATCGACCTTGTGGCCATTTCCTTCGTCCGGAGGCCGGAAGATATTCGTGAAGCGCGTCAGCTACTGGGAAAGAATCGCATCCCCGTCCTTGCCAAGCTAGAGCGTCCGGAAGCATTGAATCAATTGAATGGGATACTGGAAGAAGCGGATGGAGTCATGGTGGCCCGGGGGGATCTGGGAGTTGAGATCGAGTTTGAACGGGTTCCTTTCGTCCAGAAACAAATCCTTCGCCGTGCTGCGGTTCGCGGCAAATGGGCCATCGTGGCCACAGAGATGCTCCGTAGCATGGTGGACCATAGCAGACCGACGCGGGCAGAAGTTACGGATGTAGCTAACGCTGTTCTGGATGGTGCCGATTGCGTGATGTTATCCGAAGAGACGGCCGTGGGCAAACATCCGGAAGTGGCAGTGCAGGCGATGATGCGAATTCTGAAGACTGCCGATGCCGCAGAATCCCTGCCTCTGGAGCGCTTCGAGTCAGATATCATTAGTTTTGCGGCCGGGGCGGCCGGAGCCGCAGTGAGCGCCGCAGAGCGATTGGGAGCGAAAGCAATAGTTGTGCTGGCAGGTTCCAATGTAACGGCTCTTCTGCTTTCAAAATGGCGTTCCCGGGTTCCTATCCTTGCCCTGTCCGGCGGCGAGGCAACATTGCGACGCCTTAACGTTCTCAGAGGCGTGATTCCCATCTCCATCCAATCTCAGGCGGGTATGGAAGAGCAAATTCGACTGGCCGATCAGCGATTGATCACCGAAGGTTGGGCGCGACCCGGAGATACTATCGTCATCGCAGGAGCCATCCCCCTGGGCGAAGGAAAAGAAACCAACTCCATTCGCTTCCACAGAGTTCGTCCACAGGAAAGCGCATTCCCTTGAGGACGCGAGCGAAGGACGCACAGGTGTGAATCAAATTGCCCGGTTCAGGAACAAGCACCAGTACCGGCCACACCGAGCTCTGCGATGGGCCCGGTGAGTCGTGGAATACTGCCCTGCAAGCGGGCCTCTCGACTTTTCTTATCCGTTTCGGCCGCGGCCCATTACAAAGCCAAGGCCGCCCACAACAAGGCCGACCGCAAAGATGGCCGTTGCAATCCAGGGATCGTCGGTGAGGTCCATTCTTCGCCATTGTAGATGCAGATCCCAGATGGAATTTGCGATGCTGGCTCCTCCAACGAAGATGCCCACTCCTCCGAGGGCGCGCAAAACCGAAGCTATAATGTTCATAGAAAATCTCCCTGTATAGATCAGCAATTTGTAAGGCGGACCTGCGGGCTGCAAAGCACTTTATGAAAACCGGGGATACTGATGCCCTTCGGTAGGCAGTGGGTTTGGTCCGGATCCGGGGATGAAGTCACCATTGGAAATTCTGGAATGCCCGGGTAGGCGGCGGATGGCATTTCTATTGGTCGCCGAATGCTTCGGAAATCTGGGGATAAGGTCCGCGAAAAGCCATGTCAGAGTAATCCTGCATGTCGTGGATGAAGCTTTGTGCGAAGGGATAATGGCCCGGGTCCAGACGGCAGTTCTGCAAGCCTCGTTCCATCAGCTTCTTTGCGCCCTGCCGGTGGGATCGCTTCAATTGTTCCAGACCAGCCGCAAGTTGGACCAGGCCTTGCGCAAATGAGGGCCTGGGCCTGCCCATGGCTACCCAGACCTCCTCCATGATTTCATGAGCTTCATAAAATTGCCGGGCATTGATGGCCCGGGCAAAGCGGCGGAAATCAAACTCGGAAGGGCGGATAATCGGGCTTTGATTGCCTTCCTGCATCAAAACCAGCTACTTTTGCTACGCCGCCCTCGCTTGATTCCGATGGCACCCAGAAGACCTCGAGTCATTTCCCGCGCCACGGTGCGGCCAACGTCCCGCACAATCTTGCTATCGAATACCTTTTCCATTATGGATTCGTCTTCTTTCTTGCTGGTTCTGCTCTTGCTGCCCGAGGATTTCTCTTCCTTTTCTTGCCTTTCCAGTCGCTCTTCCGCCTTTTCGCTCAGTATTTCGTAGGCGCTCTTTCTATCCATGGTCTCGTTATACTTCTTTGCGAGCTCCGAAGACTTCACTATGCCATCTACTTCTGCCGGTTTCAATACATCCATCCGCGAGCAGGGAGCGCACATCAGAGAATGGACCAGCGGAGTTGGCTTACCTTTTTCTGTGAGTCCTGTTATTAGAGCTTCTCCAATACCAAGTTCCGTAAGCAACCGATCGGTCTTGTAGTCGTCGCTCAAAGGAAAGTTTTCGGCAGCGGTCTTGATGGCTTTTCTGTCCTTTGCGGTAACAGCGCGAAGAGCATGCTGCACTCGCGCGCCCAGTTGCGAAAGCACAGGGGCAGGAACATCCTGGGGATTCTGGGTAACAAAAAACAGGCCCACACCTTTGGATCGAATCAGCTTGGTCATGGTTTCGATTTGTTCGAGCAGCGTTTTGCTGGCCCGATCAAAGATGAGATGGGCTTCGTCCAGAAAGATAACCAGCTCCGGCTTTTCCGGATCGCCCAGTTCCGGCATTTCCTGGTAGATCTCTGCCAGAAGCTGGAGCATGAACGTGGAAAAAAGGGCAGGTTTTGTTTGCATATCCATCAGTCGTACGATGGAGATCAGCCCTTTGCCATCGCGCTTCTGAAGCAGATCCTTCACCTCGAAGGAACGTTCTCCGAAGAATTCGTCGGCGCCCTGCTGCTCCAGCGCCACCACCTTGCGCAGAATAGTTCCGGTGGATGCGGAGGATACCTTGCCGTATTTCTCTTCGAAGGCCTCTTTGCCGTCCTCCATAACAAAGGACATGGCTTTCTTAAGATCCTTCAGGTCGAGCAGGAGCAGACCTGCATCATCGCAGAATTGCATGATGACGGCCAGAACGGAAGATTGAGTGTCGTTAAGGTCCAGTATACGAGACAGCAGGATGGGGCCGAATTCCGACACAGTGGCGCGCAGGGTCCCTCCCTTGCCTCTTTTCGTCAGTGTGTAGAGTTCGCATGGTAGCGCTTGCGGATCGTATTTCGCTCCGATGGTATCCATTCGCTTCTGGATGCCATCGCTCTTTTCGCCAGGGGCGGCCAGGCCCGACAGATCACCTTTGATGTCCATTACCAGGGAAGGGACGCCCCTCAGGGAAAGCTCGCCGGCCATGTGCTGGAGGGACTTGGTCTTTCCTGTACCTGTGGCGCCAGCGATGAGACCATGTCGGTTCAAGGTCTTAAGCGGCAATCGGATCTGGCATCCATCCTGGGGCTTGCCATCCTTCATTGCCAGACCCAGCAAAATGCTTTTGTCCGGCGAAAGCTCGTAGGCTTTCATGCGAGAGGCGAAATCACTTTTGGCCATGGACCAGGGTGGCCAAACATCGAGCAACGGTCAATTCCATTAGGAATGGCAGAGGTCGTAGTATGGACCCGCGCCCCGGCAGCCTGGACAAACCATCCGGCCGGAACGATAGTCTCCATGGGGGCAGGTTCTGGAAGGTCGCAACCGGAAGTGGAGAGTGTTTGCACTGAAATCCTACCCCTCGCAGCGCATGATTTCAGTGCTGAATGTCCCAGTATTTCTGAATAAAATCATCCCGGCCGGAGCCTTTTCTGTATCTCTGGTAATGGGATGGGTTCTTCTTGTAGTAATCCTGGTGGTAATCTTCGGCCAGCCAGAAGTGGTCTTTGAAAGGGACGATTCTTGTAACGATGGGTTTCTCAAATCGTCCGGATTCTTCCAGTGCTCGCTTGCTTTCTTCGGCCGCCTGCTTTTCGCTTTCGCTTCGATAGAAAATGACGGTCCGATACTGATTACCGATGTCGTAGAATTGTCCATTGTCCTGCATGGGATTGATGTTCTGCCAGAAAATCTGAAGTAGCTCTCTGTAGCTGATTACGGACGGATCGTACAGCACCGCTACCGATTCTATATGCTTGGTGCTGCCCAAGCTGACCTGGTGATAAGACGGTCCCTTTTTCTTTCCTCCGGTGTAGCCAGAATACACCTCCTGAACGCCTTTGATTTTTTCGAAAGGCGCTTCCATGCACCAGAAGCAACCGCCAGCGAAGATAGCGACGGAGTATTGTGAACTCTGGAAATCAAAGGCCCGTGTGGCCTGATTTTCTTCTGCATGCATGCTGGAAGGCTCGCCGCAACCTGCCAGCAGGGCGGTAAAAACCAGAAAGGAGGCTGTCCAATTCAGCGCCTTCAGCGAGAAAGAACGTCGGCCCGGCATCCTGTTTCCATTCAAGTTCAGATCCACATCCATCTTTCCCTCCTCTCGGACCAGCGGGAAGCCCCGGCCTGAAGCATTGATTCGGCGCCCCTGCAGACAGGTTACGGTGAATCCTGAAAACTCATTGACCGATCTGCATCCGGGCCGCCATTCAATCCCATGGGAATCGAATTCACCTCCGAAGCTATCATAGCCTTACTGACCCTGACGGTTCTGGAAATCGTTCTGGGCATCGATAACATCATCTTCATATCTATTCTTGCGGGTAAGTTGCCCCCGGAACAGCAGGCAAAGGCCAGGCAGATTGGTCTGGCCCTGGCCATGATTATGAGAATATTGCTTCTTCTATCCCTGAGTTGGATAATGGGCCTTACTAAAGCGCTCTTCAATGTGGCCGACTTTCTATCTTTTCTGGACGCTTCCGCTACCTGGGCCGAGATTTCCGGCCGTGACCTAATACTTCTGGGTGGAGGTCTATTCCTGCTGGCAAAAGCTACCATGGAGATCCACGGAAAACTGGAAGGCGAAGAAGGGCATGCCGATGCGAAGGTTAAAGGCAATTTCGCGGGTACCCTGGTTCAAATCATGCTCCTGGACATCGTATTCTCCCTGGACTCGGTGATCACAGCGGTGGGTATGGCCAGCCAGCTATGGGTGATGATTGCGGCTGTGGTCATCGCCGTGGGCGTTATGATGATTTCTGCTACGGCGGTTAGCAACTTCGTGAATGAGCATCCTACCGTCAAAATCCTGGCGTTGAGCTTTCTTCTGCTTATCGGTTTCTCCCTGGTGATCGAAAGTATGGAATACCACGTTCCCAAAGGGTATATCTATTTCGCTATGGGATTCTCAGTATTTGTAGAAGTGCTAAACATGCAATTACGCAAGCGAAAAGGCAAACCGGTCCATCTACACGCCCCTTATACCGAAGAGTAGCAATCCGGGTATGCCGTTCGCCTACTTCTCCAGAACCGTGGTCGTTTCCCTGGACAGAATTCATTCCGGGCCTGCGCGAAACCGCGCAGGCATGGCGACACTTTTCCAGGCGAAGGGAATCTGATTGACCTGCCATTTACAGAATTGAACATGAAGGCGTGCCCCTGACCCTGGACTCCTTTAAAGCAAAATTTCCCATTCCTGCAGTTTGCAAGGATGGCGGCGAAGCTTTCGAGTATTTCTGGCATTATGATCTTCCAGTGCGCCCGGAGCAATTCTGGCCCTTTATTTCGGACTCTTCGCGTATGAATCGTGAAGTTGGTTACGAAGAAGTCTTCTATCATGAAGAGAAGGGGACGCTCTATGGTTATTCCGGGGAGGGCAGGTTTCGACAGGAATGGATCGAATTTCCCTTTGAGTGGAACTATCCTGTCTATATTCGCCGACTGCGTAAGTATTCGAAAGGCCTGCCCAGCTACAACTTCATCCAGGGTTACATCGAGCCCACCGACACTGGATGCACGGTGTATATTCACAACGTAGTCTATTCGCATGAGAAATTGGCGCGGCGGCTACTCCCGGGTTATCTGGAGCCTTTCGGCGAAAGATATGGAGCCACCTTTCGCCGGGCTGCGGAAGCCATTGAGAACACAGAAAGTGTGGATTCCGTCTATCCGCCGATTCCTGTGAAAATAGGCGAGGAGGGCGAACGAATATTGGAGGAACGCCTTCTTCGGTTGAGGGAATCTGGATTCTCCGCATCAGAGATCAAGGAACTCCGACAGTTCATAGTATCCGGCGATTGCTCGGACCTGCATAGAATTCGCCCCCTGGCCTTGCATCATCCTCTGCAAGATGCCCATCGTAGGGTTGCTATGTTCATGCATGGCGTCCTTGCGGGATTGTTCACCATGAACTACGAGGTTATCTGCCCCCACTGTCGCGGGAACAGAGAGAGTCGGGCTTCTCTGGCGCAGGTGCCGCCTCGCTCGGAGTGTCATATTTGCGAAATCGAATTTCAAACGGGGGGCAAGGAATCTCTGGAGATTACCTTTCGGTTGCACCCTTCCATTGCTGAAACCCGTCCCAGGCTCTTCTGCGCTGCAGAGCCTTCGCATAAAACCCATGTTCGCCTTCAGCGTATGCTTTCTGCCGGTCCGCAACAATTCCCCGCGAACCTTTCTGCGGGAAGGTATCGTTTTTTGCTTCAAAAAGAGCAGTTGCCTCTGGCCGCAGATTTCAAGCGTCAGGAAACCGACGTGCCGGGAATGAACGGACAATGCAAAGTTGAGAATCCTTTCAACAAGGAAGCGCTTCTTATGGTGGAAGAACCTTCGCAGGCTGTGGCGGCGCTTCGACCATCTATGCTGTTTCGGATGCAGGAATTCCGCGACCTGTTTGCCGGAGAGCAGCTCGCTGCGGATCTGCAGATTGATCTTGGACGGCAGACTATTGCATTTGTAGACATCGTAGGCTCAACGCGTTTTTATGAAGAGCGGGGCGACGGGCCTGCCTTTGGAGAGGTGAAACGTCATTTTGAGCACCTGTTTCGCATTGTCCAGAAACATCGCGGAGCGGTGATCAAGACGATAGGGGACGGCGCCATGTTCTGTTTTCCTTCTCCTCTGAATGCTCTTAAGGCGGGATTGGAATCCACTTCCCTATTCGCGGCCGGCGAAGAAGGTCTGCATCTGGCTATCCGGTACACAATGCATGAAGGACCCTGTCTGGCAGTGAATTTCAATACAGGGATCGACTTCTTTGGCAGGACGGTCAACCTTGCAGCCAAATTGCAGAACATAACCGGGGCAAACCAGGTTTGTCTTTCCCAGGATGTGCATGGAAATCCGGACATTCAGGATTTCTTGCGGCAGCGGGGTATTAAACCCGCATCAGAAGTATTGCGCCACAGTACACTTCTGCGAAGCGAGCCAGTTTACATTTTTCAGGGTCTGGCAGGTCGGCAATTTACTGAATGAAGTCGATGTTTTTGCTCTTTGCAGTGGCAGGGCCGCAAAAAATCTGACCGGATTACAATGCAAAACTCATTTCAATCCCTGGGTCTGGATGAAGACATCCTGCAGGCCCTGGAAGCTAAAGGCTACACCACGCCTACTCCCATTCAATCAGCTGTTATTCCCGGACTTCTGAATTCGAATATTAACATTATGGGTCAGGCCCGAACCGGCACCGGTAAAACGGCCGCTTTCGGAATACCGATCCTCCAGAAATGCGATTCTTCAAGAAATTCCGTGCAGGCCCTGGTTCTGGCGCCCACACGCGAGTTGGCGGTGCAGGTTTGCACCGAAATGCAATCCATGCAGGGAAAGAAGAAACTCAAGTTTGCTCTTCTTTACGGAGGGCAGGGGATGACTTCGCAAATCCAGACCCTGAGAAAAGGGGCGCACATTGTGGTGGGCACCCCCGGTCGGATCCTGGATCACATTCGCTCGGGTCGGCTGAGTCTGGACGAAT
>JAGRNE010000083.1 GCA_020440915.1 Leptospiraceae bacterium | reverse complement strand
GGATCCGCTATATTGCAGACAGCGTGCCTTGCCGTCACACGGTGAATCGATTACTCCGGGAATTTGCGGAGCAGACCGGCGTAGTGGCGGATGGACGTGATATGGGCTCGGAGGTCTTTCCGGAGACTCCCAACAAATTCTTTCTGGAGGCCTCTGTGCAGGTGCGCGCGAAACGACGCTATGAAGAAATGCTTGGCCAGGGTAGTGCCTCTCAAACACTTGAAGAAATCGAGCATTCTATTGCCCGCCGGGATGAGGAGGATCGCAATCGTGCTGTAGGAGCCCTGCGAAAGGCTGATGATGCTATTCTTATTGACACTTCCGATCTTGCACCGGAGGATGTCTTATCGAGAATTCTGGCAAATATTCAGTTCAGGTTCTAATTTCAAGATTGTGGCCCATCTACATCTCACCAGATAGAACTGCTACATTACGGAACATTTATGGTGGCTTCTACTCCCTTTGACCTTGCACAGGAGCAAAAAGATCTCGCGGACTTTTTAAGAGAAGAAGAAGAGTCGGTGAACATGGCTCATTGGAGCCGGGGCGACCTGGTGGATGCAACGGTCCTGGAAATCACAGATCGAGACGTCCTTTTTGACATCGGCCAGAAACAGGATGGACGCTGTCCTGTAAATGAGTTCGACGAACCGCCCACTCCTGGTTCCTCCTTTCAAGTAGTTGTAAAATCCGATGCCGGAAGCGAGGGCAATACCATCGTTTCCAAGCTGGAAGCGGATCGCCGGGTGGCCTGGGGAAGCGTTGTAGAGGCCCATGAATCCGGAGTTAAGATCTCTGGCATTGTAGAAAAAGAGATCCCATCCGGGCATGGCTACATAGTTCGCATGGGCGGCCTCGGACTTTTTATGCCCAGAAGTCAGGCGGATCTCAAGGCTCGCACCAAAGCCAGGCTCAAACCGGGGACGGTAGTCGACTTCAAAGTAATCGAAGTAAACGATAAGAAAAGAAGCGCCGTAGTTAGTCGTCGCGCCATCCTGGAAGAAGTAAACCACGAGCTGTGGAATGCCTTTCAGGAGAAACATAAAGAAGGAGACCTGGTAAAGGGCGCGGTAACGCGAAAGGTTTCTTTCGGAGTTTTCGTCAATGTAGATGGCATCGAAGGATTGTTGCATCAGTCCGATATCTCCTGGAAGAAGTTCGCTCCGTTCAAAGATCGCTTTCAGATTGCTCAGGAAGTGGAACTGAAGATCCTGCAGATCGATCAGGAAAACCATCGGCTCTCACTGGGCCTCAAGCAATTGGGCGAAGATCCCTGGCAATGGGCGCAGCGAGAACTGAGTACCGGAAGCATTGCCAGAGGAACCGTTACCAGCCTCACCGATTACGGAGCCTTTGTAGAAATCCGCGAAGGCCTGGAAGGTCTGATCCATGTTAGCGAGCTTTCCTGGTCCAAGAAATTGAGGCATCCCAAGCGATACCTGGAAGTGGGTCAGGAAGTGGAAGCACAGGTGCTTTCTGTGGATTTTGACAAGCAGCGAATTGGTCTGGGACTAAAGCAACTGCAGAAGGACCCCTGGGATTCCCTGGGCACGGAAGTCAAAGAAGGGGACATTCGCGAAGGGGAGATTACATCCGTAACGAAGTTCGGCGCATTTGTGCAGATACTGGATGATGTAGAAGGTCTTATCCACTTTAACGATTATTCCTGGGACGATCATCCCGATCGCAAGATGCTCAAGAAAGGCGATAAAGTTCAGTACAAAATTCTGAAGATCGATCGCAACGAAAGGCGGGTTTCTTGCGGTATCAAGCAGCTAAGCCCCAGCCCATACGAAGTACTTCGCGAGAAATACAAAAAGAATTCTATCCTCCAGGGCAAAGTGACCAGCATCACCGACTTCGGCATCTTTGTAGATATTGGCGATGGTTTCGAAGGACTGGTGCATATAAGCCGCATTCCCCTTCGGCCGGAACAGAAGCTGTCCGAGCTCTACAAACCCGGCGACGAAGTAAACACAGTGCTACTGCGCATCGACGCGGATGAAAAGAGAATTTCCCTTTCCATCAAAGACTACGAAAGAAAACAACAGAGAGAGATCATAGATCAGTATCTGAAAAAGGACGACGCTCCTTCTACCAGCTCCCTGGGCTCACTGATCAAAAAACTCCCGGAGAACTAATATGGCAGGCGGAGCCACTCGAAAGAGTAATCGCAGAGTAAAGAACCCGGAGCAGAAAACATCTGTTTCCTATGATCCCTTCAGGGACTTCGAAGGCGGACCGGTAGAACTGTTTCTGCACAAGACCTTCTATTTTATTCGCACAAACTTCAAGATTGTTCTGGGGGCTGTCATTCTTGCCGTGGTAGCCTTGATTGGGGCTATTTCCTATAACATCTATCAGCAGAATCAAGAAGAAGAGGCTTTGAAGGATTTTCAGGCCCTGGCGGACGATCCGAGGCTCGGAGAAGGTATCGAAACGGCGGAGCCGGCCGCCAGGATTCTGCAGGAATATCGCCAGAAGCATCCCATTGAGTCCGCAAGACGTCGTTCCCTGATCTTTGAAATGGACCTTCGTGCGCAGACCCAGGAATTCGAACAGGCAGGCGACGTGGCCGCTCAGCTGGCGGACGACCTGGAAATGCCGGAGCTAAGGGCGTACTATTCCTATCGTTCCGCTGTATTTTACGAAAGAGCCGAGGTTTACGAGAAGTCTGCCAACCAGTTCGGTAAGATGGCTGAATTCTCTGGCGATGATGCGTATATGCAGGCAGTAGCTCTTTTTGGCCGGGGCCGGGCCTTCCATGCAATGGGCCGTACCGACGATGCAAAACAGGCTTTCGGAGATCTGTGGGCCATTGAGAAGCAGGACGAGATACAGGACATCCGCGCCGCCGCGGCCGCCTTTCTGCTGGCTCGATGAATGAACTTTTCACAATCGCTCTACCTTCAGGACGAATGTCCGAGGAGAGTCTGGATTTCTTCCGTCGCTCGGGTTTTGCCGATTTTCAGATTCCGGAAAGCCGGGAACTGAGCTTCATTGATCCTACAGGAAAATATCGTATCCTCCTGGTGCGAAACCAGGATGTTCCGGTTTGCGTACTTCATGGCGGCGCCGATGCCGGAGTAACCGGCCGCGACGTAATGGAAGAAAAGCGCTACGATCTGGCCATCCCTCTGGAGCTGGAGTTCGGTTATTGCCGACTGTCTCTGGCGGCAAAGACCAGCGATATCGATAGGGTGTCTGGGGCTTCGCACCTGAGAGTGGCTACCAAGTATCCTGCGCTGACTCAGGACTGGTTTTTCCGTCGTGGAAAAAGCTGCGAAATCATTCATTTGAACGGATCGGTAGAGATTGCTCCTATTGTAGGTCTTTCCGATTGCATTGTGGATCTTGTGAGCACCGGCGCTACTCTGCGTGCGAATGGATTGACAGAGATCGAGGAAATAATGGAATCAAGGGCAATGCTGGTGGTGAATCGCTCCGTTTTTGCTCTGCATACCGAAGAAATCCGCCGGCTGATTCTGACCTTCCGAAAGGCAATGGAAGATGGCCGCCAAACTAACGCATCTTGAAGTGTTCCGTCAGTCTCTTTCGCTCATGGAGCATGGAGACGAAATCGACCACGAAATCTCGCGGATGCTACATCGTGAGGAGCAATTCCGCTATGGTTGCTTCGGCGCCGTGGCTCCGGATATCTTCTATTTTTACCATCTTCTGAACAAAACCAGAAATACCACTGGCATTACCTGGGGAAACATTACCCATCATCGGAAGGTTTTTGAACTGGTCTTGACCTTTCTGGACCGCATCAAGAACGATCCAGCCAATTCTGAAATCCGAAAAAAGCGACAGGCCTTTGCGCTGGGCTACATTTCCCATTGCGCGACGGATATCGTAACCCATCCATACATCTTCTACATTACTGGAGATCTTTATTCTACCGATGAAGTGCGGTCCAGGAAGGCCCAGGAGAATCATCTTCGCGTAGAGTATGCCCTGGATTCCTATTTAATCGCCGAACGTCTGGGCATGAGTCCCAATAAGTATCATTTTCTGAAGTTTGTGGATATTCGCGATAAAAAGAAAGATATGGATTTCGATATCTGGCAGATGTGGGTGCATGCGCTGTCCACGGTTCATGAGCAGGACTTCAGGGAGCACTACATCGGAAATCTGGAGCACATTCGCAAAGGCGATGTCTTGAACGAAGCCTTCCTCGGATTTCTGAAGTTTAACCGATTGCTGGATACTCGAAGCTGGCTGGTACGCGGATTTCTGCGCGCGGTGGATAATCTTACTCTACACAAATGGAAGGCAAGGCACCTTATTCTACCGCCGCGGCATCGAATCCCAGAAAAGATGTACAATCCACACAGACGTTCCTGGCGGTATCCGGCGGATCCAGAAAAACATTCTAATGAAAGCTTCATGGAACTGGTGCACAGGGCGGCCAGTTTTTCCAGGCAGTTAATCCGTCTCAGTCAGGACTACATCGACGGCCGCAAAAAGCGCAAAGACTTCGAAGAGTTTCTGGGCTACAACCTGGATACAGGAGTGCGATCCGAATCCCTACAAATGCATGCCTTTGAACCTCTGGAAGATTGATGTTAAGCGTCAGCGGCGCCAGGGACCGAAAATTCTACAGAGAGCTTTCTGCAGGCGGCCGTGACCTTTGATTGCCTCCTGATTATATTGTAACATGCCCGCTAAAGACAACAGAGAAATCAGGCGAAAGCAAGACGCAGGACCCGGAAGAACGACAGAAACGGCAAGCCCGGAGAACAGCGAGCAGACCGAGATCGCTGCCAGGTTGCAGGAAGGCCCCATTGTATTTTTCGACGGCGTATGCAATATCTGTAATCACTCGGTGAATACTCTTTTGAAGCTGGATCGAAAAGGCCGCCTTCGATACGCTTCTTTGCAGGGCCCACTGGCCTCTCATCTCTTTGGCCCTCTTCAGGGAGATCCGGACAGTGTGAAATTGACCGTTCCCAACGAGAATCAGGGAAGGCCGCAGGAGCAATCCTTTGACTCCAGGGGAAATAGAGACAATGTGGCCACCTACGAAGGCTATGATGCTTTCGTGAAAATCGCCGGCCTACTGTATCCACTTCTGCGACCGCTGGCTTTTTTTGTGGCGCTGCCGCCCTTTCGTTATATGGGTAGTGCTCTATACAAATGGATTGCCCGGCGCCGGTATCGCTGGTTTGGAAAACGGGAGTTCTGCGACATCTCCAACCTCAAATTCAAGGATCGATTCCTGGACTGAGCCTGTCCGCAGCGACGCCTGATTCGCCCCTTTCCTCTGTGGCAGGCACCCAGAAGTGAAACAGACTACCTTTTCCTGGTTCGCTTTGTACAGCAATCTCGCCACCCATGGATTCTACCAGGTTTCGCGAAATGGCCAGACCCAGGCCAAAACCCGGGGCGCCCTTTGCAGCGCCCTCCAGGCGAAACATATTCTCAAAGATGGATTCATGGAACTGAGCCGGAATTCCCCGGCCAGTATCCTCTACAGAGAACCAGAGCGCGCTCTGCTTTTTTTCCGCGGGGGCGCCCCGGCGACGATCTACGGCCAGAGTCACTCTGCCGGCGGAACTGTACTTAAGCGCGTTGGACAGAAGATTCTCCAGAACCTGCCTTAGCTTTAATTCGTGGAGCAAGAATCGGGGGGGCAAAGAATCAGATATTGTAAGCGAATACTGCATTTGCTTCTGCCGGGCCAGCCGCTCATAAGGCGCCGAAATCACTTCCAGGAAAGGCGCCAGCTCCACCGGCTTTATGGCTTCCGAGGTGGATGTGTCCAGAAGGGAGAAGTCCAACACGCTATTCAGAAGTTCCGAGACATGCTCTCCAGACCGCTTTGCCATGTGAAGGTAGCGATCCTTTGTATCTGGATCTTCTTCGATGCTGGCCAGTTCGATCAGGCCCAGAGTTCCATTAATTAGATTGCGGATCTCATGGGCGCCCGAAGCTACCAGGCGACGGAATTCTGATTCTGCTTCAATGACCATACATGCCTCTCAGACGTAAGCAGTTCCTATCCTTTGATGCTAATATCGCTCAATCAATGTCAAACCTTTATATCCCGGGCGGTCAAGTTCCAGGCCCTCCCTGACTACGGAAAGTCTGTCTTCGCATCGATTCTGCATGCGAAAATAAGCTACGTGCTTGCGCAAGGGGCATCGGTAGGCTAGATAGAGCTGCGTGCAATAGCGGCGGGGCCGTGCTCGGATGACCTTCTCGTCCCGGAGACAGGCTGGCCCGCCTTGGCGGAAGGAGGCTGCCGCTGAACGCCGGAAATTTCAAGGCTGGCCGGATAAACGTCACCGGCTCCGAATCGGGATTATCTGGTTCCCATCACAAGCCCTATGACACCTGCACTTGCAATGATACCACCTCCCCAGGCTTGCAATCCGGCCCGATCCTTTTCCAACCACCAGGTGAAGGGTATGGCGACCAGCGGAGTTGTGGCTACAATGGCCAGAACCACGCCGCCGGCCAATTCCGAAAGGGCCCATTGATAGCAGGCAACACCCAGAACCGGGCCGCACAAAGTGTTACCCAGAATGTACAGATAATCCGAGGTTTTGCGCGGACGCAGCCTGGTATCACCGACTGTTTTTGGATCTATGGCCGATGCTGTATCCGTCCACCCGCGCCTGTTCGCATCCCCCTTTGCTTCTGAGATTTCAGGCCTGGAGTTCTTACGGTTTCTGGCTTTTCGCTTCGACAGAGCCTGCGAAGCGAAAAAGTAAAGGCCCGATATCACAAAGCCGCCCAGCATTCGTTGATAGGCAGCGCTTCCTCCATCCACCGGAATGGAGGCTTCGCGCATATATTCGAAAGCTCCGCGGCTGATGATGGCCCCGGCCCCCTGACCCAGGGCTGCCAGAAGACCCATGGCGATGCCCAGGGCATCCGGCGATACCTCCCCGGAAGGGCGAAAGGCGATGGCAATACCAGCGAGCACTATGAGGCCGGAAATCATCTGAACGGTATTGAGCGTTGTGTCCAGCCAGACCCATTCGATGAGAGCGGCTATGGGGGCGGCCAGGCATTGAACCATCAGAAGCGAAAGCCGGGAGCCCAGACGCGGCAAAGCCACAAAAAGGGCCAGGTCTCCCAGACCAAGGCCGATAACGCCGCTGATAAACAGGATTTGAAAGGAATTCCATTCCATGGCCGGGGCGAAGATATGGGTATAGGCCCCCAGAAAAATGCAGGCCAGAAACAGTCGCGAAAAATTGGCAAAACCAGGACCAAAGGTACCGGTAGATTTGCGCGCGAAGATGGCGGAAAAAGACCAGAGGATGGTAGTAAGAAATGCGCCAATCATGACTGGAAATTGCCTGAGTACCTGTGCGAATCGGCGCTGCTTGACAGGGCGCTCATCGACACTGGAGATACGGAGCTCGAAATCCGGCTTGCCGGACCAAAATCGAAAGAGCGAATCAAGGACCGGGCCCGTTTCCTCGCGGTGAATTCTCCAGACGCCTCAACAGCCTTTCCCGTTCTTCCGGGCTGAGATTCAGAAACTGCTGCCTCTGTTCCGGGCTTAGCCGATCCAGTATTTCTCTTTCTGCCGGAGTCAATCTGCTGAGCTGTTCTTCGGTGAGGCCCGACGAGTGGACGCCATCATCGTTCATGGGATCAAAGCCGGCAAATCCGACCAGAAGATCCACAAATTCCCCCAGATGAAAAGCAAAGTAGATGCCGCCAAAAAGGCCGCCTTTAACTTCTATAGTAGTAAGATAGCTGGCAGGCGCAAAACCTTCGGATACCGATTTATTTTTTCCCGGTTTGAGCAATGGATTCTTCTGTCTGAATGGAACGCTGGTGCCCAGGGGGCTACGGGCGCGGTAGGTTTTTTTTCTAAGCGCCATTTCGGAAAGCGCGGCCGCCGGTAATGCTTTCTTCGTTTCCTGATTACTTTCGGATTGCTTTTTAAGCTTTTCCAGTTGCTCAAGAAATTTCTTCTGCTGTTCGGGATCTAAACTCTTGAATTGTGGAAGTTGCTTGATCTCCTCCAAATCCATTTTCAGAAGCTTCTGCATCTGCGCTTCTGCCTGCTTTCGCTGCTGTGGACTTAGCTGCTCTCCGGAACGATCTGTATCTACAGTTGTGTCGCCTCTGTCATTGCTGTCATAGGGCGCGCCAGTATCTCGTATCTCTTCTGGATCGCCGGACTGCGGTTCCGATTCTTTCTCTGGAGAAATGCGCGACGGGTCAGAGTCCTCCGGCCCCACCGGCCCTTCCAGGATGTCGCTGCCCAGGACGAGCAGAACGAAGGATTGCGTGCGAAAACGATCCACATAGCCCTGACGATATCCTGCATCCAGACCATTGTCAGATTTGTAATGCAATCCGGCTTTGGCCGGCCCAAATCGCAGTGAAAGGCCGTAGCTTTCCTGCTGGTAGCCTGCGCTGAACACATCTGCAGTATCCTTCTGTCGGTGCTTCCAGTAGGTAGCGCAATTGGAAGATGATAGAAGCAATAGTAGAAGAACCAGAAAAGTGAGAATAGAAGGACTCCGGGCCCGACCTGCCTGGATCCGGCGATTCCATGGCATGCCGGTCTGCGTCCGCAGTATCCAGGCCGGCTGCGTGGCGGGATGAATATTTCCTGGCCCTGAAGTATTCATGTGAGTCCAGAGGATGATACAGCCGCCGGGTATCAATCAAATCCCTGAGAAAAACAATTCTTACAGCCCATCATCTTAAGCTTCTTTTTGTCCTCTTCAGGATTCGAAAAGGCGACCACGGTTTCTTCTTTCGCTAGCTTCTTTTTGCAGACCGGGCACTTTCGGGGGGTTTTGCCGCCCAGACAGAAAGGACACCCTTTAATGTAGGTGCGAAGATTGCTCTTTCCCAGTTCCAGCTGATTGGAGCGAATGCGTTCCCCTTTGCGCAGTGCATGGCCGCAGACCGGACAATAACCTCGAATGCGGTTCTCTTCTTCCTTTTTCCTCCGTTGCCGAAGAGGCACCAGAAGATAAAGAAGGAAAGTCAGCAATCCCAGGATCAGGCCGATCAGAATAAAATAGTCATCGCTCATTGTTTTTCAGGTCGGTACAGTCAGGTGCGCAAAATATAAGGAACCATCTGATGGAAAGTCTGATGGCCAGGAAATTGCTCGAGAAAAAGCGCTCTTTGTATTTCCAGGCCAGGGTCGAGCCGCCATTCTTTCTGCCGGGCCGTGGACTCCGCAGCAATGAGTGCAATGGATAGCCTCGGAGGAGAAGCTATAGATTGAACCGGCGCCGAATAGGTGTTCTCTACATTGCCGGTCCATTTCTGAATCAACTCGCGCAGCGGTTTTCCCAGCGCGCCAAGACCCAGTAGTAGAGCGATGAGAATGATCCATAGTCGTACGCTGTTTCTCTTCCTTTCTTCAGGACTTCGCATTATGTAAAGAAAAAGCATCCACAGAGACCAGCCAGTGAGCATGGTCCCGATGAGCAGGCCGAAGTAGAGCAGGGATTCGTCCAGGATACGCACAGATCCAGACTGATTCCAGGCCATCTTCCAGGACAGAAAAAAAATGACATACCGGACCGCCGACCAATCTGTGCTATTGTGAGAGTTTTATCCGGAATTCAGCCCAGCGGACAACTGCATCTGGGGAATTACTTCTCAATGATGCGGAAAATGATCCACTATCAGGACAAGGAGGATCTGTTCTGCTTCGTAGCCAGCTATCATGCTCTGACCACTGTGTTCGAAAAGGAAAAGCTGGAAGAAGGAATTCGCAACGCAGTGCTGGATTTTCTGGCCCTGGGAATGGATCCAGATCGATCAACTTTCTGGGTCCAGAGCGATGTTCCGGAAGTGGTGGAGCTATCCTGGCTTCTTTCTACATCCATTACGGTACCTCAACTGGAGCTCGCGCATTCATATAAAGATAAGGTAGCCCAGGGAATTTCCCCTTCCGGCGGTTTGTTTTTTTATCCGATTCTGATGGCTGCGGATATCCTTGCTTTCGGCAGCCAGAAAGTGCCGGTGGGCAAAGATCAAAAGCAGCATATCGAATTCACCCGGGACATTGCAGGACGTTTCAATAATCGATACGGAGATGTCTTCGTAATGCCGGAGCCTGAAATTGGAGACGAGGTTGCGGTAGTGCCAGGCGTGGACGGTCGAAAGATGAGCAAAAGCTATGGTAACGCTATCTACTTCTTTGCTCCGGAGAAGAAACTACGAAAAACTGTTATGGGAATAGTCACGGATTCCACCGGCGTTGATGAAGCCAAAGATCCGGACAATTCGGTACTTTACCAGATTTACTGCCTTTTTCTGAATGAAAAGGAAAGGCAGGAGCTGGCGGATCGATTTCGCACTCCAGGTACAGGCTATGGTCACTTCAAGCAGGAACTCTTTGAACGCATTCTGGATACCTTCGCCGAAGCGCGAAAGCGTCGCGAGGAATTGGCTGCGGATCCAGGCTTTCTGAAAGAAGTCATGCATAAGGGCGCAGAAAAAGCCCGCGCAGTTGCCTCGGATTATCTGGATCGAGCGCGGAAGTCCGTGGGTCTTCATTATCTGTAAAAAAAATCGAGACGATTTCCTTCCCGATAACACTTTCACTGTATGCGAACCCTGGGGTGGAAGCTGGCAGTCATTGTTCTTTGTGGTATTCTCATCGAACTGTATGGCCGGCAGGCCCGCCCCATCCTGTTTTCCGTCGGGCTGATGTTGATTCCAGCTCTATTTGCTTTGACGATTCTGGGGCGTTTCAGCCCGGCCATTTTGTCGTGCCTTCCTGCGCATTCTCTTTCTGCCCTGTTAATTCCGCTTCTGATTCTAGCAATAGCTTCCTCCGTCAAAAGGCCGGAGCCGCAGCCGCCGGATCTGTGGTTTTCCTTTTCCAGCGAGGAGCCAGACTATGAACATCGAATCCTGGCTACGGCCAGAATCCGGGAGTCCATCAATCCCGGTCTCTATTTTGCCAGTATAAAGATCCATTCCTATGATCGAGATCTGGATCCTTCCTTTTATGGAAAGCAGTGGGAGTATGCGGCTCCACCGGGCTTTCGCGGCGGGCCAGAGCTTTTCGCTTCCAGATATGAAAATCCGTTTCTTACGGCGCTCAGCGTCGACAGCGAAAACCTGTACCAGGGTTGTTCCTTGCGATTGCAGGTGTACGGTCGCGGCGTTCCGGATCGGCCGTATGGAGGCTTTGGCGACTATCTGCGGAGCAAAGGGGCCAAAAGTTATCTACGTGTGTACAACAAATGGCATGTGCTGGAGAGTCATTGCCCGCCGGATTTTCGAGCCACCTTGCGTAGCCGTCTCTTTGACATTCTGAACCGTGATATGAGCCGCGCTGCTGCGCAGGTTTCCCGAGCCATACTGCTGGGGGAGTCCGGATGGATGGACCGGGATCTGAAGCAGGCCGCCAGGCGTCTGGGAATCCTGCATCTATTCGCTGCCAGCGGTCTGCACCTGGGTATCTTCTATGGAGTGTTTTTCCTTCCCATCGCCTGGAAGACCGGTCGAAAGCATCCTGCAGCGCTCTTTCTTCCCCTGGTTCCGTGTGCTTTTTACGTATGGACTCTGTACTTTCCTGTATCGCTTTGCCGCGCATTTGTATTTCTAACGTTGATTGCCATTCGATCCCTGGTGCACAGGCCGGTGGATGTTTATCATCACCTTGCGAACACTGCTCTGGTACTTCTGGTTCTGGATCCCGGGGCATTCTACTCGCTTTCCGGTTATCTTTCCTTCGGCGCCGTAAGCGGCATTCTTCTCTTCTATCGTCCTCTGGAACAGGGGCTCTTTAAAGCCAGCCATTGGACAACCAGACTTCTGCGAAGCCAGTTGGCCTTAAGTCTTTCGGCCACTCTCTTCATTGCTCCCCTTCTATTGTGGACCTTCAAGGAGCAGCCCTTTACAGCGCATCTAAGCAACATCATAATGGTGCCCTTTACCGGACTTATTCTGCCGCCGGTGTATTTGATGGTATCCGTTCAGTTGATTCTACCTGCAGGGCTGGATGGTCCCATGGTTCAGGGCCTGCACTGGTTATGGGGATGGGTAGCGCAACTGATGGAAGGATTTGTATGGCTTACCAGGACTCTGAGCCAGTACAGCATCCTGGTGGAGTATTCTGGCATATGGAACTTTGCCTTCCTTCTTTCCTGGATCAGTATTTTGCTCATTTTTACGGGTACCCTGTTGCGCCGGCGGCGATCCGGGGGAATCCTTATGCGAATTGCCTTCCTTCTTATGCTGGCCGGGGGAGCGGTTTCGCTTCTAATGGCCGATCAGCCAGGCCAGAATGCCTTCTTTGGTCAGGTGCAGGAGGTTGAGTCCAGGTAGGGAGCAGCCCTAAAATTTCGAAAGGTGGTTCTGCTTCTCTTTTCGCAATCCGTCCAGACATAGGCGCCGGGACGAGCCCGGGGTAATCGAGACTGGCTGCATCTTTCCTTTTCTAATTGAAAAACTAGGGCTTGCACCATGCATCTGCCATACCGGTGTGGTAACTCTGAGGAAGTCTTGGAATATCCGTTTTACAGTAGAAGCAGGCTACAGTCCTCCCTTAAAGCGCGCAACGCTGCCATTCTAAAGAGCAAAGGGCAGAACTTTCTAATTGATCCCAATTCAGTTCGCAAGATTGCAGACACTGTTTTTGCTCTCCTGGATGAATTATCCGATTCCTCTGCAGCGCAGGGGAAGGGGGACGCGAAGACAGATACAGACAATTCCAGAGATTCGCAGCGACCTGCTGGAGCAGGCGCTGCGACCCGACCCGTAGCAGAAGGAACAACGGGCGAAAGCAAACCTGCTCCAATAGAACTCTGGGAGATTGGCCCGGGCACCGGCGCTCTCAGTCATGTCATCTGGCAGGGTCTGCAGAAAAGGGCGGCACTGGAGCCGCAACGCGAGTTTCGCTGGCTGGGGATTGAGCTGGACCCTGTGCTTTGCGATATTCTGAAAACCGAGACCTTTCCT
>JAGRNE010000082.1 GCA_020440915.1 Leptospiraceae bacterium | reverse complement strand
TCTTGCGCGCTCCGGCATTACCAATGTCTCCGCTCCAGAATTCGCACAGATCATTCGCTGGGTTCATGATACCATTGCCCGCACCGTGCAGAACTATAAATCCTTGATGGGCGGCGCGCTGCCCGACATCAATCCCAGCGTTCAGAAAATCGAAGAATTCCTCAAAGAGGATCCGGCGGCCAAAGCTGTGGAAGAACTGGCCGAAAAAAAGGCGGCCCGGGCCGGCGCCGACATGGATGCAATAAAGAAGGACCTTCAGGGTTCTGCCGGGAAGATTTTAAGCTTTATTCAAATGCCCAACGATGAAGCCAAGAAGCTCATCGAAGATCTCAAAGAACTGAAAAAGGTCAACAATCCGCTGGATTCGTCTCCAGAATTGCGCAAACTGCGCCGGGGTATTGCGGGACTGTACTGGAAGGCCTACGAAAAAGCGTTCTTCAAATTTCGCGAATCCAACGGCAATGTACCTCGCCCCGTTCGTCTGATGCTTGACTTCGGATTCTTTGACGAGGAACTGCTGGATGACGAACATCTGGAGTTCATTTACGATCTCCAGGACACTACAAGAGCAGAGAGGATCTATCCCGTAGTATATGCCAGAGAATGGGTGGAGCAAGTGGGTAGCCGCAAGGAACCTCCGTCCATCGACGAAATGGGCCTTACCTACTTCGAGAAATTGAAGCAGGAACACAAAGACAAAGGTTGGAAGCGAGAAAGCGATCTTCCGGACGAGTACACCAATTTCAACGTGCTGGCCAGATACGAAATGCACAACTTCCTGCAGACCAATGTGAAGTTGACTTCCGGTAGCCCCGCCAGCGCCTTTCCCATTCTTACGAAGTACGATATAACCATCGACCTGGAAAAGTCCTTCGTGACCAGGGAACGCATTTCGCAGGCTCTGGATAAACTGCTTTCCAAGGATTATTCCGCTTTCCACCGCGAGGTTCTGATCAACGATGAAGATAAAGGTATCCTCAAAGAGTTCGTCCAGACCCGTGTGATTCCAAATTTTATTATTGTTCCTTCCATCGGAACCAAAATCATGATGTGGCAGGAATTGGCGCTGTCCCGGCTCAAGGGCTCCAAGGGTCGGATTGCCATTCCTGTTTTTGCCACTGCGGACTTCTTTACCCTTCTTCTGGAAGCTGTGGCCGCCTTTCGCTGGGAGCTTACCAAGACCATCCTGGGCGCAGACTGGAACAACATTGCCAACTCCTCGCTTACAGCGGACTACACCGACTATATTCAGTTCTACAAGAAGAATCGGGAGCTCTCCCAGGAGGCCAAAGAGAAGCTGGCGGCCGAACTCAAGCGATACCGCGGCGAGAGAAACATGTTCGTCAACGATTACACCAACTGGATTCGTTACGAATCCGAAGGCGTAATGAAGTTAAACAAGGTGGCTCGCTCTCTACTTTACCGGCATGTTCCTTTCTCCAAGAAGGTGCGCGACGACCTGGGAACCCAGCCGGCCTTTACAGAACTTCAGAACCGACTCACCAATATTCGCAAAAAGAAGCTGCATGAGCTGGAAATCCGCTACAGAAAGTACGGCGAACCAGGAAGCCTGCCAGAGATTCTGGAAGAGAACCTCAACTTCTACCGCGTATAAGCTGGTGGATCTGGACCCCTGAACCAGGACGTTGTAGCGAGAGCCGGCCTCTGCAGACAGGGCGCATGCAGAATGCTCCGCAGAAAATGCGAAAAGCAGCAACCGCCAGATGCAAAGCCGGACCCGGGCCCTGCCAGAACAGCTCCTTTACGGAAAAGGAATTGCAAAGCAGCGCAACTCTGCTCCCTGTGGGTCGCAAAGTAACATCGCAGCCATCAAGCAGGTACTGACATGAAATACGCAGCCTTTCCAGAACGCCGGTTCTTCAGCCGGTCTTTCTCACTCATCCTCATTCTGACAGCGCTTCCTTCCTGCATCACCTGGCTATCAGGAGATCGAATCCCGGCCGATAGGGAATTTCGCAGTACGCAGGTAGCAGAGGAACTTACCATATCCTTGAACTACAAAAACGTGGATTACTCTCAGATGGATACTTCTATGCAGGGGCAGTACATGGCCAATTTCGAAGATTGGCTACGACCGGCCATGAATGCTTTGAAATCGACCGGACTATTCGAGACTGTTCGCTTTGTGGGCATGGACATCCCTGCAAACGGTCACCATCTGCAAATCGTGCAGGAAGAAGACAGCGGAGCCTGGACCATTACGAATGCGGTGATTATGGGTCTGACCCTGAACTGGATTCCCACCTATGTACGTCCGGATCATGTTTTTCGGGTAAGCCATTACGTAGACGGCCGGAAAATGCAGGATCTGAATTACAGGATAACCTACAATTCTGTGAACTGGAATCTCTTCTTCCCATTCGTAATTGCTGATTCCAATCCCAGCGCCAACCAGAGGCTGTACATCAACGTTATGCTGAACGCCGTGCAGGATATCTATTAAGAGGCATCCAGGGACTGAAGCTTGAGGCGGATTTCCCGCCTTTCCACCGGGTGTTTGCTCAGAAATAAGGCCCGCTTCAATGTGCTGCGGGCCTTTTCCTTCTGACCCGCTTGCAGATACAGTTCACCCAGTTCGCGCAAACAACCGGGATGATTCTCTTTCAGCGCGCAGGCATGTTCCATCATTTTCAGTCCACGTTGCGCATCCCGATCATAGTAGGTTTTCGCCAGCAGATAGTTGGATCCAAAGTGATCGGCTTTCAGAGAAAGCGCTTTTTCCAGCAATGAGACCCTGTTGTTAGAATCGATGAGCGCCAGGTTGTAGTAGCCGGCGTAGAAGTCAGGCGCGCATTCAATGGCCTTCTGATAGAGCGATCGCGCCTCATCCGTCTCGTTTCGGTCAGAGTAGAGATTTCCCAGATTCACAAGAGCCTTCTTGTGGCAGGTACGAATTTCCAGGGTCCGGCGATAATGCTGGATGGCTTCTTCCCGGTAGTTCATCTTATGGTATAGATAGCCAAGGCGAAACTGGATTTCGGCATCGGTACCATTCAGTTTTGCAGCTCGCAAAAGCATGCGCACAGCTTCCACATCGCCCTGTTTCAGGGACTGCTTGTAGAGGGCTGTAGCTTCAAGACGATCCGCACCACTGACCTGTTCCGGGCCCGATGAGCGCGCAACCAGGTATCCCGGCATGCCCAGGGTCAGAAGGATCAGACCAGCCTGGAGTGATCTGTAAGAAATTCGAAATGGCATCCTTATTTAATATCGTGCGAATCCCGGACACGCTTAATGATGCCGGCCCCGGGCAATCTGGCTTCTTACAGAAAAAACGCTGCCGTAGTTCTGTGGCCCGGGTCGATCATTACTCGTTGTGGGGACTGGAAGCAGATTACTGCCACTGAATGGCAGAAAATCCCGGATCTACGCTGGTTTAACTGGCATGTTTAGTGGATCTGATTGGCAGGCTCCGGGGTCTATCTGGCAAGTGTGCTGGATTTTCAGAGCTGGGACCGCACTAGAAGTCTTCTACGAAGTAGGACTTGGTATATTCCCGGACCACTTCTACAATGAATCGAGCCCAGCTCTTCTGATCGCCGGATTCAATATGCACCTGTTTCAATTTGGGGAAATAGGGTCTTGGTTTATGGATGCTATGGGTGAGCTCGATGGCGCGAATGTAGTGGTCCACGCGCCGAATCCGAACAAAGTTCAATTGCTCCGTTTCCAGACGCCCCGGAGGAAGAAAACCTACGATGATCAGCTTCGGAAAAAGGGCCTTTTTCAGAAGGTTCAAGAACTCGGAAAAGGAATCCACTCGGTCGATGAATCCTTCGTAGGCGCCGCCTCCCAGATTCATCATTTGAGTGACGATATCCATGCTCAGGGAGATGCCCGCCATTTCATTCATATCCGAAACTATGACGATTCCTTCGTCAGGCTGGAAGCATTTGAATTCCTGCTCACCCCCAAAATGCCTTCGCAGCAGTTTGGCCCGGGAAATATCGATTTCCTCTCCTTTGGTAAGAAGCGCATCACGATTTGTAGGCACCCTCACCTCTTCCCGGGACATGATGAAGCGCTTCTTCAGAGCGCTTTGATTCATGATCCGAAATGCCTTGATCTTCTCTTCCAGCTCATCGAGAGTGCTGACGCCAATCCGCAGCGGGTTTTCCTTCTTGCGGAACTCTTCTTGCGTTTGCTCTTCCATTTTGTTTTCCTGTTTACTGAGGGCGAGATACCAGGGCAGCGCCAATCATGCTTTCAAGAAGCGATGTGCCAGCAGGGAACAGATTTGCGGTCCCCGGCCGGAGGACTCATTTACCATAGCCGCCCAGTACAAACAGAATCAAGAATGCAGAAAAGAACAATCCCAGAGCGACCAGAAAATACTGTGTCCATCGCATGCGCTTCTCTAGCTCATTGATTCTCTGACTGAGCCTGAGGTTTTCCCTTTCCAGGTCCTCCACTGCAGGAGAGGAGTTGCTTCTCTGCCAGGCATCGAGAAAGATGGGAATAACTTCCGATGCGATGGGAACCAGGAGGGATAGTATGCTTGCGGCTTTTTCTTTTTTATCCGGACTACGTGCCATAAGACAGGTAAGCAGAGTTATCCTATCCATTGCCCTGGGAAGCACTTTTTTGGCAGGATGCTATACGGCGGAGTTTCAGGCCCATCCCGATTATCCCGGAAGAAGACCTCTTTCCGTCGAACGGACAGAGATCCGGGAAACCTGTTCCAGAGCCGAAGGCCTTTTTCTGGGCACTCTTATCATCCGCAATTTTCAGGGCGATCTGGGGAATCCAGGCTTTCGACGATATATCGAGTCCGAGATGGAAGATCGGGGGGCCAACTTTGCATGTATTAGCCATACCCGGATAGAACAGCAAGATGCCTATCAGGTGCAGAATAAATCCATGCACAGCAATCGCGTACAGCGTGGAGAAACCCTTGAAAACAAGATTGGAATCGTCAAATTGTTATTATACTACAATCCGGAAAGCGAAGATGCAAACTAAACCAGAAGTCTATGTGAACCGGGCCGGAGTCTGGTTCTTTCGAAACACTCCCATAGAGAACGAATCCATTCTTAACTATTTCAAAAGGAATCTCAAAAGGGATGCGGAAGGGCTATACTATATAGAGAATAAATTCGGAGAACGGCAGGAAGAAGGCTACATCCAGGGAGTGGAAGGATTTCCCCTGGCAGTACGCACTCTTGGATTCGAATCCGGCCCAATGGCCTCCCTGGAATGCGAGATCGAATACACTCTGGATGCAGATTTCATAGGCGCCGCCGCATCCACTGAACCCACATTGCTTTTTTACCAGGGGACTGACATTATCTGGACGGTGATTCAGCCCGAAGGCTCTTCCCGGGGAGTACCGGTGCGGCTTAGCGGCCCTTGTATGGCCTCATTGCACGATAACATGCAAGAGTCACAATCCGGTTTTACCCTGAAAACTCCATCCAGGGATTATCCAATACTCGAGCGCAGTCCAGAAGACTTCTTTCAGAAGATCGATTTAACGCCTCCATCAGAATCGGATAATCCCATCGAATGAAATCCAGCCGGCATGCAACAAACTGAGTGTCTCCAAATTCAGACTGTTTCAGGACCAGAAAATAGGAGGCCGGGAATCTTGCGATAATCCTTCTGCGCTGATAGAAGCAACAATCCTTCCTGCAAAGCCAGGGCTGCATGGCAGGCTACAGAATAGGACACCCCTCGATCGGCCATCAGGGCCCGAGCTTCCATCCACTGATGCGATCCAAAGGGTATGAGTTCCCGAACCAGTTGTCTGAAATCGTCGGAAAGAACCAGCAACGAATCATCGGAGAGGCCAGCTCTTTTTCCCGCATCCATGAACTGGATAAGAGCAATCGCTGAAGAGTAAAGCTCCTGTCCGCTTCGAATTCTCTCCTCGAGGTTCTGCCGCGCTTGTTGGCCGGAAGCGCCTTCGGAGGAGCAGAGAATCAGATAGGATGTATCCAGATAGCAGTCCAGGTGAAAACCTCTAAAGCGCAAAGCATCCGGAAGATTTTACAGAGCAGCCGGCGAAAACAGCGGAGCAAAGGCGGACTGCCAGGCCAGGCGATGGCACCTGACGGTAGGAAGTCCGGCCGCCAGAGGTGCGGCCAACGGCACTGGAACCGGAAGGTTCCCGAATTATCCCTGAATTTGCGATCCTCAACGCAAGCAGTCGCTCCTCCAATCGGATCCGCCCGGGCCATCGATTCATCGAAGGTCTGTGCATACTGGCTAGCATGGTACCGGTGGCTCCATCATATGAGTCCGCTTCGAATATCGGAGGCAGCCTTTTCATCCAGCGGAGGATTGTCCTTCCAGCGACCCAGGACCTGAAGGGAGGCAAGCCTGGTTCGCGGCCAGTACATGTCCTGGTATGCGGAGCGAATTAGATCGGAAACGGATGTATTTCGCCGCTCGGACAACTCCTTTAGCCGGGACCATTCTTCTTCGGGAAGAAGCATATGCAGGCGTTTCGTCCGCCCTTCTCCTTCCTTTGGATCATCGTATGTGAATGGGTCCTTTTCTTTTCTATTCACAGGTAGCACTTTCTCTTATGGTTCCGTCGGGAAAAGCAGAATCCCCGGAACCGGTCAGCGAAAAGGCAATTATGTGGTCCCCTGGCAAAGCAAGCCCCGTAGATCAGGACTATACATTTCATAAAGTCCTTGGCACAGAAGAGCGCAAAGCCCCTCTTTACCTGTGATTGCTCTATGGATTCTAGCCGGGCTGGCGGTGCTGGTCATTGCATTTTTTGCTCTGGGCTACTACGGCTTACCGGAACCGGAGGTGCCTTTCCCCGGCTTACCAGGCCCCGATGAAATTCTGGATGGGGCGGAGTCCTGGGAATTCAAAGGAAGTTCTGATGTATGTTTTCTGGTCATCCATGGATTCGCAGGATCAGCTTTCAATACTCGGCCTCTGGGGGAATTTCTGCACTCCCTGGGCCATACGGCCGTGGGTCCTCTTCTGCCGGGACATGGCACAACCGAAGAGGAAATGCAGAAAACTCGTTACTACCATTATTTAAAATATGTGAACCATCTGTACCATGAATGCAGGCGGCGCTACAAAGAGGTTTTCTTGATTGGATTCTCCATGGGTGGAACGCTGGCCATGGATGTGGCCAGCCGCAACTCGTTGCGGGCGCCCTGCACCGGCCTGATTCTGATTTCCGCTCCTGCTTTTTTCAACGGTTACTTCAACGGAAGGCTAATCCTGCACGATTTCAGCCTGATGATGACCGGCGTAGCCAGGCTGTTCACGGACATCATTCGGCTGGATAAAGAACTGCCGGAGGAAATCAACCAGGCCAACCCGTGGATTGGCTACCGATACATGTATCCGCTGGGTCCTTTACACAGCTTCAAGCGTGCCTTTAGAGGAGTGCGAAGACGCCTTCCCCTTATAACCAGTCCCTGCTGTCTGGTAATGAGCCAGAACGATGAAACGGTAAACTCGGAGAATCAATACTACATATATTCCAGGATCAATAGCCGCGAAAAGCGTGCCTGTATGTTTCAGCTGGCAATGGACGGAACCACCAGGCATGTTCTGCCTACCCACAAATATGCCCGGGAAAAGGTGTTTCGCTTCCTGGAAGATTTCATCGAGGACACTTTGCAGGATGTCTCCGTCCCTCCTCGCCCGGGCCCCTGGCGACGGTTTATGCGTTTCTTCGGTCGATAAGTTCGGTCGAACGCTTAATGCCCTGCCGTTCCGGGAATGGCGCCCAGCAGGCGCGTCGCCCTCATTCCGGTTGTCAGCCAGGGTGCGGTGCAAAATCCTGACATGGTATGAGACATACGGTTCTTATTTCCGACAAGTTTGACAAAGAAGGTGTAGAGCGACTCAAATCCTCCGGCAAATTCGAAGTAGTTTACAAAGAAGGCCATACAAGGGAAGAGCTGCTCTCCGTCATCGATCAGGCAGAAGCGCTGATCATCCGTTCCGCCACCAAAGCGGATAAAGAAGTAATCGAAAAGGCATCCAATCTGAAGCTCATTGTTCGAGCCGGAGTAGGTGTGGACAACATCGATATTCCCGAAGCGTCCAGACGCGGTATCATCGTCATGAATGCTCCTGGCGGAAATTCAGTGTCTACAGCCGAGCAGGCCATTTCCCTGCTGACCTCCATGGCCCGAAACATCCCTCAGGCCAATCAAACCATGCATGAAGGCAAATGGGAGAAGAAGAAGTTCAAGGGCACCGAACTCACCGGCAAGACACTGGGCGTTGTAGGTCTGGGAAGAATCGGAAAAGAGGTTGTGAAGAGAGCCAAAGGCCTTCGCATGAATGTCCTGGGCTTTGATCCCTACATCCCTGCCGAAAGTCTTTCTCATCTGGAAATCGATATAGTCTCCAAAGAGGAGATTATCAAGCAATCCGACTTCATCACGGTGCACACTCCTCTCACCGATACCACCCGGGATCTGGTCAATAAAGAGAATCTCAAGGATCTAAAGAAAGGTGTACGACTGATTAACTGTGCTCGGGGCGGCATCTACAACGAAGAGGCCCTGGCCGAAGGACTGGAGTCCGGCCAAATCGCAGGCGTGGCCCTGGATGTGTTTACCCAGGAGCCCATTCCGGCGGACTTTCCTCTCATTGGCAAAGAGAATGTCATCCTCACCCCTCACCTGGGAGCCTCTACAGGAGAAGCGGAATTCGCCGTGGCCATGGAAACCATCGACGAGCTCATTGAGTTCTTCGATACTGGAGTGGCTCGCAATGCGCTGAACTTCCCTTCCATTGATCCGGACAGTCTGGACTATCTGAAGCCCTACTTCCTGGGCGGCGAAAAGGCCGGCAAACTGCTGGCTCACTTTGTAGGCGGCGACGTCAAGACAGTGGATCTGAACTACAAAGGCAGCATTGCCGAATACAAGATCGATCCGGTGACCACTGCCATTCTAAAAGGGGTACTGAGCGTTGCTCTTGGCGACGATCAACTCAACTACGTCAATGCTCCTGTCTTCGCAAAAGAACGGGGCATCCGTGTTCATGAGAACAAGACGGAAAATCCGGACACCTACAAGAGCAGCGTGGACATCAAACTGGAAGCCACTTCAGGAAAGAGCGCAACATTGAAGTTCACCGCCATCAATTCCGATCCGCTGGTGGTATCCATGAACGAACTGCCCATCGAATTCAAGCCCGAGGGTATTTTGATTCTGTGCGAAAACAACGACGTTCCAGGAGTTGTAGGCGCCATCGGAAGCTTTCTGGGTCAGGAAAATGTTAACATTGCAAGTATTGAGCTTGCGCGGCCCAAAGAAGGCGGTACAGCGCGCTCGGTGCTTGTAGTGGACGATTTGCTCACTGCCGATCAGCTGAAGAAGATGAACGACCTGGGCCACATCGTAAGCGCAATTCAGGTGGATCTGCGCGAAAGCAAGTAAAACAAGGGAAGCACGCTTTCTTCCTTGATAATACCGGGAAGATCGCTGCGCATCGCGGAGGGCCCTCAAAACGGGCCCCGAAAGCCGGCTCTGAGCCGGCTTTTTTCGTTAATAACCTGGATTTCCCTGGCCCGGATTCTTCTAGCATGAATTATCCGCGTAGCGCATCGAAAATCTGGTGCATTCGGTTTGCGAAAACACTTTCAATTGATGCGATTTGCCAGGTTCTGTGCACCCAGACGAAGTCTCCGGGAAATATCCCCCAATTTCTGGTTGGCTTCGTTGAGCTTTGTGGCCATTTCCGAGATGCGATGGATGGTGGTGCGCCCTTCCTGCATGGATGCAGCCTGCTCGGCCGTTTCCACGGCAATTTCCCGGGATTTCGCGCTTAGATCGTCGGTATGTTTTTCCAGTAAATCCACGACGGCGTTCTGCTCCTGCACGGAACGACCCATATCGGCCAGGCTGGCCTGTACCCTCTGTATATCGCTGGCAAGTTGCTTTACAAAGTCCACTGTCGTCTCAGCGGAGCGAGCTCCCTCCACAATGCTCTTTTGAATCTGTTCCACTCGAGCAGAAATCTCCCTGGATCGACCGCCGGTTTGCTCGGCCAATTTTCCCACTTCATCGGCCACCACCGCAAATCCTCGGCCGAATTCGCCGGCCCGGGCCGCCTCGATGGAAGCGTTCAGCGATAACATATTTACTTTCTCCGTGATATCGCCAATGACCTTAACCAGTTCGGCAATGGATCGGCCGCCGGCCTCGATTTCGCCAATCTGCTTTTGCAGCGTTGCCAGATGAGTGGACGCCTGGGAAAAGACTCCTTTCATGTCTTCCACGGACTGTCTGCTGGTATTGCCGGTTTCGATCACATCTTCATGGGCCTGTCGTAGTTGCGACACCCTTTCCAGCATGATACGACCCGCCCCGGCCTGGTTCTCCATTGAAATATGAATCTTTTTTGTAACGTCGGTAAGGCCTTCAATGGTAGCGGCCACTTCTTCGCTGGCCGATGCCTGATCGGCGGACATCTGGGATAGCTGGTCCACCAGTTCGTTTTGCTCGGTGGCCAGTTGCTGCAAATCTGCAGCAGTGGCCCTGGCATCGGCAATGACGACCTGCAGAGACTGCTGCTGCATTTCCAGATCGGTCCTTTCTCTTCGTAGATCGGCATTCAGTTCGCGAATGCGATCGGCCAGGCCAAGCGAAAGCAGGACCACCTGGAAAACCAGACCCACCGGTATGGCCATGCGAGTGATGAGGTTGGTAGGTAGCCATCCCACTACCGAAGCGGCAAAGATCAAGACTCCCAGTAGCATACCGGACCATGAAATGAGAAAAACTCGAGCCGGGCGAAAGCCGGCCCGGGTTCCCTTGAGGCCGGTCCAGAAAAGAAATGGGATATAGGTGATAACCAGCACCATGCCGGCCAGCACGGTGTAGAGATAGGAAGGAATAAAAGAAGCGGGAATAAGGACTGCAAAAAGCAGCACATAGATCTGATTGATCCGATGCAGCCTTCGGGAATACTTTGCCGGCGAAAGGTAATCCTGCACAAAAAGAGCCAGAAAAAGGAGGGTCAGAGACATCCCCAGAGGAACCGAACGCTCGGATAGGTACGGCACGAGTCCCAGCCCGGCAAGATTCACAAGGCCGGATTCGGCGGCCATGAAGAGTATTATGGAGATCAAATAGGCGCTATATACCAGATATACTCGATCGCGGAGCGAAGCATAGAGCAGTAGATTATAAAGAAAAATTATGAAGATACCGCCGTAGTAAAGGCCTGTGATCATCCGATTCTGGGCCACATGTTCAAAGAAGGCCTCCGGCTTCCATACCGTAATCGGATACTTTATGGAGTCTCCGCTGGTAGCTCGCGCATAAATCTGTACCGCTTGTCCGGGTTCCAGATCCAATGGAATCACAAATGTGGAATGCTCCACCGGTCGGCTTTCTGCCTTTCGGCCCCGTCCTGTATGATATTCCTTTCCGTTGTCCAAATAAACATCCAGCTCATCGTAAAGAGGATGTCCGAATTGCAGGAATCGACGACCGCCTTCCCTCCCCCCCTGCACCGTGAAGCGAATCCAGACCGCGGAATGGCCCAGACCGAAACTGGTGCCCTGTCCCTTGCGGCTCTGAAAACCATGGTTTCTGGCTGCCGGATAGGTCAGCTTACGACTGGAATCGATGAGAAACTCCAGGTTCTGATCCGAAACATCCACCGATTCTTGCGAATCGCGAACCAGGACTGTATCCGCCCTTAAGCTCTGAATTCCGGCCAATCCGTAGAGCAAGGCTGTAAGCAGAACCAGGACTGCCGTCTTTCCAGAAGCTCGAACAAAACCGCAGAAAAGCCAGCAACCTCCTGTCAGGAGCCCTGGACAGTAGAAGGCGCGGCGTCCAGGCCCATCTCGGAACATCCGTTTCTTATGGTTCTGGCTCCATTCAACAAGCCGGGATGCGAGTTCAAAAATAGCGTCCATATAAAGTGTTCCACCGGACTAAGCCCGGGCCGAAAAGGGGAAAAGCCCTTTTTCAAGGTGGGAAACCATGTTCCATTGCGAAAAGCCTTTGACTCCAGAGTAGCCCCGGAAGATTGGGATTGTAACCGCTCCGGTAGCTCAGCTGGATAGAGTGACGGACTTCGAATCCGGAGGTCGCAGGTTCGAATCCTGCTCGGAGCACAATTCACTTTCCGGTTGACCGGTTTTGCGAAATCTTCGTAGACTGGCGATCAGATCGGAAGTAAGTTCCTAAATAAGCGACAAGGGACCACATTCCCGGGAGAAATCAATGAAGACTATGGTAAAACTGCCCGGCATCGAGAATACGCCGGTTATTTACAGAAACCTCAGCTATGATGAGATTTTCGAGCACGAAAAGAAGAATGGCGAAACCAGCCTGACTTCTCAAGGAGCCATGACCGTAGACACCGGTATTTTTACCGGCCGTTCCCCCAAAGATAAATTCTTCGTAAAGGAGCCTGTGGCCGAGAAGGATCTGTGGTGGGGAAACATCAACAAAGAAGTATCCGAAGAAGTCTTCAACGAACTTCTGGGAAAGGTGCAGGCTCATCTCAGCGAAAAGCCACTTTACGTATTTGATGGTTATGCCGGGGCCCGCAAGTCCACCAGAATGGTTCTTCGCGTCGTCACCGAAAAAGCCTGGCAGCACCATTTCTGCACCAATATGTTCATTCGTCCCAGCGCCGAAGAACTGGAATCTCTGGAACCGGACTTCACTATCCTGAACGCTTCCGATTTCACAGACATTAACTGGAAAGAGCATGGACTGCATTCCGAGGTATTTGTTCTGTTTCACCTTGGTCGCAAGCTGGCCATCATCGGCGGTACAGAATACGGCGGAGAAATGAAGAAAGGTATCTTTTCCGTAATGAATTTCTACAAGCCTCTGGAAGGCATCCTGACCATGCACTGCTCTGCGAACGTGGGCAAGGAGCGCAACGACGCGGCTCTGTTCTTTGGACTGTCCGGCACGGGAAAAACAACTCTGTCCACCGATCCCAAACGACCCCTCATCGGAGACGATGAGCACGGCTGGGACGATGAAGGTATCTGGAACCTGG
>JAGRNE010000081.1 GCA_020440915.1 Leptospiraceae bacterium | reverse complement strand
CCTCCCGGGGACTACAGCGCAGGTTATTATCGTTCCAATTCTCTCTGGAAGCTTGCGGTTTATTACGTTGGGAAAAAGAATGTGGAGGCGGCTTCGCTGTATGCTCTTCGTTTCCTGGATTATCATCCGGATAGTCTGGGGGCACGTTATCTTCTGGGCGCCGGAGTATACTTCGAAAATGGGCGATACAATGAATCCCTTCCGCATCTTATGAAGCTGGATCGCATGCCGGCCTCGGATCTGAAGGAAGCGGGCATCGATACCGAGCGACTGGACTTTCTGCTCGGGCAGATTTTGATGATGCGCTTTGATCCGCGGGCCATTACTTACTTTTCCCGCTGCAAGGATTCCAATCCGCTGGCCGAGCAGTACTGGATGGTGCTCACAAACCAGCCGGTTAAGAACTACGTACCACTGCTGGAATTTCTGCGCAAACATCCGGATCATTTGCCGGCCCGGGTGGCGCTGCTCTATGCCCTGGAACAGCAGGAAAAATACGAAGCATATGCCGATGAGCTGATTCGTGTAAGCACCCTGGCGGCTCTTCGCGGCGAATCGGATACCGGACTCAAGGTTGTTCAGCGGGCCAGGGAACTTAGAAATGAGCGGCCGGATCTCAAGATTCGGGAATTCGACATCCATCGCTTGAGCTGGCTTCATCTAATGGAGTCCGATAATCCACATCGGGCACTGATCGAAGCAAGAAAAGCCATATCCGTGGGCGATGCAGAAGGCGCCTGGGGGCCGGATCAAAAGAGGGCGGCAGCGGTGGAGCAGTTGGCGCGGCTACTGGCCAACGAAGAGATTTCGGGTTTTGACGAGGCTCGACAGCTTCTCCTTGACCAGGTTGGCAAAATCCCCGACAGGCATGAGTCCTATATGATGCTGTCTCTGGTGGAATGGAGACAGCATCGATGGGAGGCTGCTTTAAAATACATGTCCCGGGCCCGGGAACTGGCGCCCAACCGATTGGATTATCTATTCCTGGAATCGGTGCTGCTTTCGGAACAAGGTCAACTGGAAAAGGCTGAGGAGGGGTATCGCAAGGTTCTCACCGCAAATTCCCGTTTTGCGCCCGCTCAGAACTCCCTGGGCTATCTGCTGGCCAGGGAAGGTAAGAACCTGGATGAAGCCCGAGCGCTGATTGAAGAAGCGGTGCAGCAGGAGCCGTCCAATGCGGCGTATCGCGACAGCCTGGGTTGGGTCTACTACCAGTCCGGGCAGTACAACCTGGCCCGGTTCCATCTAGAGATGGCCGCCACTTTGATGAAGCATGAACAAACTCCCAGTCCGGAAGTGTACGAACATCTGGGCGATGTGTACCACAAACTTGGTATGCCTCTTCGCGCTCTGGAAGCCTATCGAGAAGCCATCCAGGTAAACGATGGTCCTGGAAAGCGTCCTCCTGGCTGGCTGGAAGGCATCCAGGGAAAAATACGGCGCATCAAAGGAGATGCCGGCAATGGCTAAAGGCTACTATCGGAGGAGTTTGTGGTCAAGAGCCTCGTCGCTGCACTGAATCTGGCGGGTAGCCGAAAAGGTAGCCAGTAGCGTATGGCGAAGCAGGATTCCAGAAAAAAAACCTCAAAAAAAGGACAGGCGACATGATCATTACAAATACAAGAGAGAAAAACAAGTACAGGCCTTTGCTGCAATGCAACAATTCGCCCGGGGTTCCCTGGAATAGAGTTGCGCTTATTCTTTTTCCATTGCTGGTTTTTTCGGCAAGCTGTCTGAGCTTCTGCCGTTCTGCGGAAGTGAAACCCGACGAAGAACTTCCGCCGGGATTGAAAGCGAAAAAAGAAAAAATCCTGGAGAATTACCAGCCCGGGAATTGCTTTCTTGCTGGATTCAACATAGCCTTGCGTAATTCCCAGGGTTCCCAATCCGCGGTCGGCGAGGTGCGAAGCGATCCCAAAAATCGACGGCTTCATCTTGAATTTCGGGTTCCCTATATTGGTATCACGTTAAGCCAGCTCACCATCCTCAACGGGCAGGCCTTTGTTAAGAATGTGCAGATGGATCGCATGGAAACGATTCCTGTGGAGAATCTGATGGTACAGGGCATGGGACAGAACTCCATTCGCCTTCCCTTCATTTTCTTTCAGGAGTTACTATTTGCGGGGCTGCCTGCCAATGTCGTGGAGCGTGGGAAATGGACCGAAAGCCCGGACGGCACCGTTTCTGCAAGCGTCAAGAATCCTTCGCTCACAGTGGACTATCGTTTCGCCAGAGGATATCTGGAGCAGATCATCTACGAAAACACGGAAACCGCCGAAACCATTCGTGTGGATTTAACGGGACTCCGCTCCAGGAATCCTGCCATTCCATCCAGGCTTACGATTGTAGCGCGCAAGGCAGGAGGCCCGGCCGAATCCATGATCATCGATTTTGGTTCGGTGAACCCCTCTGCAAGTTGCGAGCAATACCGCTTTCCTACAAGCTTTTAGCGGAGGCGCCAATACCAGCTCTTTGCATGAGCCGTCAATACCGGCGGCTCATCGCATCAATGCCGCAGGCGTTTCAATATTTCAGCGGCGAAAAGGAAAGCCCAGAACACCACTACCACTTCATCGTCCTGGAAGTAGCACTGGGATAAACCGGCCACAAAGAATCCTGGAAGGGCGCTTCGCAGGGCCCATTCCAGATCCAGGATGGCCACACTGTCCATTGGCGTTGTACTCCGTTTCACAATGTTCCCGGGATCGTCCGGGTCATCCCGCCTGTCCGGGACGGGATGGGCGTAGGCTGAGGACTGCATCGAGGATCGCAAGTAAGTGGCAGCCGTCTTACCAGAAAGATCCCAGAGCGAAGCCAGCGAATGCAGGGAGAATAGAATCAGCGCCAGAAAGGCCATTCCTGCTGGCAATCCGCCCAGGGCCAGTAGATGAAGCAGATCGTTGTGTGCATGACTGTCCGGGGTAATCTCAAGAAAGTACATCGTCCTGGGATGATCCAGATAGAATTGCTGGGCCCATCGATGAAAGGCATCCGGATAGTTTCCGGGCCCCACGCCCAGCAGTGGACTCTCCTGGAATAAAGCCAGAGCCCCTTTCCAGATCACCGGCCGCATGTAGTCCGTGTGGCGATGGGTTCCAGACTGCAGCCCCACAACATAGAGGACGCCAAATGCAATCAGCGCAAGAACAAATGCCACCATCCATATTGACACTGTTGCGCGACGGCCCTGCAACCTCTTTCTGGCATTGGCAGAAAGCGCCGTTCCCAACGCTCTACCATGATAAAGAAGAATCAGTACTATGGTTATCGTGCTTCCAATCTGGCCAGACCGGGATCCATTCATGAGCAGGGCCAGAATTCCGATACCGCAGAAAAAGATCCAGAGAAGGGTACGGCCGAGGGTGGCCAGGGAAGGATGCAGTAGCGTAACCTTCAGCGAAATCAGGCTGCGGTGCAATAATATGGCAAAGGAAAAGAGAAGAATGCCTGCATAGCTCAGTCGAGTATTCATGAATCCAATGGGGCGATACAGCGTGAAATCGCCGAAGGAGCGAAAAACAAACTGGGGTCTGTTTGTTGCGCTGAATTCATGTCCATGGCCGGTGAATAGTTTGGATAAACGCACTTCGGTAAACATTGCCAGAAGACCGGAAAGTACAGTGAGAAGAGCAAATACGGTCAATGCGTTTAGTATCCAGGTATAGATGTGTTCCTTTTTTCTGGCTTCAGAGTTGGCGTTCGGCAGGCTTCGGGGCGAAAGGTCCTGGCCGGTTGCGGTGGCCTGCAGATCTTCTGGCGCGCCATCGGTCCTGGATGGGGCATTTGGGGCTTTTTGTCCCGCGGATGATGCGGCGGGCGAATTCCGATATTGTTGGCTGTGCAGAAATGCCAGCCAGGCGAACAGAAAAAGAAAGAAGTCTGTTAGCTCATTATGAAAAGGGCGGGGCTGAAAGATGACATTGGAGGTATCCAGTAGATATTGAAGGCTGCGTATTGCATATACCAGAGCAAGGTAGAAAAAAAGAAACCAGGAGGCTGCAGCTGCGGGGTTTCTCTGGATTCGCTTCCAGACTGGCGGACCCCATTTGAATGATTGCTCCGGCCCGGCAACGACCATGGGCCCATTTGTATTGCGCCGCCAGTTCGATGCAACCAGGGCCATGGAAAAAATCAAGGACAACGCCATCAAGGTCTGGCTTGCGCTTACGGACAGCGGCACCAGGGCCACCGCAGCGGCAGTAATGGCAAAATAGGTACGCATCACTCTGTGATTACGGTAGCGTGAATGTAATGGTTTGAGTCCAGATAAACTTTGTGGGCTGTCCGTTTTCTGTATAGGGCGGAGACACAAGTCTGGCTCGTGTAAGCAGTATCTGTCGGGCCCTGGCGATGAATTCTGCCTTGTAGTCTTCGCCCACAGGATTACTGAATCGCACGTTCTGGATTCTCACATCGCCAATGCGCCCCGAAGGAAGGATTAGAAGGGCGGCCCGAATGGTAACGGTACCCACGCCTGCGCGCGCTGCCGAAGAGGGATAATCATCCGGCGAAACTGTGACAGAGATTCTTGCGGTGTACCTGGATGAGAAGTTAGTAGCAGGGTTGGCCGCATTGGTCCAGTTGATGGCTTCGTCCTGCTTCTTTTTTGTCTCTACAATTTCTTCGGACAGGTCCTTTGCGCTGGCAGTATCCTCCTGGCTGGGCTCCTGGTATTCAACAAAACTCATGCCCGGATCTGCCGTAAACATAGCCATCTCTTTCTCCGGCTCGGGGATGATCCATAGAGTGAGCTGGTAGAGAAATAAACCCAGAACTTGCACAGCAAAGCCGGCCACCATCCATTGGGATAGAGTCCAGTCCCCGGTGCTTCGCGCAATCCGGTCTCTAAGATCCAGGGCCAGCTCAGTCAGAGGAGCCTCCTTCCCTGGTAGTAATCACCAGGTTGGCGATGCCAGCATCTTTCAATCGCTGAATCACGGAATCCATTGTACGGTACGGTAAGTCCCGGGATATGCTAAGATAGACGCGAACAGGACCTGGCGCCTGGTTGGCTCGGTCCTGAACCAGGCCCGGAAGCCGTGAAATGGATACCACTTCATTGAAGAAAAATGCCTGTTCTCTGGCGCCCAGTTCCCGGTCTACATAGATGATAAGAGGGAAGGGACTGGACTGAGAAGGCGCTTCGGCGCCGGGAACATCCACATCGCGCGGTTTCTGGTCAGTTACCATGGTCGTGGCCATATAAAAGACAAGCAGCAAAAAGGCAATGTCGCCCATGGCCGCCAGAGGAATGGATGTACCCTGTCTGCGTTTGCGAATCTGCATCTGCTATCTGCCCTTTTTCATGGCCAGCGAAACCCTTTGAATGTTCAGTTGCTGTAACATGCGAATTAGCCGCGGCACGCTTCCGGTGGGAGAGTCCGGAAAGGGACGAATGACTACTACCAGATCTTTGTTTTCTTTGAAAGCCTTCTGGGCGGAGTCGCGCACATCCTCCAGAGTCATGGATGTTCCTTCGTGCAAATAGCTGCCTTCATCGTTTATTTCAATGCGAAATAGATTCTTTTCTTCGATTTCCATCGGAGGCGCATTCTTTTTGGGCAACGGTATAGAAACCCCGCGCATCTCCAGAAGTGCGCTGGCGGCCAAGAAGAAAACAATAAGCAAAAAGGCAATGTCTGCCGTGCTCGAAAGAGGGATTTCTTCCGCCTCTCTATGTTTCCTTCTAAGTCGCATTAGCCGATCTCATCTTCCACGGCGTTCAGCACTGCTGCAGCGCATCGTTCCAGTTCAATGGTTACGGAATCGATGTTGTAGATGAAGAGATTATAAATCAAGTATGTAGGCATGGCTATAAACAGGCCGGTGGCTGTTGTTATCAGAGCTTCCTCCACACCCACGGCCAGGTCTCGAGCAGTAGGAGCAGCTTTTTCCACAAATTGCAGAAAGCTGGCTCGCATACCCACAACCGTTCCAAAGAATCCCAGAAGAGGGGCCAGGTTGCCCAGGTTGGATAGCAGGTTCAGTCCTCTTTCCAGCTTTCCGGTTTCTACAGTGGCGGACATCTCGATTGCTTTCTCTACTTCGCGCCTTCCATGATCCTTTCTCTTGAGACCGTCTCGAAGAATGCGACTCAAAAAGAGTTCATCGCCGGATATTTCCTTTTCCAGTCCAGAAAGCCCCCCGGATTGAAGCGCTCCCTGGATTCTTTCATAATAACCTTTGGTGCTGAGCTTGTTTCTGCGAAAGAAAAAATACCGTTCCAGAGCAAAGGCGGCGATGATCGTTGAAATAAGCAGCAGGCCGATCATGGTGTAGCCGCCCTTGATCAACAAATCGATGACCGAATCCCCGGAAGCGTTCTGCTCTTTGGACTCAGGCGATTCAGATTCTGGCGGATTTTGTCTTTCCACAGCTTCTGTGGCGGGCTTTGCAGGCTCCTCGGCCATCAGAGGTGAGGAAGAGAAAGCCAGAAGGGATAGTATGATGGAGAAGATCGGTAGTATTAAAGAAAAGCGCATGGTATCCTCTAGATGATCGTTTGTAACGGTCAGTCACTTCTCTTCCATGAACCGGGCAGTGCAACAATTTTGTATTGCTGAACCGCCGGACTGTTCTGTAGCTAGAAAAAGACATGGTTGTAAACGGAAAGCAACACAGCTGGGAAAGGCCAGCCAACCTGATGGAATTCGTAGAATCCCTGGGACTGGATCCCCGGACCGTAGCGGTGGAGCGAAACGGCGCCATAGTGCGTCGGGAAACCTGGCCGGACGTCAAGCTGGAACAGGAAGACAGGCTGGAGATTATCCGCTTTGTAGGAGGAGGCTAATGTCCTCGCATCTTTTCCCGGCCGGGCTGTATCCGATTCTGGATCTGGATGCCTGTCAGAATGCGAACCGCCGGCCGGAAGATCTGGCGCTGAACTGGGCAGCGCGGGCATGGATGCCTTACCAGTTGCGTGCCAAGACTCTGGACGCATCTGGCTATGCCGCTCTTGCCGAAAGGTTGCATTCAGCCCGTAGTCGTTTGCCTGGTCCTCATCATCCTCGTATCATCGCCAATGACTTTCTGGAAGTAGCCTGGCACCATTCGCACTGGTTCTGCGGTATTCACCTGGGACAGCATGATCTACATGAACTGCGTCCCCGAGACGCAGAGATGCTCCATCAGATTCGTCAAAGCGGCGGTGTTTGCGGATGCTCCACCCATAATGCGGATCAATTCCTGGCTGCTTTTAATGAGATGCGGGGCGGGCTTCACCGCTGGTCCTATGTGGCGCTGGGACCGGTTTTTCCTACTCGCTCCAAGACGAATTCCACAGATCAAAATGAGGTGCTGAATATAGAAGAAACCCTGCGAATTCTGCAGAAGGCGTCCAGTAGCAAGAGCGATTCGCCCGGGAACGCAGAAGATTTACCGACCATTGTCCTCATCGGCTCCATGGATGCCGGTAGATGGATGGCGCTACAGGAAGCCTGGCGAAAGACCAGGGATTCCCGGGCGCTTCGTCTGTCTGTGGTTCCTGCAGCCATAGCCTCGGTTCACTCAGAGGATGGCTGCCAGGCCTGGACAGAGTGCCTGATAAAGGATGCTGAAGGCCCGGGGTTTCGCCAGAGCAAAGCGTCCCGCGTCCACGAAGAATCCTCACCGTCGGTCCCGTCTTAAGCCTTCGAGAAGCCTGCGCGGTGGTAATCCCGGGCCGTAAAAACCGTGGAAAGAATTTCCTTTTGCTCTGTAAAAATTGCTATGAGAATATTCAATGCCTTACCAGATGGAGACATAATCGGAACTCTTTCAGTGTCCACGGGAGTGGGCGAAATCTGATCGATCTACTTCCTTTTATCATTGGACGGCAAATATGAAAGGAGCAACTGTGAGACCTTACGCATCCGCCAGAGAGGATCGCGATTACCTTCTGGACTATAAGAGCATCGATCTGTCCTCCCTGGAGCGTATCGATCTTCTGGATGTACCTGTAGATAACGTCGACCGTGACGAAGCGGTGGCGCGCATCATGGATATGGTGGAGCGCAAAGATGGTCCTCATTTTGTTTTCTTTTCCGATCCTATAAAGCTGATGCAGATCCGGCCGGGTAAGAAGCTTTCCTTTATCGCCCGGGATAGCGCATTGATACTTGCCGATGGAGCGGGTCTTCCCTGGGCTGCGCAGAAACTCGGCACTCCTCTTAAAGAGCGAATTCCCATGATTGCCTTTTTGATGGATGTGATTCGCTTGAGCGTAAAGAGGGAATTCACGATCTACCTTCTGGGTTCTCGCCTGGAGTACCTGGAAAAGGTCTTCTTGAATTTGACTCGTAGCTTTCCTGGAGTGCGAATCATCGGTCGCCAGGGCGGTTACTTCAATCAGGAAAGAGGGGAGCGGATCAAGGAATCACTACGCAAGTCTTCGCCGGACATTATCTTTGTGGGAATGGGATTTCCCATTCAGGAATTGTGGACCAGGGAGAACATTCAGAGTCTTTCGCGGGCTGTAGTGATTGGCGTGGATGGCGCTTTTGACATACTCTCGGGCATGGAGCGAAAAGCTCCGGATTACTTTCAGGTTCGCGGTCTTACCTGGCTCTGGCGGACTTTCATTCGTCCCATGAATCTGATTCGCTGGTTTTCCATGTACGGATTCTATATTCGCACTTTCTTTCGTGGGATCAAGTATAACCGACAGCGAAAGAAAGCCCAGAAAGCTGCTGCACAGCAATCCTGACGGCATCGGATCTACTGCGTCGGATTTGGCCTGGTCTCGGCGGTGTTCGCGTACCAACGAAGTAGTTGCTTCCTCTTTATCGCTGAAATTGCCCGGGCTTCCTTCGGATGCCTTTCTCGATGCCTTTCCCGGTGGCGTTCCTTTTCCCCGGAGATTTATGCAGGATTCCCTGACCTAGATGTCATTATTGACTTCTTCAAGCATCGGATTCAACCATTCGTCCAGAAGGGGTTCTCTCTGGCCGCCCCGGGGAAAGCCGAGCTGAATGTTCTGTCGCGGGATTTCGGCAGGTAGATCGATGCGACCGGCGGTCTCGACGGCCTTCCAGTAATGGCTCATGGCCTGCTCCTGAAGGTTTTCCAGAACGCTTCGGGAAGCCCCGGCTTCTTTCTTTTCCATGTACTGCTTTTCGTACACTGCACCCAGATTGTTGTACACCTGCGTCAGCTGTTCGTAGACCAGCCTGTGTTTGCGATTCTGTGGATCCGGGTTTGCAATTCGCACGGATTCTGTTTCCAGGTCATCTTTGAGCTTGAGATAGTTTCCCATGCTATAGCTTAGCTGATCCTCATGAAAGGCTGCGTTGGCCCGGCCCATAAGAATCGACCGATCTTCATGCACTGCATCGTAAGAAGAGTCCAGCTTTGTCCATTCCTGCAAAGCCGAGTCGAAATCGCCGTTCATGTATCGAATCCAGCCTTTCCTGTAATGCGCTCGCACAATGGCTTCGGAATCCTGGAGATCTGAATCCAGGGCTGTGTCGAAGTACTCCGCGGCCTGGGAAAGCTGCTGCCTTCTGCGGGCCACTTCTTCGGATTCGGCGCTCTCCGCCCGGAAGGGATAGATGCGTGAGCGGGGGATGAGAGTGGGATCGCTGCCGCCTGCATTCTGTAAATAGAGCAGGGAACCAATATTGTAGTAGATTTTGCCTATGTCGCCGTCCATCAAAGTCTCATCTTCCGGTCGGTTACCGTAGTCCGGCCGATGAGCTTCGTAGGTCTGTAATGCGGCCGTGTAGTATTCCTCGGCCCGGGAAAAGTCCAGCACAGACTGGTAGTATTCTCCCATTTCCATGAGCGCCGGATAATGCCAGGGATCGGTGCGTACGGCATTCTCAAATTGTCTCAGAGCCCGGGCGCTTTCATTTCTGGAAAGCAAATATCGACCCCTTTGATAGAACCCTTCGCCGTACTCCGAGCCTTTTACCACCTCTTCGTCCCGCTTCTCTTCCTTGTTAAAGACGATTTTAAGTAGATGCACTACGTTTTGGTCCAGATCATATCCGGACACTGCATCCACAGGATCCACCTGGTATTTGATTCGCAGGTCGGTAGGATCCAGATCGATGTAAAAGCCGGCCAATTTCGTAAGAACGTAAATCGGAAGCTCTTCTTCCAGTCCCAGTCTTCGAGCTTCTCTGTGGCGGGCAATGACGAAGCGCGGATCTCCATCTTCTTTCCAGAGCTCGATGTATGTGTTGATCAGTCCTGCATGGCCTTCGATCTGGGCAGGGTGCTTCTCCAGGATTTCGTTGTACTTGCGAGCTGCGGCGCCGTATTCTTTCCTGTTATAGTGGATTTTGCCAATCCCTGCCAGGGCCTCTGCATCATCCGGGCGGTTCAGCTGGGTGGTAATGAGGCGATAGTAATCGATGCCAAGTTCATCGTTCTTGTATTTCTTTCCTTCGTCAGTGGACAGGAATTTCCTGGAATTGTGGGAGTGAAAACGTCCCAGAGACATTAGATTTTCCCGGTCCATTTCCCCGTCTCTTAGACGAGCCACGATGTATGCACCGGGAATCTCAACTTTGCGAGGAGTGCCGCTTTCATCGACGAACGTAGTCTGATAGCCTTCTTTTCGTTCTGCCGGGCCGTACCACCTGGAATTCTCCGCTACATTAATCAAAGGAGCACGGAAGGAAGGATCGTTCCATTCGTATTCTGGATTGATTTTTCCAAAGAGCTTGTAAAATGCCTGATCGTAGTAGCCCGCTTTAAGATAGGCGATTCCGTATCGATTCAAATACTCGACGTCATAAACTCCGTCGTCGGATTGCAGGGCGCGTTGAAAGTATTCTTCGGCCTGCTGAGCCAACGCCGCTTTCTCGTCCGGAGTGGCGCGTCTGGCTTCATGCAGCCGTTCCAGGCCTGCTTCATAGAGCCCCTGAATGGAAAGACTGCGATACAGAAGCAGGCCTCCAAATACGCCCAGTACTCCCAGTACAATTCCGCCCAGGCCCAATAGCATCATTTTTGCGCGTCTTCTGCGCCGGCCCAGGGCTTCGGGGCTGAATTCGTCGGCGTAGATTATGGGAACTCCATCCTTTCGCACATCCGGAGGGGATGTGTCCGGACGAAAGCCCATGCGCGGTTCCAGAAAATCCGCGATCTGATCGGGATCGGCCTGATCCACAATCATATTCATCAGCATGCGCTGATCTGGATGGGATAATTTCTCGTTTACTACTGCATCGATGATGGCTTTTCGCAAAGCCTGCGGAAAATCGACGATCTCCGTGCGGATGGTTGCCAGCTCTTCATCGGTGAATTCTTCGCCAATGCCTGCGGACATTTGCGCTTCGTTGGCCATCTCTTCCAGGTCGCCGCTGGAAAAGCTACCCAGATCTTCCAGTCCGCCCAGATCTTCCTCGCCGGCCGCCGCGCTCGAGGCCTCGGATTCGCCTCCGGAAGCCGAATCGCCGCTAGAATCCAGGCCCATATCCATGTCGCTCAGACCGATGTCAAAATCGCCGCCTCCGGAACTGCTTCCATCGTCCAGACTGCCCAGATCTCCGCCGCTGAGGCCATCGTCGCCGAGACCCATATCTCCCAGATCCATATCGCCTTCAGATGAGGCATCCGCAAAGGGATCTCCCTGCAGGCTCAGGCCTGTATCTGCAAATGGATCTTCCTGAGTTTCGGCGCCGCCGAAGTCTCCCAGATCCGCAAATGGATCTGCGCCTGCATCACCGGTGGCTTCCGCTCCCGAAACAGAGGCAGCGTCTTGCGTGTCGCCCTGATCGCCCTCTAGCGGTTCGGTAAGATCTTCGAAGGCAGGCTCGGATCCGCCTCCGGTTTCAGCGCCCATGTCTCCGAGATCGCCCAGATCCATGTCAAAATCGCCGCCGCCCGCCGAGTCGTTGGTGGATGACTCTTCGGTGGCGAAATCCTCACCGAGATCGAATCCGCTATCGGCCGGGCTTTCATCTCCCAGGCCGCCCATCAAATCGTCCAGATCCGAAAAGCCTTCGCCTCCGCCGGATTCTTGCATTGCATCGGCGGTCTCGATAGATTCGCCAAAATCCCGGGTTTCTGCCGTATCCCCGCCACCGAAGTCCAGACCGCTCAGAGCATCTTCCAGGCCTGTATCAGCGGAGGCGGTATCGTCCAGGCCGCTGGTTTCTCCCATATCCAGACCAGAGAAAGGATCTGCTTCTTCCTGGGATCCTCCGGCGCTGGTGGCATCGCCAGAATCGCCAAAGTCGCCCAGATCTAAAGATTCTTCGGAATCGTCAAAACCGGCGCCGGAATCGGAGTCAAGGTCGCCATAGTCGGCATCCGGACCGTCATCGCCGGACGCCATATCCTCTTCGATACTTTGCAGATCCGGATCTTCGCCCCGGACCTCCATGAGATCCTCCTTGAATTGATCCTCCATAGGAGAAATCACTTCTGTGAGGTCCCGATCAAGGTCCGAAAGCAGATCTTCTATCTGCTCGTTTCTACTGTCTCCTGTTTCCGTATCTGCCATGATAGAGGAAGAATTGCTTCAGCAATTCCTGTAGAATTATCGACATTAAATATGAATCCAGAAAGAAAAGGACTCACCGCTCATATGAGAAATAACCGGATTGCCGTACAACTGATTTTTATTTTTTCCACTCTTGGTCTTAGTACCCTGCAGGGGGCCCCGGATGGAGTCATTTCCTACAATTCGGAGCAATCCGGGCTGGAATCCGCCGATGTGGAGCAGATTCGAAGCTATACCACCTTTCATCTAAAAAAGCTTCAGCGCGCCATCTCTCCGAGATACATCCATCTTCTGGACTGGGAGAAATATGCCCATAGCTCCAATCCCGGCCGGACCGGCATACTTTTTACCTACCAGGACTACCGGGCTCGACATGTACATCTGGCCGGCGATTTCAGCAACTGGAAACCGCTGCCCATGAAACGCAATCCACAGGGGGTCTTTTATCTGGTCATTCCGGTGAGGGAATTGGAAGAGGGGCATCGGGTACGATCCTATGCGTATCGCTTTCAGGTGGATGGTATCTGGCATCATGATCCTACACATCCGAATCGGAAGGACGATGGAATGGGCGGCTTTGTA